>JAIYAL010000089.1 GCA_027489095.1 Erythrobacteraceae bacterium
CGCGCGTGTCCTCGTCCATCGCCACGTTCTCGAGGATCGTGCCGAACATGCGGGTGGTGGCGAAGATCTCGGGCTCGCCTTCGGCCGAAAGGTTGATCATCTTGGCATAGCAGCCGCCTTCGAAGTTGAAGACCGCGGTGTCCGACCAGCCGTGCTCGTCGTCGCCGATCAGGGTGCGGCTGGCGTCGGCCGAAAGCGTGGTCTTGCCGGTGCCCGACAGGCCGAAGAAGATCGCGCTCTTGCCGTCGGCGCCGACATTGGCCGAGCAGTGCATCGGCATCACGCCCTGCGCGGGCAGGAGGAAGTTGAGGAGGCCGAACACGCCCTTCTTCATTTCGCCCGAATATTCGGTGTTGCCGATCAGAATCAGCTTCTCGGTGAAGCTCACGGCGATCACCGTGTCACTGCGGCAGCCGTGCCGTTCGGGGTTCGCCTTGAAGCTCGGCAGGTTGATGATCGTGTATTCGGGGACGAAGCTCGCCACTTCCTCTGCCGAAGGCCGCACCAGCAGGGTACGGATGAACAGGTTGTGCCACGCCATCTGGGTGATGACGCGGACGTTCACGCGGTACTCGGGCTGCGAGCCGCCGAACAGGTCGGCCACGTAAAGCTCTTCGCGATCTTCGAGGTGCGCGAGGAAATCGGCCTTGAGGTTGGCAAAGTGCGCCTCGCTCATCGCCTGATTGACCGTGCCCCAATTGATGGTGTCCTCGGTCGCGGCATCGCGGACGATAAACTTGTCCTTGACGCTGCGCCCGGTGAACTTGCCGGTCTCGACCAGCAGCGCGCCGTGCTTCGTCAGCTTGCCCTCACCCCGGGCGAGCGCGTGCTCGACCAGCGCGGCGGTGCCGAGATTGGCGTGAAGGCGCGCACGGGTGTGGAGGTTCTGGGCGGCCAGCGGGGTTGCGAGCGAGGTCAACTTAACGTCTCCTGGGCGAGGCGGCAGGGCATGGTTTCAAGAAGGGGAAGGCCAGCTGGTGCTGCCGAATCCGTGTGCCTTCTGTTCACATCCCGTAGCAGGTGCGCATACGTATGCAACATCAGGCGCAGGCCGCATCAACCAACTGTCCGATCCCTGGCTTCGCGCCTTAGTTTGTGAGACTGGCGGCGTCAAACCGGCTGTGCCTTGGCAAATTTGACGAGCGCCCGGACGCCATGAACCTGCGGCAATCCGCCGCCGTTGCTAGCGCGGCGCGATCAGGCTACCCAAAGTCCCATGCAATGGCGGCTGCAAACAGGATGACGACCATGGAGGGCAGCACCCCCGATGCCGCACCCGGCACCGGCGCGCCCGAGGGCGCAGGTGGCGAGGCGCGCAAGCTCCAGATCGCGCTGGTCGACGATGACCGCAACATCCTCACCACGGTCTCGATCGCCTTGCAGGCCGAAGGCTTCGCCACGCGCCTCTATTCGGACGGCGAGACCGCTTTGAAGGCGCTGGTCGACAATCCGCCCGACCTTGCCGTTTTCGACATCAAGATGCCCAAGATGGACGGGATGGAGCTGTTGCGCCGCTTGCGCGCCCACTCGCCGCTGCCGGTGATCTTCCTCACCAGCAAGGACGACGAGAGCGACGAGGAGGCCGGGCTGGAGCTGGGCGCGGACGACTACATCGCCAAGCCGTTTTCGCTGCGCCTGCTGATCGCCCGGATTCGCGCGATCCTGCGCCGTGCCGACGCGCTGATCGCGGGCGAGGCTCCTGCCGCCTCCCCGGCCGAGCCGCAGCCCGCCAGCCTCACCCGCGGGCGATTGTTCATGGACCCGGCGCGCCATCAGGTGACGTGGCAGAGCCAGACTGTCAGCCTCACCGTCACCGAGTTCCTGATCCTTGAGGCGCTCGCGATCCGCCCCGGCGTGATCAAGAGCCGCAACCAGCTGATGGACGCGGCCTATCCCGACGACGTGTTCGTTGATGACCGAACCGTCGATAGCCACATCAAGCGGATGCGGCGCAAGTTCCGGCTGGTCGATCCGACCTTCGACGCAATCGATACGCTTTATGGCGCAGGCTACAGCTTTACCGATGGCTGACCCCCGCCGCACCGCCGGCAACAGCGAAAAGCTGAGCGTGACGGGCCGCTTCGCGCTCACGGGGCGCATTCTTGCAGTCAACATTCTGCCGCTGCTGTTTCTGGGCGGGGGGCTGTTCTACCTCGACAGCTACCGCACGCAGCTCGTCAACGAACGCTTCAAGCTCGCCCGCATCGAAGCGCAGATCACCGCCGAGGCGCTCGCCGGAGCCAGCCGCGCGCGGCAGGAGGCGCTGCTGGTGCAGATCGGCAAGGAACAGCGGATGCGGCTGCGCACCTTCGACGCGCGCGGCAGGCTCACCGCCGACAGCTTTGCGCTCGCCGACCCCGCATTCCGCTTCAACGACATCAGCGACGACGATTGGGAACAACGCTTCGCCGTCTGGCTCGACCGCACGATCGACACCATCGTCGCCGCAGAGCCGGTGCAGGACTATGCCGAGCCCGAGGCGCAGGACGCCGACGCCTGGCCAGAACTCGCCCGTGCGCGCGAACTCGGCCTTAGCCAGGTGCGGCTGTACGACTGGACTGACGGCACCCCGGTCATCACCGCCGCCGTGCCGGTCGGCCTGCAGGGCGCGACCCTGCTCACCGTGCGCAACGCGGTCGACATCACCGAAAGCGTGCGCGCCGCGCGCTCGACGCTCAGTGTCGCCGTGCTGTTGGTGATGACCGCATCGGCGCTGCTATCGCTGTTCCTCGCCCGCACTATCGTCACGCCGCTGCGGCTGCTCGCGCGCGCGGCGGTTCGCGTCAAGCAGGGGCGTGACCGCGAGGTCGAGGTCCCGCGCCTGCCGCAGCGCCGCGACGAGATCGGCCTGCTGGCCCGCGCGGTATCGGACATGACCGCCGCGCTGCGCGGACGGATCGACGCGGTCGACAGCTTTGCAGCGGACGTGGCGCACGAAATCAAGAACCCGCTCGCCAGCTTGCGCAGCGCGATCGACACCCTGCCGCGGGTGGAGGACCCGGCCCTGCGCGCCGAGCTGATCCAGATCGCCACGCACGACGTGCGCCGCATTGATCGCCTCGTCACCGAGATCTCCGCCGCCAGCCGGGTCGATGCCGAAATCAGCCGCGCCAAGCTTGAGACGCTCGACCTTGCCGAACTGTTCGCCAACCTCATCCGCAGCCGCGAGGACCGCGGGATGAACGCCGGACGGCGGCTGGAACTGAAGGCCGCGCCGGGTCGCCACCGCGTGCTCGGCGTTCCGACCCAGATCGAACGAGTCGCAGAAAACCTCATCGACAACGCGGTCTCCTTCTCCCCGCCCGAAGGCGTGGTGAGCGTCACCATCCGCCGCGATTACCGGCAGATCGTTACCGAGGTCTGCGACGAGGGCCCGGGCATCGCTCCCGAGCGGCGCGAGGACGTGTTCCGCCGCTTCCATTCCGATCGGCCCGAAGGCGAGAGCTTCGGCAACCACTCAGGGCTGGGCCTCGCGATTGGCCGGGCCATTGCCGAGGCGCATGACGGCTCGCTGGTCGCCGAGGCGAGGGCCGACGGCGCGGCGGGTGCCTGCCTGCGCCTCGCGCTGCCGGCCGCACCGTGAGCGAGGCCTTTGTCATGCAGGCCGGCGCGCTCGCTATCGGGGGCCGCGCGCTGCTGATCGAAGGCCCGGCGGGGAGCGGTAAATCGAGCCTTGCGCTGGCCCTGATCGCCCGCGGCGCGGCGCTCATCGGCGACGATGCGGTGACGCTGCGGCCCGAAAGCGGCACCGGCAACACGCGCCTGATCGCCTCGCCTGCGCCCCATATCGCCGGGCTCATCGAAGTGCGCGGCGTTGGCCTTGCCCGCCTGCCTCCTGCCCCGCCTGCGCCGGTGGCGCTGATCCTGACCCTCGGCGATTGCGTCAGCGAGCGTTTGCCCGAGACGCCGCTTCCCCCCCGCATCATCGCCGGGGTGGCCGTTCCGGTGCTGGCTTTCCAGCCGGGAACCATTGCCCCTGCCGAGCGCGCCGAATGGGCGCTGCGGCTCCACGGCCTTGTGTTCGAACCGGCTTTTCATCAAGGCCTTGGGGCGTCACAATAAGCGGCATGAGCGACACCCCAGACCCTCACCCCGCCCCGCCGCAGCAGCTCCTGCTTGTCACCGGGCTGGCAGGCGCGGGCAAATCGACCGCGCTGGCGGTGCTCGAGGACATGGGCTGGGAGACGATCGACAACTTTCCCGTGCGAATGCTCGAACGCCTTGTTGCCGCTCCTCATGAAGCAGCGCGCGGGCCGCTCGCGATTGGCTTCGATTCGCGCACCCGCGGTTTTGTCCCTGCCGACATCATCGCGCTGGTGAAGAAGCTCGGCCAGCGCCCCGACATCGCGCTCACCTTCCTGTTCCTCGACTGTGCCGGAGGCGAGCTCGAACGCCGCTTCAATGAAACCCGCCGCCGCCACCCGATGGCCGCCGGGCGTCCGGTGCTCGAAGGCATCACCGCCGAGCGCGAGCTGTTCGAGCCGCTCAGGCGCTGGGCCGAGGTGATGATCGACACCACCGCGCTGACCAGCAACGACCTGCAGGCGCGCATCCGCGAACTGTTCGCCCCGGCCGAGAGCACCGCGGCGCTGACCCTGACGCTGTCCAGCTTCGGCTTTGCGCGCGGGATGCCGCCGCTGGCCGACCTCGTGTTCGACATGCGCTTCCTCGACAATCCCCACTGGGTGCCGGAATTGCGGGAACAGACCGGGCAAAACGCAGCGGTGGGCGAACATATCGAGCGCGATCCGGCCTTCGCCGACGTCTTTGCGCGGATTCGCGACCTGCTGTTGGTGCTGCTCCCGCGCTACGCTGCGCAAGGCAAACCCTATGTCCACGTCGCCTTCGGCTGTACCGGCGGGAGACACCGCTCGGTCTACACGGCCGAGCAGATGGCTCAGGCCTTGCGCGGCGCGGGATTTTCGCCCACTGTCCGGCACCGCAATCTGGGCTCGCGCGCGGCTGATGCCATCGAAGGGGATCGCCGTTAGACCCGCTCAGGTGTTGCGGCACGATGCAAAGGCGCATTGTCCCGCCTGTTAAAAACGCGTAACGCCCACCCCGGTCGGGCAATAGACGGACCCTTTTTCACGCATGATCGGCTTGATCCTGGTAACCCATGGCCGCCTCGCGGACCAGTTTGTCGAGGCCATGGAGCACGTGGTCGGCCCGCAGGACGGGATTGTCACGGTCTGCATCGGCCCCCATGACGATATGGAGCAGCGCCGCGCCGACATCGCCGAGGCGATTGCCACGGTCGACAGCGGCAAGGGCGTCATCATCCTGACCGACCTGTTCGGCGGCACCCCTTCCAACCTCGCCATCTCGCTGCTCGATTCGGGCCATGTCGAGGTGATCGCGGGGATCAATCTGCCGATGCTGATCCGCCTTGCCGGCGCGCGCAAGGCGATGGACGTGACCGGCGCGGTCCACGCTGCCCAGACGGCCGGGCGCAACTACATCACCATCGCCAGCGAACTCCTCGGGCAGGAAACGCCGCCCGCCCGGGCCAAGGCCTAGGGGCTAGCGCCGTGGGGGAGGCAAGCCAGAGCATCACCATCGTCAACCGCCGCGGGCTGCACGCCCGGGCGAGCGCGAAGTTCGTCGGCGCGGTCGCAGCCCTGCCGGAGGGCGTCAAGGTCAGCGTCAGCAAGGCCCCCAACAGCGCGGCAGGCGGATCAATCCTCGGGCTGATGATGCTTGGCGCGGCCAAGGGCGACACGGTCGAGGTCACGGTCGAGGGTGACGGAGCGGACGGCGTGCTCGCCGGGCTCGTGGCGCTGATCGCCGACGGCTTCGGCGAGGATTGACGCGCGGCGCCCGAGGCGTCAGCGGTTTTCCCCCATGCGCAAGCAGATCACCGGCTTTTCCAACCCTACGGTCAAGTACCTGCGCAGCTTGCGCGACAAGAAGCATCGCAAGCGCAGCGGTCAGTTTCTGGTCGAAGGGCTCAGGCTGCTCGAAGACGCGCGCAGCGTCGGGCGCTTGCCGCAGACGCTGGTGATGGCCGAGGGCCGCGATGGCCACGAACTGCTGGCGCGGCTGGAGGCTGACGTTGTGGCGGCAGGCGGCGAGGTGATCACGACCACCCCCGACATCCTCGCCAAGATCACCGGCAAGGAAAACGCGCAAAGCGTGGCGGGGGTGTTCGACGAATGGGACACCTCGCTTGCGGGCCTCGACCGCCAAGCCGCGCCGATCTGGCTCGCGGCGCAGGCCTTGCGCGATCCGGGCAACCTCGGGACGATGCTGCGAACCTGCGACGCGGTGGGCGCTGGCGGGCTGATCCTGATCGACGACTGCGCCGACCCCTTCAGCGCCGAAGCCGTGCGGGCGAGCATGGGCGCGGTGTTCACGGTGGGCCTCGCACAGGCGCGCTGGGAGGAATTTGTGCCGTGGCTGCGCGGCGGTATGGGGCAGTTGGTCGCGGCGAGTTTGCGCGATGCGGTGCCCTATCGCGGCGCGCCCTACCAAGCGCCGTGTTTCATACTGGTCGGCAACGAATCGCAGGGCCTGCCCGAGGATTACGAGGCGGCCTGCGACCTGCGCGTGACGATGCCGATGCGCGGACGCGCGGATTCGCTCAACGCGGCGGTGGCGGGGGCAGTGTTGGCTTATGAGGTGCTGGCGGGAGTTGAGGTTTAGGCCGCCGACGCATTGTCCGTCGCGCGCTCAAACGGCGTCCGCCACATCACCTCCGGCTCGGCTATTGCGAAGGCATCGCAAAAAATGGCGATTCGTTCGGCGGTCCGCGCCCCATCGGCCATGCACCAGACCTGCGTTCCCTCGCCCGGCGAAGCGACACCACGGCGGAACGCGAATACTTCTGCATCCGTTTGGACTAAAGCAGCAAAATGAAGGCCGAGGCCGTCTTCCTCATAAGCCTCGAAGTGCAAGCCAAGGCGCGCGGCGGCAGCGTCATCGATGACCACCAGGGCAAAGCACAGCCCGATTGGCCACTGCGCAATCGCGATCTGCCTCACTCCGCCGCGTCCTTGCGTGCCTCCAGCGCAGGGACTTCATCCTCCACCCCGTCCCCATCCGCTGCATTGTAGCGCGGCGCGCTTTCCACCAGCGGCACGTCTTCGATCGCGCGCTTGCCGATCTCGACGCCCTTTTCCGCGAGCCTGCGCCCTGACGACAGCACATTGCGTTCAAAGCTGCCGACGAACTTGTTGTAATTGTTGACCGCACTTTCCAGCCCGCCGCCGACGCGCTTCAAGTGCTCGGCCGCGGTGGCGAGACGGTCGTACAATTCCGCGCCCATCCGGCCGATCTCGGCCGCTTCGCTCGCCATCTTGTCCTGCCGCCAGACCTGCGCAACCGTGCGGGCAATGGCGACGAGGTTGGTCGGCGTTGCCAGCAGCACCTTGTTGCGGAAGGCGAAGTCCCAAAGCTCGGGATCATGTTCGAGCGCGGCGGCGACGAAGTGCTCGCCCGGCACGAACATCACCACATAATCGGGCGCGTCATCGAACTGGCTCTGGTAGCTTTTCGAGCCCAGCGTCTGGACATGCCCGCGCATCGACTTGGCGTGGAGATCGAGGTGCCGCTTGCGCTCGCCCTCATCATCCGCCTCGAACGCGGCCTGATAGGCGTTCAGCGACACCTTGGCGTCGATCACCAGCTTCTTCTGCCCCGGCACGTTCACGATCGCATCGGGCCGCAGGCGGCCTTCTTCGGTGTCGAGCGATTGTTCGAGATGAAAATCGGTATGTTCGGCCAGACCGCATTGTTCGAGAACGTTCTGCAACGCCCGCTCACCCCAGCGCCCGCGCGCCTTGGGCGCGTTGGTGAGCGAATTGCCGAGGCGTCTGGCTTCCTTGCGGATTTCTTCCTGCCCTTCGCGCATGGACTGAATCACGCCGGTGAGTTGCCCGAAGGCATCCGTTCGCTTGGCCTCCAATTCGGCCACCTGCTTTTCGTAGCTCGCCAGCCGGTCACCAACGGGGGCTAGCAACGCCTTCAACTTCTCCTCACTGGCCTTTTCCGAATGACCAAGCCGCTCTTCGGCGCGCTTGAGGAAGGCTTCTTGCGCGCGGCCCAACACGGCCGCTCCGGTGTTTTCGAATTCCTTGAGCAGATTGCTGCGCGATTCTTCGAGCAGCCGCTTCTGTTCCTCGAAGGCCGCGCGTTCGGCGCGGAACTGCGCGTTTTCGGCACGGACAGCGTCAAGCTGCTGACTGAGCGCATCGGCCCGCGCGGCGCGCTCACCCAGCGCGGCGACCTCGATCCGCGCCTCGCCCAATTCGGCCACAGCGCGCTTGAACTCGCCCGCCTGCTCGGCCCCCACCCGCTCGGCCTCGGCCAGACGCGTGCGCAGATCAGCGATTGGCCGCGAGGCAAGGAACCAGCCAAGGCGGCCACCCAATGCAGCACCAAGGATGAGAGCGGAAAGGGGGAGAATCGAGGGGTCCATATCGCAATCCTACACGGAACGTATGGGGAACACCAGAGGCGCCCGTGCGATATGCCCAAGAAAGCCTAACCCCGGGTCAAGCCCGGGGCGACGGAAGAGGTAAGACAACGGCGCGCAGCGCCGCAAGGCCGGATTCGAAGCCGAAGGCGCAGACGTGCGAAGCACACCTGCACGGCCGCCCGCAGCGGGCGCAGCTTTGCTGCGCGCCTAGCGAGGACGCACCCGCGGAGGCGGGTGCGCAACGCAAATCACCCCACCCGGCGGATTTTATCGAGCTTCTTCAGCACCATCGCGCGCTTCAGGCGGCTGAGATGGTCGATGAACAGGATGCCTTCAAGGTGGTCCATCTCGTGCTGAAGGCAGGTCGCCATCAGCCCTTCGAGCGCTTCCTCGTGGGTGTTGCCGTCCAGATCCTGATAGCGCACCCGGCAGGTCGCCGGACGATCGACATCGGCGTAGATCTCGGGGACCGAGAGGCAGCCTTCCTGATAGGTCGACAATTCGTCCGCCGGATCGAGGATCACCGGGTTGATGAAAACGCGGGGATCGTTCTTGGTGGCGGGGTGCGTGTGCGCATGGCCGTGCCCGTGATCGTGGCCACACTCAACCGGCGGCGCATCGGGATCTTCAGGCTGGAGATCAATCACCAGCACCCGCTTGGGCACGCCGACCTGGATCGCGGCCAGACCAATGCCGGGGGCGTCATACATCGTCTCGAACATGTCTTCGACGAGCTGGTTCAGCTCGGGGCCGAACTCGTTGGGTTCGACCGGGGTCGAGATGGTCTTGAGCCGTGCGTCGGGCACTTCGAGGATTTCGCGGATAGCCATGGCAGCGCAAATAGGCTGAGGTCTTCGCGTTATCAAGCTGTGAGGATATCACCGTCCGACGGTCAAAAAGGGAGAACGGCGATGAAGGTACCTGTGCGTCATCCGGGCCAGCTGGCGTGTGCGGCCCTGTTGCTGGCGGGGGCGGCCATGGTTTCAGGAATGGCACCGCCGGCAGGCACCGCGCCGCCGGCCGAGACTCGCAAGGGCTATCTTATCGCTGAGATCGCGGTGACCAACCCGGACGCCTATCAGAGCTATGTGTCCGTGGTTCCGGCGATCCTGGCGAAGTGCGGGGGCCGCTATCTTGCGCGCGCCGGACGAACCAGGCCGCGCGAGGGCAGTCCGGTGGCAGGACGGATCGTGGTGGTCGAGTTTCCCTCGCTCGCGGCGGCCGAAGCGTGCCTCGACGGGCCCGAATACAAGGCGATCGAGCACCGCAGAACCGACAATGCCGTGTCGCGCGTGTTTCTGGTGGAAGGGTTGGAGCCGCAGTAAGCCTGTGCCACTGCCGCCGCATGATGCGGGGGGCGTTACTGGACGGGCCGCCTTGCCCGCAGCGCCTGCGCCAGCGTGCCCTCGTCAAGATAGTCGAGCTCGCCGCCGACTGGCAGGCCGTGGGCGAGCTGGGTGACGCGCAGGGGAAAGGCTTCGAGCCGCTCGGCAATATAGTGCGCGGTGGTCTGCCCTTCCAATGTGGCGTTCATGGCGAGCACCACCTCGTCGATGCCGCCGCCCTCAACACGGGCGAGCAGGCTCGCGATGTTGAGCTCCTCCGGGCCGATGCCGTCCAATGCCGAAAGCCGTCCGCCGAGCACGTGGTAGCGCCCGGGGAAGAGCCGCGCGCGGTCCAGCGCCCAGACGTCGGAAACCTCCTCCACCACGCACAGCGCGCGCGCATCGCGGCGCGGATCGGTGCAGATGCCGCAGGGGTCGCAGGTGTCGACATTGCCGCAGGTCTGACACTCGACCAGCGTCTCGGCGACGCCCGCCAGCGCCTCAAGCAGCGCGGGCAGCGCGCTCTCGCGATGCTTGACGAGCCACAGCACCGCACGCCGCGCGGAACGCGGGCCCAAGCCCGGCAGGCGGGCGAGCGCGGAACTCAGTGCCTCGATCTCTTGCGATGCCATGGTGGGGGAGATAGGGCCTGCGCTCCGCTTCACAAAGGCCGTCCGGCACGATTATGCGCATCATCTTCATGGGAACGCCGGATTTCGCCGTGCCGGCGCTGCGCGCGCTTCATGACGCGGGCCACGAAATCGCCTGTGTCTACACCCAGCCGCCGCGTCCGGCGGGGCGGGGGAAGAAGCTCAGCCCCTCGCCGGTGCAAGTCGAGGCCGAGCGGCTGGGACTTGAGGTTCGCTCGCCGGTGTCGTTGCGGGGTGCCGAGGCGCAAGCCGAATTTGCCGCGCTCGGCGCGGACGTGGCGGTGGTCGCGGCCTATGGCCTGATCCTGCCGCAAGCGGTGCTCGATGCGCCCAGGCATGGCTGCCTCAACATCCACGCCTCGCTGCTGCCCCGGTGGCGCGGGGCCGCGCCGATCCACCGGGCGGTGATGGCAGGGGACGCCGAAACCGGCGTGACGATCATGCAGATGGAAGCGGGGCTCGATACCGGGCCGATGCTCCACAAGGTGACAGTGCCGGTGGGGCGCAAGACGACGGGCGAGCTGTTCGTCGAGCTCGGCGAAGTCGGCGCGGCGTTGATGGCTGCGGTGCTGGCCGATCTCGGCGCCTTTCCGCCCGAGACTCAGGACGACGCGGAGGCGATCTACGCCCCCAAGATCGACAAGGCGGAAAGCCGGATCGACTGGAGCCAGAGCGCCGAAGTGATCGAGCGCAAGGTGCGCGGCCTTGCGCCCTTCCCCGGCGCCTGGTTCGATCTCGGCGAGGAGCGCGTGAAGCTGCTGCTCGCCGAGGTGGTGGACGCAAGCGGCACGCCCGGCACAGTGCTGGACGAGGACTTCACCATCGCTTGCGGAACGGGCGCGCTCCGGCCCTTGCGGCTCCAGCGCGCGGGCAAGCCGGCGATGGACCGCGCCGAGTTGCTGCGCGGGCGGGCGGTCGCTGCGGGGACGGTGCTGGGGTGACCCGCTTCGCGCTCACCCTCGAATTCGACGGCACGCCCTTCTTCGGGCTGCAACGCCAGTCGCACGGGCCAAGCGTGCAGCAATCGGTCGAGGACGCGATCGCGCGGATCACCGGTGAGACTGTCACCCTCCACAGTGCGGGGCGCACCGATGCGGGGGTGCACGCGCTGGCGATGCGCAGCCACGTGGATATCGAGCGGCCCTTCGATCCCTTCCGGCTGATGGCCGCGCTCAACGCGCAGCTGCGCCCCGATCCCATCGCGATCACCGCCTGCGAGGTGGTGCCGGATGATTGGCACGCGCGGTTTTCCTGCATCGGACGGCGTTACCTCTACCGCATCGTCAACCGCCGCGCGCCGCTGACCCTGATGCGCGGGCACGCGTGGCACGTGCCCCAACCGCTCGACGCCAACGCCATGCACCGCGCCGCACAGGCCCTGGTGGGGCCGCACGACTTCACCACCTTCCGATCGGTCCATTGTCAGGCCGCCGATCCGGTGAAGTCGCTCGATCTCCTGAACGTCGACCGGGTCGGCGAGGAGATCCACATCCACGCCGCCGCGCGCAGCTTCCTGCATCATCAGGTGCGTTCGATGGTAGGGTGCCTCAAGCTGGTCGGAGCCGGCACATGGCCGGAAACCCGCATGGCAGAGGCGCTAGCCGCGCGCGACCGCAACGCTTTGGGGCTTAACGCGCCGCCGCATGGCCTCTACTTCGTCGCAGCAACATACCCGGATTCGAGAGAGGAATCACAATGACCACCACCGGAAAGCAGCTCTTCACCACCCTCACCCCCGACGGCAAGCTGACGCTTGAGGTGGCGGAAAACACCTTCCCCGAGCCCAAGGGCAATCAGGTGCTGGTCAAGATGGAAGCCGCGCCGATCAACCCGTCAGACCTCGCGATCCTTACCAGCGCCGCCGATTTCGAGAGCGCGGATTATACCCCCGGCAAGGTCACAGCGACCATGCCCGAGCCCTTCCTCACCGGCAACAAGGCGCGCCACGGCCAGCGCCTGCCCGCCGGGAACGAGGGCGCGGGCACGGTGATTGCGACCGGCGACAGCGATATGGCCAAGGCGCTGATGGGCCAGCGCGTCGCCTGCGTGCCGGGCAACGCCTTCAGCCAGTATGCCATCGCCGACGCCATGATGTGCCTGCCGCTCGGCGAGCATTCTGCGGAGGTCGGCGCCTCCAGCTTCGTCAACCCGATGACCGCGCTGGGCTTTGTCGAGACCGCGAAGCTGGAAGGCCATTCCGCGATCATCCACCTCGCCGCCGCCTCGAACCTCGGCCAGATGCTCAACCGCATCTGCATCGAAGACGGGATGAAACTGGTCAACATCGTCCGCAGGCCCGAACATGTCGCGATGCTCAAGGAACAGGGCGCGACCTGGGTCGTGGACTCGTCAGCCCCCACCTACATGGCCGATCTGCGCGCGGCGATTGCTGAAACCGGCGCCTTCCTCGGCTTCGATCCAATTGGCGGCGGACAGGCCTCAGACGGCGTGCTGAAGGCGATGGAGCAGGTGGCGGTCTCGCAGATGAGCGAGTTCTCGCGCTACGGCTCGAACCAGCAGAAGAAGATGTATATCTACGGGCGGCTCGATCTCCAGAACCCGACGATCCTCACGCCCTCTTACGGGCTCCAGTGGAGCATCGCCGGCTGGCTGCTGACCCCGTTCCTCGCCCGCGCCGGGATGGAGACCGTGGTGCGGATGCGCCAACGCGTGCAGGCCAACCTGACCACCACCTTCGCCTCGCATTACAAGGCGAGGGTGACGCTGGAGGGGATGCTCGAGAAGGACGCGATCCTCGACTACCGCCAGATGAAGACCGGCGAGAAATATCTGGTCACGCCCTGGGGCTAACGCCGCGCCTCGTCTTGGGGAATGGCCGGGGGTGGGAGCACGGCGCTATCGAAGGCGCGCCGCCCCCGGTCAATTGCGCCCGACAGTAGCCAGCGGCCCCGACGCAAGGTGCCCGAGAATGCGTTGCAGCGCTGCAATGTTGCTCTGATCCTCGGCCGTTTCCAGCGCGTCTTCCAGCACCGCGCGGATATCGTCCGCCGCGACCTGCTCCATCTCCCAGTGCGGATAAAGCCGCTCGCGCACTTCAACGCTCCGGTCGAGCGTGACGATATCATTGTGGCGGCTATCGCCATGCAGGTTTGCGATCAGGCTGCGCACTTCGGCAGGCGGGCCTTCGATCCACTGGAAGAACACACCGCTGCCAAAGACCAGCACACCGGTAATGTCGCGCACGACATTGCGGGCTTGCGAAAATTCGACGAGCCGGCTGACTTCGGCGGCGTCCACGCCTTCGGCAGCACGGCTGCAATACACGAAGGTCTCGAGCATGACGGCATCAGGTTCCAGATCGTGTCTGCCTGCAAAGCCCGGTTCGTCGAACATTGGTGAACTCACTTTATTGATGCCGGGCAGGTTGTGCCACCCGATTGCCGGGGCAGCACTAGCGTATCTGACTGGAGTTTGTAAGGAACACGCGTTGCCCATGCGGGCACAGGTCACCCCCCATCAAACGCCGCCTGCACCGCGCCCGCGTCCGTGACCCCATTCGCGATCAGCACCATCAGCAGCACCCGCGCCTTGGCCGGGCCGAGCGCCCTTGCAGCCACCAGCCCGAGCGCGTCATCATCGACCTCGACATTGCGGTCGACCAGCCCCTCGTCGACGCGGGTTGCGCGCACCACTGGCACGCCGCTTGCCGCAGCGCGGGCGAGGGCTTCGATCACCACACGCGGCGCATTGCCCTGCCCCATTCCGGCCAGCACGATACCGCGCGCGCCGATGCCCAGCAGCGCCTCGACCGGCTTTTCGTCCATTCCCGCGCCCGCAGTGAGGATCGCCACGCGCGGCAGCTCTTGCGGGAAGGCATAGCGCGCCGCGCCCCCATTTTCTGGGCCCACCCGGTGCGGCGGGCCATACCAGTCGATGCTCGCCGGGGTGACGCGCGCCAGAGGCCCGCGCGGAAAGCTGCGAAAAGCGTCGATGCTGCTGGTCGCCGCCTTGCGCGCATCGCGCGCGGCAAGGATTGCGTCGCCCATCACCAGCATCACCCCGCGCCCGCTTGCCGCCGGATCACTCGCCACCTTCACCGCATTGGCGAAGTTGCGCATCCCGTCGGCCCCCACCGCATCGGCCGGGCGCATCGCGCCGACCAGCACGATCGGCTTGGTGCTCGGCAAGGTGAGGTCGAGCAGGAAGGCGGTTTCTTCCGCTGTGTCGGTGCCGTGGGTGATGATCACGCCTGCGATGCCGGGATCATCCAGCGCGGCCGTGCAGGCGGCGTGGAGCGCCTCCCACTCGGCCCAGCCGATATCCTGCGAGCCGATCCGCGCGATCTCCCGCGCCGCGAGCTCGGCATCAAGGCCGAGCGCCGACAGATGCGCGACGAGGCTATCCAGCGCGAGGCCGCCCGGGCGATAGGCCGCGCCCGTCGCACCGCTTCCAGCCCCCGCAATCGTGCCGCCGGTGCCGAGGACGAGAATGCGCGCACTGCTCATGGGGCCGCCCCTAACCTTCGTGGGCGCTCGCGCCTAGGGGCTCCCCGCGCGAATCGTCCATTTCGAACTGGTCGAACACCGCTACGAGCCCCGGCACCCCGGTCTCGGCCCGCAAGGCATCGAGCGCCTCGGCAATGTTGATGTCGAGCACGGAAACCCCCGACTGATACCCCGCCCCTTCGGCCCCCAGCGAGTGGGCCAGTGTCAGCGCCGGGCGGTTCTCGGGGAGAATGTGGACGGTGAAGTGCGTAAGGCCCTCGCGTGCGCAATCGAGCAGCAGCACCGCGGTGAGCAGCCGCGCAAGCCCGCGTCCGTGGTAATCGTCGACCACTGCGACAGAGTACTCGGCAGTGCCGGGGTCGTTCTTGTCGCGGAACGCGTGGACCACGCCCAACGCCGGCGTATCGGGCAGGTCCGAGCGCAGCGCGCCCCAGGCAAGGTGGTCGTGGCCATCCGGGCTCGCCAGGGTGCGCAGCACCTGCGGCGGAGCCTCGCGCATCCCCGAAAAGAACCGCAAGTAGCGCGACTGCGGCGAGAGGCGCGCAATGCCATCCCTCAGGCGCGCCTCGTCCGCACGCCGTACCCGCCGGATACACACCGGCGTGCCATCATTGAGGTGCGTCTCGATCGTCATCACCGCCATCCTAGCAGGTTGGCGTCCCTGAGGAATAGCGCGACGCACGCTTGACCCCTGCCCCCGCGCGGCTTACCTGCCCACCCAATCGCAGGGGCGGTTAGCTCAGTTGGTAGAGCATCTCGTTTACACCGAGAGGGTCGGCGGTTCGAGCCCGTCACCGCCCACCAGTTTTTGCCAGACACAATCGTCCGGGGGACGATTTTGCGCAAAAGCTCCCAAGCGAAGCGCCGGCATGCTTGCCTCCCGCCCCAACCGATCCCCTTCCCCGCCCGGCGATTTGATCAGGCGCGCGAGGTGCCGCATTCGGGCACTCTGGCGCGACACGAACGAGGGGAGGACGCGATGGATCTGCAACTTGGCGGCAAAACGGCGCTGGTGCTCGGCGCGAGCAAGGGGCTGGGGCGCGCCATTGCCGAGGCGCTCTTGGCCGAAGGCGCCGATGTCATCACCGTGGCGCGATCGGGTGACGGGGTGGCGGGCACCCAGCACATCCTCGCCGATCTCGACGATCCCGCCGCCCCGCAGGCGATCATCGATGCGGTGCGCGCAGGCGCAAGCTCGCCCGACATCCTCGTTCTCAACAGCGGCGGGCCGCCGACCGGGGCGGCGGCGAGCACCACGCCCGCCGATTTCGCCGCGGTCATGGGCCGGATGTTCAACGCCCAGCTCACCCTCGCCCAGGCCTTCCTGCCGGAGATGCGCGCACGCGGCTTCGGGCGCATCCTGGCGGTCGCCTCGACCAGCCTTCTCACCCCGATCCCCGGCCTCGTGCTCTCCAACGCGGTGCGCGCGATGCTTGCTTCGTGGTGCAAGACCCTTGCCGCCGAAGTCGCCGCCGACGGCGTGACGGTCAACCTGCTGCTCCCCGGGCAGATCGCCACCGATCGGCTGACCAGCCTGCACACGGCAATGGCTGCCGGGAGCGGCATGGCGCCCGATCAGGTTACCGCGCGCTCGATCGCCGCGATCCCTGCCGGGCGGCTTGGGCGGCCGGAGGAGTTCGGTGACATCGCCGCCTTCCTCGCTTCCCCGCGCGCCGGCTTCATCACCGGTTCCGCGATCAAGGTCGACGGCGGCCAGACCGTCACCCTGTAGACCGCCACACTGTGGCCCCTCGCCGTGCGCGGGTTGCGCTCGGGCGCGCCTGCCACTAGCGCGTCAGCCATGTCCGCAGCCTTCATCGCGCTCCAGCACGTCCTGCCCCAGCACGCCCTTTCGCGCCTCGCCGGGCGGCTGGCTGCCAGCCAGAGCCCGTGGCTGCGCGACCGGCTGATCCGGCGCTTCGTCGCGGCCTATGGCGTGGATCTGTCTGAGGCGGAGCGCGTGATCGGGCAGTTCACCAGCTTCAATGACTTCTTCACCCGCGAGTTGAAGCCCGGCGCACGCCCACTCGCCGACGCGCGGGAATTCACCCTCTCCCCCGCCGACGGGGCCATCAGCCAGTTAGGGCCGATCACCGGCGGGCGGATCATCCAGGCCAAGGGGCGCGACTACACTGTGGCCGAGCTTCTTGGCTGCGGCGCGGGGGAGGCAGCGCGTTTCGATGGCGGGCGGTTCATGACCGTCTACCTCAGCCCCAAAGACTACCACCGCGTCCACATGCCAGCCGCAGGCAGCCTTGTGGCGACGAGCTACATTCCGGGCGACCTCTTCTCGGTCAACACCGCCACCGCTGCCGGGGTTGACCGCCTGTTCGCCCGCAACGAGCGGCTATCCTGCCGCTTCGACGGGCCGGACGGCCATTTCGCAAGTGTCATGGTCGGTGCGATGATCGTCGCGGGGATCGACACGGTTTGGCCGAACGCATTCTGCACCCATGCCACAGCGCCCGTGCACGAAGACTTCACGGGCGCGGGCCACAGCCTGGCCGCCGGGGACGAGATGGGCCGCTTCTACCTCGGCTCGACCGTGGTGCTGTTGTTCGAGCCCGGGCGGGTGGAGTGGCTTGAGGGCTTCGGGCCGGGCGATCCGCTGCGGATGGGGCAGGCGATCGCGCGGCGGCTCGGTTAGCGCGCGGCAAGCGCCTCGCGCACCAGCTTGGCGGCGTCCGGGCTGCCCCAATCATAGCCGCCCGCCACCCGCAGCACTTCCTTGCCGCTCGCGTCGAACAGGATCGTCAGCGGCAACGCGCCTTCAGGGGTGAACTGGCCGGAGAGAGCAGCATCGGCATCGAGCCACGGTTCGAGGCGTGTGAAGCCGCCCTTGGCGAAGAAGGGTGTGACCGCCTCGGCCCCGCGGATGTCCTGGCTGACAGCGATGACCTTAACCTCGCCCTCCAGAGCGCCCGCCAGCGCATCGAGCTGCGGCATCTCCTTGACGCATGGGGCGCACCATGTGGCCCACAGGTTGAGCAGCATCGGGCCGTCCTGCGCGGCCAGATTGAGCGTCAGGCCCTCAGGATCGGCGACCACGAACTCGGGAATAGCGGTGCCGGCGTGGCTGCGGTCCACCTTGGCCGACGGCGCCTTCGCCGAACCTGCCTCAGCGCCCGGTTGCGCTGGCGCGCCCTCGGGCCTATCGCATCCCGCCAAGACGAGGATCATGCAGGCGGCAATGAGCGACAAGCGGGACATGACGGGCTCCAATCAGGGCGCTGCGACGAACGCCATGTGGGGCGGCCGCTTCGCTGATGGCCCTAGCGCCATCATGCGCGAAATCAACGCCTCCATCCCGTTCGACAAGGCCCTGTGGCGGCAAGATATTGCCGCGAGCAAAGCCCATGTCGCGATGCTCGGCACAGCCGGGATCGTCGCAACCGAGGACGCCGAGGCCATCAGCGCGGGGCTTGATGCCGTCGCTGCCGAATACGAAGCGGACGGCGTGCCCGAAGACTGGGACCGCGAGGACATCCACATGACCACCGAAGCCCGGCTCGCCGAGCTGATCGGGCCGGTCGCCGGGCGCCTCCACACGGCCCGCAGCCGCAACGATCAGGTCGCGACCGACTTCCGCCTGTGGGTGCGCGACGCGGCCCTGCAATTGGACGAGGGGCTCGCCGCGCTCCAGCGCGCGCTGGTGACCCGCGCAGGCGAACACGCCGCGAGCATCATGCCCGGCTTCACCCACTTGCAGACCGCGCAGCCGGTGACCCTGGGCCACCACCTCATGGCCTATTACGAGATGTTCCGGCGCGACCGCGCGCGGCTCGCCGATGCGCGCACACGGATGAACGAGTGCCCGCTCGGCAGCGCGGCGCTGGCAGGGACAGGCTTCCCGATCGACCGCGCAGCGACAGCCTCAGCGCTCGGCTTCGACCGGCCTACCGCCAATTCTCTGGACGCCGTCTCCGACCGCGATTTCGCGCTCGATTTCCTGTGGTGCTGCTCGGCGAGCGCGCTCCACCTCTCGCGCCTCGCAGAGGAACTGATCCTCTGGGCGAGCCAGCCCTTCGGCTTCATCCGCCTGCCCGACAGCCTCTCGACCGGCTCCTCGATCATGCCGCAAAAGAAGAACCCCGACGCCGCCGAACTGGTGCGCGGACATTCAGGGCGGGTGATCGGGGCGCTCACCAGCCTGATGATCACCATGAAAGGCCTGCCGCTGGCCTATTCCAAGGACATGCAGGACGATAAGCCGCCGGTCTTCGAGGCGGCCTCGCTGATGGCGCTTTCGGTCGCGGCGATGACCGGAATGATCGCGGGCACGACCTTCAACACCGCGCGGATGCGCGCGGCGGCTGAATTGGGCTATGCGACCGCCACCGATCTTGCCGATTGGCTGGTGCGGCAGGCAGGCATTCCCTTCCGCGAGGCGCATCACATCACCGGCGCGGCGGTGAAGCTGGCCGAAAGCCGCGGTGTCGCGCTGGACCAGTTGCCACTTGCAGACCTTCAGGCAATCGATGCGCGGATCGAGCAAAGCGTCTATGCTGCGCTCTCGGTCGATGCCTCGGTCGCGGCTCGCATGTCATATGGCGGAACCGCGCCCGATCAGGTGCGCGCACAGGTCGCCGCCGCGCGCGGGACGCTGGGAATGGAGGAATGATGCGGATCGCGCTTATGCTGGGCCTTGCCGGCCTGCTCTCGGCTTGCGGCACACAGGCACCGCTCACCCCGCCCAAGGGCGCTGAGCTGCCGCCCGCCCCCTATGGCGCGCCCGATAAGCCCTCGGCCGAAGAGCTGCTCCGCCGCGACGCCCTTTCCGCGCCTGAACGCTCGGTGGAGCTGCGCCGCCGCTCCGAGGAGCGTCAGGACGATCCCTTCGACTTGCCCCCCGAATAGAGCCGACGCCTCATGGACCACTTCACCACCAAGGGCGGCGTGATGCACGCCGAAGACGTGCCCCTGCCCCGCATCGCTGCGGCGGTGGGCACACCCGTCTATGTCTATTCACGCGCGACGTTGGAGCGCCACGCGCGGGTGTTCCAGGAGGCGCTGGCGGAGGTGCCCGACAAACTCGTCGCCTTCGCCGTGAAGTCGAACCCCAATCTCGCCGTGCTCAAGGTGCTCGGGCGGCAGGGCATGGGCGCCGATGTCGTGTCCGTCGGCGAGATGCGCCGCGCGCTGGCGGCAGGAATCGCGCCCGAGATGATCGTCTTTTCGGGGGTGGGCAAGACCGCGGCCGAGCTGGTCGCCGCGCTCGAAGCGGGGATCGGGCAGTTCAATATCGAGAGCGAGGAAGAGGGCGTCGAGCTTGCCGAGATCGCCGCTGCCCGCGGTATGACCGCGCAGTGCACCTTGCGCATCAACCCCGACGTCGATGCGGGCACCCACGACAAGATCTCGACCGGCAAGGCGGACAACAAGTTCGGCGTGCCGATTGGCGAGGCGGGGCAGATCTTCGGAACGCTGTCGCGGCTGCCGGGGATCAACCTGAGGGGCGTGGCGGTGCATATCGGCAGCCAGCTTGCCGATCTGGCGCCGCTTGAGGCCGCCTTCGGCAAGCTTGGCGCACTTGTCGGTGCCTTGCGCGGAGCCGGGCACACGATCACCCATGTCGATCTCGGCGGCGGGCTCGGCGTGCCTTACCGCGTCGGCGAAGTCCTGCCTGAACCGGCCGCCTATGGCGCGATGGTCGCAAGGGTGACGAAGGACTGGGGGGTCAAACTGATCTTCGAGCCGGGGCGCGTCATCGCCGGCAATGCAGGCGTGCTGCTGACCCGAGTGGTGCGGGTCAAGCGCGGGATCAAGGACCCGTTCGTGATCGTCGATGCGGCGATGAACGACCTCGCCCGCCCCGCGCTCTACGGCGCCTATCACCACTTCGAGGCGGTCGAGCCCACCGGCGCGCGGATGACCGCCAACATCGTCGGCCCGATCTGCGAGACCGGGGACACCTTCGCGATGGGCCGTGAGTGCGACCTGTTGGAAGCCGGCGATCTCGCGGTGTTCCGCACCGCGGGCGCATACGGCGCGACCATGGCATCGTCCTACAATTCGCGCGGGTTCGTCGCCGAGGTGCTGGTCGATGGCGACAAGTTCGCGGTGGTCGCCGACCGGATCGAGGCGGGCGCGATCATGGATGCCGAACGCGTGCCGGAATGGCTCGACTGAGCGAGCGATGAGCACCATCGCCAGCCTGCCCCTGTTCCACCAAATTGCAGGAAAACAGGTGCTTGTGCTGGGCGACGGGCCCGCGGCCGAGCCCAAGCGGCGGCTGGTTGAGCGCGCGGGCGGCGTGGTGGTCGATGATTTTGCCCGCGCGGTGGACGAAGGGGTGCGGATCGCCTTCATCGCCTTTGACGATGCCCGGGCCTGCGAGGTTGCGGCGATCAATGCGCGGTGTTCGGGGATGCTCGTCAATGTCGTGGATCGGCCGGAATTGTGCGATTTTACAACGCCTTCGATCCTCGACCGTGACCCTCTTCTGATCGCTATCGGTACTGGCGGGGCGTCTGCTGGCCTTGCCAAGCATGTCCGCCTCAGGCTGGAGCGGGTGCTGCCCGAGACGCTGGGGCTGCTTGCCAAGGCGCTGGAGGCAGCGCGGCCGACGCTGCGGCGGCGATTGCCCGAGGGGGCCGAGCGGCGGCGAGCGGTGGATGCGGCTTTGCGTGAGGGCGGTCCGCTCGATCCGCTGGAGGCGCATTCTTTTGAGCGGGTTGCCGACTGGGCCGAGGGTGCCGATGCGCCCGTTTCGGGCGCAGTTTTCGCGGTTACCCTCACCAGCGCCGACCCTGAAGAGCTGACCCTGCGCCAGGCCCGGCTATTGGGCGAGGCGGATCTCTTGTTGCTGGACGGCGATGTGCCGCCTGCGATCCTTGCCAGGGCCCGCGCGGATGCCGAACGGCGGGTGTTTCACGTGAAACAGGGCTTCGAGACGGGGTCTAAAGGGGGTCTAGAGGGGGTCAAAGGGGAGTCTGGACCGCGCGACGAGGACTCTAGACCGAGCGAGGAGGGATCTGGCACAGCATCCCCTGCGCCGCACGCGGACTCGCCCGGTCTCACTCTCATCCTGCATTGGCGGCCCGGAGCTTGCCCGCGCGCCTGAGGCTCAGGCCGCTTGCAGCATCGGCACCCTGAGGCTCGCGAAATAGCCCGCCATCGCGGCCAGCGCCTTGTCGCTCAAAGCGATGAAGGCGCGGCGCTTGTCGGCGGGATCGGGCACGCGGATGAAGATGCCGCTTTCGACCATCTGGGTCAGCCAGCGCAGCGCAGTGGTCGCGGGCACCGCGGCGGCGATGCACAGCGACGTGACGGAGACCCGTGCGCCCTCAGCATGCGCGGCGGTAAGATCAAGCAGCATATCCCACGCCGGATCGCCGAACAGCGCGGAATCGAAGAACCGGTTGCGCGCCTGGCGGTTGGCGATGATCTGGCGCACAGCCTGCGGATCGGGCAGCGGCGGCGTGGCGGCGGCAAATCCGCTCACCGGCGCGGCCTCGGGCGCGGCGTAATCGCGCTTGAAATCGCTGAAAGCGCTGGACCCGGCGGCGCCTGCATCGCCGCGCAGCGGATGGCCCATCCGGTCGAGCGAATGGGCGATCGCTTCAACCTGTTGCGAGAGGCGCAGAAGCGCCACGCGGTCCTCCTCGCCCATCTCGCGGACGCGCGCGCCCCCCGCTTCGCCCATCACGCGGCCAACGGCGATCACGCGTTCGGCATGGCTGGGGTTGACGAGGATTTGCGGGTTGGACTGGTCAAGCACCGCGACGACATGATCGAGCCCATCAAGATTGGTGCCGACGATCAGCTTCGCGCCCGAACGCGCCACCCGCATATCAAGCCGCGCGAGGCCCGCCAGCATCATCGCGTCCATCCCGCGCGAACCGGTGATGGCGCAATCGACCACCACCACATCACCCAGCAGCGCAATCGGCCCTTCGAGCAGCGAGCGCAGCGAACCGCCGTCGATGGTGCGGAACCCCGCTCCGCCGAGGTCCGCGGCGATCTGGCGGCGCAGGCCCTCACCCTCCCCGAAGATCGCGACGCGGGACGGAAGCCCGGCCCCGTCATGCGCCATTTCATAGGCGAAATCAGTATCGGAAGAATGGGCGGCGAAAGCGTAGGGGGCATCGTTCAACATGGGTGCGACTCCAACAATGTTGGAACGATTATGGAACAAAACAGGATCAGGTCAAGTAAATCTGCGTAGCCGTGCAGATTCGCAGTTCTCTACGGCCTGATCTCGATCACCGTGCCATCGGGGACCATCCGCCACAGCTCCTCGATTTCCGCGTTGGACAAGGCGATGCAGCCGTCGGTCCAATTGCCGGGCATCCGGCCCATGGGCAGGGCATTGGGCTGGCCGTGGAGGAAGATATCGCCCCCGGGCGAGCGGCCCTGCGCCAGCGCGAAGGCGCGGTCGGCGGCGTTGGGGTAGGAAACCTTGAGGCTGAGGTGATAGGCGCTGCCGGGATTGCGCCCCTCGATCACATAGCGGCCTTCGGGCGTGCGCTCGTCCCCTTCGAACTGCTTGTGGCCCTGCGGCTGATCGCCGAACTGCAAGCCGCGCCACGCCTTGACCGGCTGGCCTGCGGCATAGGCGACCATCAGCCGCTCGGACTTGTCGACGATCAGGTAATCGACGGATGCGAAGCGCTGGGGGATGATCCGCGCCGCCTCGCGGGCGAGCGGGGGATAGGGCGTCGGTCCGCGCGCGCCATCGGGCGCCAAGTCACGGGGGGGCGCGGCGCAGGCGCTGAGCAGGAGACAGGCAAGAAGCGCGCGGAGTTTCACGGTGGCAGAATACGCCTGCGCGGGTTAAGCGATCAACGCATCAAAGGCCCGTGTCTCTTCGAGGGACGCGGCAGTGGCGACAGATTACCCGGTAAACCCCAACCGCGCCGCCGCCTTGACCAGCTCCTCCTCGCGGCCCGACGCGCGCCTTGCGCTGGCTTCGGCGTAGCGCGCCACCAGCTCCGGCCCGGCCTTTTGCGGCGAGCCCGCATCGAAGGGCGGCGCAGGATCATATTCGAAGCCCAGCTGGATCGCCTTGGCAACCTCGTCCCCCGCGACCGCGGCGATCAGGACCAGCGCGAAATCGATTCCCGCAGTCACCCCGCCGCCAGTCACGCGGTTGCGATCGGTGACGGTGCGGGCGTGAACCGGTTCGGCCCCGAACAGGGCGAGGTGGTGGTGCCATGCCCAATGCGTCGTTGCCTTGTAGCCTTCAAGCAGCCCCGCCGCGCCGAGGATCAGCGATCCGGTGCAGACGCTGGTGACCCAGGTGGCGGTGCTGCCCGCCTGCCGCAGCCATGCCATCGCGGCATCGTCGTTCATTACGGACGCGACCCCGATCCCGCCCGGCACGCAGACGATATCGGGCGCGGGGATATCGGCATAGGTCGCGGTGGGGACAATCGCGAAGCCCGCGTCGGTCGGCACGGGATCACGGCTGCCTGAAACGTAGTGCACGCTCGCCCCCGGCAGGCGCGAGAGGAACTGCGCGGGGCCGGTCATGTCGAGCTGGGTCATGCCCGGGAACGGCAGGAAGGCGATCTGCATCAACAGGCCTCCTAGTCCACGAAGGGATCGCGCATCAGGATCGTGTCGTCGCGCTCCGGCGAGGTCGAGACCAGCGCGACCGGGCATTCGATCAGCTCCTGGATGCGCTGGATATACTTGATCGCGTTGGCCGGAAGATCGGCATAGGAACGCGCGCCTGCGGTGCTTTCGCTCCAGCCG
>JAIYAL010000173.1 GCA_027489095.1 Erythrobacteraceae bacterium
CACCCAAAACACGAAAGGCCAAATCACCCGCTTGACCCACCCCCCGCACCGGGGACACATATCCACCCGGGTCAAATCTCGATGGAAATCCCGGGTCACTTCTCAGTGGCAATCAACACCCCGTCGGACTTGTAATAGTCGTTGAGCGACTGGGTCGCGGTGGCGAGCGCACCGCCGTACTTGCGGCAGGTGCGAGCATAAGTCTCGACGAAGGTGCCCATCGAGCCGCCCTTGAGCAGCGCCCAGGCCTCATCGATGAGGAGCAGCTTCCGCACCGAACGCGGGCTCCGCGTCATGGCCTGGCTGGTCATGAACATGATCGCGCTCAGAACCACGCTGCGCAGGTCCTCGCGCGCGGCAAGGTCCGACATCTCGAACACCGTGAAATCGCTCGACAGGTCGAGCGTCGCTGCGCCCTCGAAGAACGCGCCATAGGTCCCGCCAGCCATGTAGGGCGCAAGCGCCGTAGCAAGGTCACGCGCGAGCGGATGGTCGAGCGCCTCAAGCGCGCCGCCAACCTGTGTCACGCTGGCGGCGGAACCATGCGCGGTCCAGACCTCGTTGACCGCGCGGTCGATCAGCCCGCGCTCGGTGTCAGAGAGCGCCGCACTGTGCCGCGCCATCTGGCCGATGATCGCCTTGACCATGCCGAAGCAGTCGAGGCGGTAGTCCTCGTCTTCCGCGGCGCGCGCGGCATCGATCATCGAGAAAGGATTGAGGCAGAAGCCCGAAGCGAGCGTGAACTCGACGAACCGCCCGCCCTGCAGCCGCGCGGAGTGCTCAAAGCTGCGGCCGTCGTCGATCACGACGACCTGGGCACCGGCCCCGCGCAGCGCCGCGCACATCTCCTGGAGCAGCACCGACTTGCCCGAGCCCGACTTGCCGCAGATCGCGACATTGTGGTTGCCAGCGCCGTTCTCGAAGGGCGACCAGTAGAAGGGCTGCCCGCGCCGCCCGACGAACAGCAGGTGGGGCACCGGCCCGCCGAGATACTCGCCCTGGACCGGCGCGATGTTGGCGGCGGTGGTCGAAAGTAGCGTGCGGAAGCGGTGCAGCCGCTCCATGTCGGTGCCGAGGCCGTCCGCGAGCGTCAGCGGCATCGCGGCAAGCAGGCCCTGGATCTGGAGATAGCGCTCGTCGGCGAGATCCCAGCCCGCCGCCTTGTAGATCGACTTGACCGCGCGTTCGTGGGTGTCGCCAAGCCCGAGCGGCGAGTAGGTCGTGATGCCGTAGAAGACGCGTACGAGGCGGCGCCCTTCTTGGAGTTCGGCCTGGACCCGCGCCCATTCTGCCGACTGCTCGCCGATGCGCGGCAGGAACCGCGCGCTGCGGGTATCGGCAAGGCTCGTCGTGCGCATGAACTTGTAGCCCGCGCGCGCAGCGGCTGCTTCCTGGTCGGGATAGACGAGGCAGAGCATTGTCGCGGCGGGGCATGGAAAGCGCAGCTTGTCGGTGAAGAGATCACCGATCAGCCGCGCGCACTCGTGCGGTGCCCAGCGCGGCGGATAGGCGCGCACGGCAAAGTGGCGGAGATCGAAGCGGTCGGGATAGACTTCGCCGATAACCGGCGAGCCATCCGCCATCTCGCCGGTCGGTCGGAAACGTTCGGTTGCAAGCAGCAGCCGGTCCTCGCGCACGACGAGTTCGATGTCTCGGCGGATGGCTTGCGCCGAGATCGGGTCCTCGGGGTTGTAGGGAACCGCGTCTTCCTGCGGCGCGGTGGTCGGCGAGGTGAGATCGTCGATCAACGCGATCAGACCCTTGGGCTCCAGTTCGGCAACGCCAAGGCCGAGCGACTTGAGCATGGCGACGAGCCCTTCGCGGACCTCGACCAGTTCCTGCGCAGAGACAGACTTGTGCTCGGGCACGCCGACCGAGACGAAGACCTGGTGATGCCGGGCGTGAAAGGACGCTTCGTCCGAGCCCGAGCGCCAGACCATCTTGTAGAGCTGGCGAGCGCGGTGCCGGGCGATCGCTTCGTAGATCCCGCCCTGGAGGTAGCGCGGCGCAAACCATGGGCCGACGATCCGGCTGATGCGCGGCGAGGCGAGATGGAGGATCTGCAAGCACGCACCGCCCGGCAGGCCTTCGGAGAAGAACGCGCCGAGGATCTCGGCAGTGCGCTCGTCGGCCCCGATCAGCGGCGTGACGCCCAGCACAAAGCCCTTCGAGCGGGCATTGAGATAGAGCCGATGGCGCGGATCCCACACGCGGTAGGGCAGCCAGTCCGAGAGCATGTCGAGCATGAGGCGGGGACGGGCGGCGTCGGTGTGCTCGGCATCGCCGGTTAGGCCGCCGAGCATGGCATCGCGAAGGGTTCGGAACGAGAGGCTCACGGGCGCGGCTCCTTGGGCGAAGCGGTCTTGGCAGCGGCAGCACGGCGCGCGGCATCGATGGCGGCGGCCGAGGGGTAATGCGGCGGATCGAAGGAAGGCCGAGAGGTCCGATCATGCGGGGTGGCGGGCATGTCAGACCCCTCGGCCACCGGCGCGGGGACGCCGGGTATTGCCTCGCCTACCGTGGAGGGGAGGGCCGAAGGCGAGGCAAGCTGGAAGGGTGTGGTGTCGTTGGGGGTCGTTGCGACGCCGATATCCGCAGTGACGGGAGCGGCCCCAGCATCGGGGGCAGACTTGGCCGCGGCCTGCGCCGCCTTGAGCTGCCGGCCGATCTGGCGCGCGAGCGGTGCGGTCGAGGGCGGATTTGCGATATTGAGTTCCGCAGCCCAGTGCGGCGCCTCGATCACGGTCCAGGCGACTGCTTCGTCGTGCAGTGTCCCGGTCTCGTCGATATGCGCGGGGAAGACCATGCGCAGGCGGCGCTCGGCCGTTCGGGCAGGATCATCGCTGCCCACTGGCGCCGCGATCCCGGCGCGCTGGCGCGCTGCGCTGAAGCCGCTGTCGGGATCAGGCGAAGCAATTTCCTTCGTCGCGCGGTCGTCGATCGTGCGCGAGGGCGCACAGGTTCCGCTCGGTGCGCGGCAGGAGAACTGTCCTTTGACGTTGGTGCCGAGGCCGACGCAGCCGGCGAGCGACAGGCAAAGCGGGGCGAGGGCGGTGGCGAGGCGCAAGTGGTGCGACATCAGATTCACCTTTTGTTCGATGCTGGAGGTTGCGAAGTGGACGCAGTCAGGAAGGCGCGCAGCGCAGCGGCCGGGCGGTAGCCTTCGAGGACTGCGCCATCGGAGGGCCGCACGATCACCGGTGTCCCGGAGAAGCCATGCGCCTTGGCGAAGGCTTCGTTGGCATCCAGCCCGCGCGTGTCGCAGGGCCTGGGATTAGCGAGCGCGGTGCCCGAATAGGCGGCATGGAGCGAGGTCTCGGGGAAAGGCGAGCAGAGCACGCGCTGGGCATCCTTGCGCGATTCCGGCCCGAAGATCGAAATCGGCCGTTCCTCGACGCGTGCGCCGATGGCTTTGAGTTCGCCCGACAGCTTCTTGCAATAGCCGCAGTGGAAGTCTGAGAAGACCACGACTTTGGGACCATCGACAGGCCCCCAGCGGATCGCGCCGTTCTCGGGCAGGCCCGCGAGCGAGACCTTCTGCGGTGCAGGAGTAGCTTGAGGCCGACCGGGCGCTTGATCTTCTGCATCGTCGCGGTGTGCGGCGCCGGCGGCAAGCAGATCGGGATTGAGCTGGAGCAGCCGTGCGGCGGTCAGGTCCTGGCGCGCGTCCATGTCGTAGACGCGGCCGATGACGAGGTACTTGGCCTGCGCGTCCACATAGAACAGCGTGGTCTTCGACGCGACTTCGCACAGACCGCCAAGGCCCTTGCAGTCGATCGCGTCGATCGGCGTCTTCGGCAGGCGCAGCTGGAGCGCGGCGCGGACTTTGGCGGTATCGGCGGCGGCGTGGGCGGGCGAGGCGAGGTAGGCCGCAGCCCATCCGGTCGCCGCCGACAGCGCGATAAGGCTGGCAAGGCCTGCTGCCTTGGTGATCGGCCGGGAGCGCGGTGATGGGATCGGGGTCATTGGCTGTTCCTCACGAAGACGCCGTCGAGAAACACGATCTCGACATCGATGCCGGTCGGCATCTCGACGACGGGCTGGTACTGTTCGGCGCGCTCGATCAGGTATTTGCTGACCGTATCGGC
>JAIYAL010000116.1 GCA_027489095.1 Erythrobacteraceae bacterium
ACTTGTAGGCCATCGCCGCGATCGTCGGCATCTTGGCGATCAAGCGGTGCGAGCTGATGGTGCGGTGGGTGGGATCGGAGATGTCGGTGCTGTCGTGATAGAAGGCCGAGAGCGCGCCGACCACGCCGCACATGATCGCCATCGGGTGCGCGTCACGGCGGAAGCCGCGGTAGAAGGTCATCAGCTGCTCGTGCAGCATGGTGTGGCGCGTGATGGTGTAGGAGAAGTCCTCGAGCTCATCCTTGCTCGGCAGCTCGCCGTTGAGCAGCAGGTAGCTCACTTCCATGAAGCTTGAATCCTCGGCCAGCTGGCCGATGGGATAGCCGCGGTGGAGCAGCACGCCCTCGTCACCATCGATATAGGTCAGCGCGCTCTCGCAAGCGGCGGTCGAGGTGAAGCCGGGGTCGAAGGTGAAAGCGCCGGTCTGCGCGTAAAGCTTGCGGATGTCGATTACGTCGGGGCCGGTGCTGCCTTCGAGCACCGAATAGTCAAAAGTCTTACCGCCGATATCGAGTTTCGCCGTCTTGTCTGCCAAGATCTGTCTCCTGTCCAAATTCCTATTCCGGCCCCCCCGGCCGGTTTGCCCAAATTCAGTTTACACCGTTTCAGGCAGCCTGTGCTTCGAGCCGGGCGAGGGCCTCGTCTCGTCCCAGCAGGACCAGTACATCGAAAATACCGGGTGAAGTCGTGGTCCCGGTCAGCGCCGCGCGCATCGGCTGCGCCAGCTTGCCGAGGCCCAATCCTAGCTCCTCCGCAAGCGCCTTCGTAGTGGCTTCGAGCGTGTCGCTTGTCCAGTCGTTTTCCGCCCGGAGGCGGTCGTAAATGTTGCGTAAAATCGAAGCTGCGTCGCCCTCGAGGAGCTGTCCAGCCTTCTCGGTCATGACGAGCGGGCGCTTGGCGAAGAGGAAGCCTGCGCCTTCAACCACTTCATTGAGGTTCTTTGCGCGCACTTTGAGCACTGGCATGGCCTGCGTCAGCAGCGCTTCGTCCGCTTCTTCGCCGATCCGGGCGGCAACCAGCGCGGCGAGACGGGCATCATCGGCCTCGCGCAGATAGTGGCCGTTGAGGTTCTCGAGCTTTTTCAGGTCGAAGCGCGACGGGCTCTTGCCCACGCCCGCCAGATCGAACAGTTCAATCGCCTCGTCCCGGGTGATCTCCTCGCGGTCCCCGTGACCCCAGCCCAGGCGCAGCAGGTAGTTGAACAGCGCCTCGGGAAGGATGCCGAACTCCTCGCGATAGGCCTCCACCCCCAGAGCGCCGTGACGCTTGGAGAGCTTCGCCCCGTCCGATCCGTGGATCAGCGGGATGTGGGCATAGACCGGATCGGGCCAATGGCCTTCAATGGCGTTCATCGCGCGGATAATCGGCAGCTGGCGGAAGGCGTTGTTCAGGTGATCGTCGCCGCGGATCACGTGGGTCACGCCCATGTCGTGATCGTCGACCACCACCGCGAGCATATAGGTCGGCGTGCCGTCGGCGCGCAGGATGATGTAATCGTCGAGCTCTTCGTTCCTCACCGTCACCGCGCCCTGCACCTGATCGTGGAGGGTGGTCTCGCCCTCTTCGGGCGTCTTGAGGCGGATCGTGAAGGGCGTGCCTGCGGGGGCTTCGGCAGGATCGCGGTCGCGCCAGCGCCCGTCATAGCGCAGCGGCTTCTTCTGGGCGCGCTGCTCCTCGCGCATCGCCTCGAGTTCCTCGGATGTGGCGAAGCACTTGTAGGCGTGGCCGGCGTTCAGAAGCTGCCAGGCGACTTGCGCGTGGCGCTCGGCCCGGTCGGACTGAAAGATCGGGGGCGCATCATAGTCGAGGCCCATCCAGTCCAGCCCCTCGATGATCGCGTCGATCGCATCCTGAGTCGAACGCTTGCGATCAGTATCCTCGATCCTCAGCAGCGTGCGGCCCCCGTGGTGGCGCGCGTAAAGCCAGTTGAACAGCGCAGTGCGTGCGCCGCCGATATGCAGGAACCCGGTGGGTGAGGGCGCGAAACGGGTCACGACTTCGCCGGCGGGGCTTTGGCCGGGGGTGCTGCTTTCGCTTGCCATGGGCTTTGACTTCCTGTTCTCTTTTGAGCGGCTTGGATCGGCGCTAGCGCTGGGAGTAGGCCGGTCGGGAGGCAAGCCGATGCGCGATGTGCCGATCATTCCGATGGGAGAGGAGCCCGGCGGCGGCGATGCCGCCGGAGACCCACGCCCGCGCCCTTGGCAAAGTGCGCAAGGCTTGTCCAGCATCGCAGGCAGCGTGTGGCGCGGGCGGGGGCTGGATGCGGCAGAGCGCTTTCTCGGCGAGGCCGGATTCGAACGTGCGCCGTGGTTGGCGGTAGCCTTCGCCGCCGGGATCCTTGCCTGGTTCGCGCTGCCGGGGCCCTGGCAATGGAGCGCAGCGGTGGCTGGCGGTGCGGCGGCAGCGTTGGCCGCACTGGCCGTGTGGCCTCTGGGGAGCCATGCCGACGAGACGCGCGCGAACCTGCGGCTTGCCTGCGTTAGCTGCGCTCTGGTCTTCGCCTTCGGTATCGCGGCGGTGTGGGCGCGTTCGGGTCTGGTGGGGGCCGAGCCGATTGCGCGGCCAATGGTGGTGATGATCGACGGCAAGGTGCTGGAGCGCGAGGACCAGCCTGCCGAGGGGCGGCTCAGGCTCACGCTGGCGATGCGGATTGCCGAGGACGGGGCGCAAAGCGGCGTCGCGCGCAAGGTGCGGGTCAATGTGCCCCTCGCAGCGCTGGGGGAGGGCGGCATCCCCGCAGGTCTCTCCGAGGGTGCGGTGGTGCGGCTGCGCGCCCGGCTGATGCCGCCTGCAAGTCCGATGCTCCCTGGCAGCTACGACTTCGCCCGTGCTGCGTGGTTCAGCGGGTTGGCGGCGACCGGCACGATTGTCGGCCCGCTCACGGTTCTGCGCCCGGTCACGCAAACCGGCGGGATCGCGGCCGTGCAACGTGCGCTCGCCAAGCACGTGCGCTCCCGGGTTGCGGGATCGCCGGGCGCGATCGCTTCGGCCTTCGCGAGCGGCGACCGCGGGGGCATCACCGAGACCGACGCGTCGGCGATGCGCGACGCGGGCCTCACGCACCTGCTGTCGATCAGCGGGCTGCATGTAAGCGCGGTTATCGCTGCGGCCTATTTCGCGGTGCTGCGGGTGCTTGCGTTGTGGCCGGCGCTGGCGCTCAGGGTTCGCCTTCCGGTGGCCGCCTCGGCTGCAGGCGCGCTGGCGGGGATCGGCTATACGCTGCTGACCGGCGCCGAGGTGCCGACTGTCAGGAGCTGCGTGGCCGCGCTGCTGGTGCTCGGCGCACTGGCGCTGGGGCGCGATGCGCTATCGATGCGGATGCTGGCGCTTGCGGCGGGCTTCGTGCTCCTGCTGTGGCCCGAGAGCGCGGTTGGCCCGAGCTTCCAGATGAGCTTCACCGCGGTGCTGGCGCTGATTGCGCTGTCGAACGCGGCGCCGATCAAGGCCTTCCTTGCCCCGCGCGAGGAGCCGTGGCTGAACCGGATCGGGCGGCACACGGTGCTCTTGTTCGTGACCGGCGTGGCGGTTGAGCTGGCGCTCATGCCGATCGTCGTGTTCCATTTCCACCGCGCCGGGATGTACGGCGCGCTTGCCAACGTGGTCGCCATCCCGCTTGTCACCTTCGTGGCCATGCCGTTGATCGCTATGGCATTGCTGGCCGATCTGATCGGGGCCGGTGCACCGTTCTGGTGGGTGGTCGAGCAGGCGCTGGGGCTGCTTCTGAGGATTGCGCATTTCACCGCCGGACAGGCGGGGGCGGTGCGGCTGATGCCGCAGATCGGTGGGCTGACGATCGCCTTGTTCGCGGTCGGCGGCTTATGGCTCGGCCTGTGGCGGGGGCGCGTGCGGCTTGCGGGCCTGGTGCCGGTGGCGGCGGCGAGCGTGCTGGCGGCGATGACCCCGGTTCCTGATCTGCTGGTGGCCGGTGACGGACAGCAGGTGGGGATCACCGTGCATGACCCCGACGGCACCGCGCGCCTGATCTCCCTGCGCGATAGCCGCTCGTCCTATACGCGCGAGAACCTGATGGAGCTGGCCGGGGTGGCTGCCGATCCTGTCCCGATTGCGACATGGCCGGGGGCGCGCTGCTCCTCGGCCTTCTGCACCGTCACGCTCACGCGTGGGGGGAGGAACTGGGTGCTGCTGCTCGGGCGGGGGCGCGAAATGGTCGAGGAGCGGGCGCTGGCCGCCGCTTGCAGAAAGGCCGACATTGTCGTGTCCGAGCGGTTCCTGCCCCGCTCCTGCCGCCCGCGCTGGCTCAAGGCGGATCGGCGCTATCTCGAGCGCAGCGGCGGCCTTGCGATCGATCTTGCCGGGCGCCGGATCACCTCGGTTGCCCAGAGCCAAGGCGAGCATGGCTGGTGGCGAGACCCACCGCCGCGTGTAGGCAAATACCGACCGCACCCGCAAAGCCGCCCCGGTGAGGGCCTGAAGGGGGTCTAGCGGGGGTCTAAGCGGGGTCTAACGGGGGGCCAGGCGGGGTCTGGGCGCACAAAAAAGGGGGCCTGCAAGAGGCCCCCTGAATTCCAACAGGCTCGAATTGAACGCGGCAATCGGGCCAGGAGCGATGTTTCATGCCCGAAGCGGACGAATCCGCACGCGGCGCTGAACCTGCCCCGCCGGCCCGAAGCGCCTCAGTGGTAGCGGCGCAGCAGCCCTGCAAGCTTGCCCTGCACCTCAACCTCGTCGGGGCGGTAGAATTGCGGGTCATAGGCTGCATTGGCGGGATCGAGCCGCACCTGACCGTTCTCACGGCGCAGGTACTTGAGCGTCGCTTCCTCGCCTCGCACCAGCGCCACCACAATCTCGCCGTCCCGGGCGGTGTTGGTGCGCCGCACGAGTGCGAAATCGCCGTCAAAGATCCCGGCCTCGACCATCGAGTCCCCCGAAACTTCGAGCGCGTAATGTTCCCCCGGGCCGAGCAGCGCGGCGGGGACGGGCAAGGTCGACTGGCCTTCCAGCGCCTCTATCGGCGCACCGGCGGCGATGCGGCCGTGGAGCGGCAGCTCGATCACGTCGTTCGCGGCCACCGCTTGCGTCACGCGCGGGGCGGGCGGCACCATCGGCACCACATTGCCCCCCGCAGGCCCACCCGCTTGCGAACCAGCGCGGGCAGGGGTCGTGTCGCCGGGCTGTCGGATCACTTCGAGCGCGCGCGCGCGGTTGGGCAGGCGGCGCAGGAAGCCGCGTTCCTCGAGCGCGGAGATCAGGCGGTGGACGCCCGACTTGCTCTTGAGATCGAGCGCTTCCTTCATTTCTTCAAAACTGGGCGAGATCCCGGTTTCTTCCAGCCGCTGCTGGATGAACTGGATCAACTCGTGCTGCTTGGCGGTCAGCATGGATCAAACTCCCTTGGTCGCAATTGCGCCCGGCGAGGCCGCCCGGCGTAAATCCCACGTGTGCTCCAAGAGGCACCCGCGCGGATCATGCGTGGTGCTTTGCGTGCACGTTCGATACGCCATTAAGGTGAACGAACGAGGAACAATTAGGCAACTCGGGAAGGGGTGTCAAGCGCGCCGCGCGGCAAACCCTCGGAATTCAGCCATTCCGGAGCAGGAACACCCGCACAGGCGCGCCGGCGGGAACGGCCTCGGCATGGGCGGCGCGGTCGATCAGGCAATCGGCCGCGGCGAGTGCAGACAGCGCCGAGGAGTCCTGCGATCCGGCGAGCCGCACTTCGCCCGCACCGTCCTGCGTGGCGCTCACCGCGCGCAGAAACTCGCGGCGGGGGCCGATCGCGGGCAAGACTTCGCCCGCCAGCATGGTGATGGCGCGCGGAAGGGGGTCAGGGTCGCCCATCGCCTTGCGCACCAGCGGAGCTGCGAACAGGAAGGCGGTGACAAAGCTCGACACCGGATTGCCGGGGAGGCCGAGGATGACCTGGGCTCCTTTGGTGGCGACCAGCAGCGGCTTGCCCGGCTTGATCGCGATCCGCCAGAAGGCGGTCTCGGCGCCCCACGCGGCCAAAGCCGGCTTGATGAGATCGTGATCGCCCACCGACGCCCCGCCCGAGGTGATGAGGATATCCGCGCCCTCTGCCTGCGCCAGCGCCGCAGCGAGCGCAGCGTGATCATCGGGAACGGGGCCGATGCGCGTCACCTCGCAGCCCAGATCGGCCAGCATCGCGGCGATCATCGCGGCGTTGCTGGCGGGGATCTGGTGGGGGAGGCAGGCGGAAGGGTCGCTCGCCAACTCGTCGCCGCTGTCCATCACCGCGACGCGCGCGCGGCGGGTCACGGCAAGCTGGCCGTGCCCGGCGGCCAGCGCCAGCGCGAGGCGGCCGGGGGTCATGCGCGTGCCCTTCGTCAGCAGCACATCGCCTTCGCGGAAGTCAAAGCCGCGGGTGCGGATATGGCGGCCGGGCGGCGGGATTTCGGTTGCGGTGACGGTCTGTGCGTCACGGGCCGCGTCCTCCTGGAGGAGCACTCTGTCGGCGCCCTCCGGCACGATCGCCCCGGTTGAGATGCGAGCGCATTGGCCCGGAGCAAGTGCGCCGGGGAAGGGCGCGCCTGCGCGGCTCTCGCCGACCAGCGTCCACGGGCCCGCTCCGGGAGCGAGCGCATAGCCATCCATCGCAGAAAGATCGGCGGCAGGCTGCGTGCGGGCGGCGCGGATATCTGCGGCGAGATAGCGCCCAAGAGCGCTGTCGGTGCGAACGGTCTCGGACGGGAGAACAGGGGCGAGCGCCAAAAGTCGGGCCTGCGCCTCCTCCAGGCCGAGCGGCGGGTTCAAAGGCCTTCCGATTCTGGGGCTTTCCAGTCGCCCGACTTGCCGCCGCTCTTGGCGATCAGGCGCACATCCGCGATCACCATGCCCTTGTCGATCGCCTTGGCCATGTCATAGATTGTGAGGAGTGCCACCGAAACTGCTGTCATCGCCTCCATTTCCACCCCGGTGCGTCCGGTGAGCGAGGCGGTGGCGGTGGCGCGGATCGCGCCATCCTCAAAGGCGAAGTCGACATTCACCGCTTCCAGCCCGAGCGGGTGGCACAGCGGGATCAACTCACCGGTGCGCTTGGCGGCCATGATCCCGGCGATGCGCGCGGCGGCCAGGACATCGCCCTTGGGGGCGTCGCCAGCGCGGATCGCGGCGAGCACCTCGGCCGACATCACGATCCGCCCAGAAGCGACCGCGCGGCGGGCCGTTGCGGGCTTGCCGCCGACATCGACCATGCGCGCGGCGCCCGTATCGTCGAGATGGGTGAGTTTGCTCATGCGGCGGCTTGTGCGCCGAGCAGCGCGCGGGTGGCACTCGCAATATCGTCAGCGCGCATCAGGCTTTCTCCGACGAGGAAGGTGCGCACGCCCGCAGCGGCGAGGCGCTCGATATCGGCATGGGTGTTGATCCCGCTTTCGCCGACCAGCAGCGTGCCTTCCGGCGCGAGCGGGGCGAGGCGTTCCGTCGCCGCGAGGCTGGTGGTGAAGGTCTTGAGGTCGCGGTTGTTGACCCCGATCAGGCGCGATTTGAGGGTAGCGGCGGCGCGGGCCATCTCTTCCTCGTCATGCACCTCGACCAGCACGTCCATGCCAAGGTCAGTCGCGGCGGCCTCGATCTCGGCCATCGCGCTGTCTTCCAGAGCGGCAACGATGATCAGGATCGCGTCGGCCCCGATGGCGCGGGCTTCGAGGCATTGCCACGGATCGACCATGAAGTCCTTGCGCAGCACCGGCAGCGCGCAGGCCGCGCGGGCTTCGACAAGGTAATCCTCGTGGCCCTGGAAATAGGGTGCGTCGGTCAGCACCGAGAGGCAGGCGGCGCCGCCCGCCTGGTAGGCCGCAGCGTGTTCTGCCGGGCGGAAGTCGGCGCGGATCAGGCCCTTGGATGGGCTCGCCTTCTTGACCTCGGCGATCAGCGCATAGCCAGAGGCGGCGCGCGCGCGCAGGGCCGCCTCGAAACCGCGCGGGGGCGTCTGGGCAGCGGCTGCGGCTTCGAGCGCGGCGATCGCGGTCGCAGGCTTGCGGGCGGCGACGTCCAGGCGCTTGGCGGCGCAGATTTCTTCGAGCTTGTTCACTTCAAAAACTACCGTTCGTGCTGAGCCTGTCGAAGCACCGTTTTTCTTCGAGCGGCAGATAAGAGGAAGTACGGCCCTTCGACAAGCTCAGGGTGAACGGAGGGGGTTAGCGGGCCAACGCGATCCATTTGTCCAGCAGCGCCAATGCCGCGCCCGAATCGAGCGCTTCGGCGGCCATTGCGGCGCGTTCGGGCCAGCTTTCGCCGCGCCCGGCGACGGTCAGCGCGGCCGCCGCGTTGAACAGCACCGCATCGCGATAGGGGCCCGGCGTGCCCATCAGGAGCGCTTTCAGGGCCGCGGCATTGTGCTTGGCGTCATCGCCCCTGATGGCTTCGATCGGCGCATGGGGCAGGCCGGCTTGCCCGGCGTCGATGCGCTCCATGGTGAAGGCGTTGCCGGTGACGACCGCGACTTCGTTGCCGCCTGCGAGGCTCAATTCGTCGAGCCCCTCGTCGCCCGAGACGATCAGCGACTTTCCGGTGCCCAGCCGCGCCATCGCGCCGGCATAGATCGGGACATAGGCGGGGCGGGCAATGCCGATCAGCTGGCTTGTCACCCGCGCGGGGTTGGACAGTGGGCCCATCAGGTTGAAGATCGTGCGTTGGCCGATGCGCACCCGGATGGGCTGGATCCGCGCCATCGCGGGATGGTGGTTGCGCGCAAACAGGAAGCAGATGCCGATTGCGGCCAGCGTCTTTTCCGCCGTGCGTCCGGCTGCCTCCATGTCGAGGCCAAGCGCCTCCAGCGTGTCCGCCGCACCCGCCTTGGAGGAGGCCGCGCGGTTGCCGTGTTTGGCCACGGCCACGCCGCAGGCCGCGACCACAAGGCTGACGGCGGTCGAGACGTTCAAGGTGTGGTGCCCGTCGCCCCCCGTCCCGCACACGTCGATCGCGCCTTCGGGGGCGGCAATGGGGATCAGCCGCGATCGCAGCGCACGGGCCGCCCCTGCGATCTCGTCCGCCGTCTCGCCGCGTGCGGAAAGCGCCACGAGGAAGCCTTCGATCTCGTCTTCGGATGGCGTGCCGTCGAGCAGCACGCCGAAGGCCGCTTCGGCCTCGGCTTCCGCGAGCGGCGCGGAAACATCAGGCAGCGTGCTCATGCGGAGAGCCTTGCAGGCAGCACCGGCTCCAATCCGCACAGGCGCACGAAGTTGGCGAGCAGCGCGTGACCATGTTCGGTGGCGATGCTTTCCGGGTGGAACTGCACCGAATGGATCGGGAGCGAGGCGTGGCGGAAGCCCATGACACTCGGGTGATCGCTGCCGGGCGTTTCGGCATGGGCATTGGCGACCAGCTCGGCCGGCACGTCCACCACTTCGAGGCTGTGATAGCGCGTGGCGATGAAGGGCGAGGGCAGGCCTGCAAACACCCCCGATCCGTCATGCGTCACGGGCGAGGTCTTGCCATGCATCAACCCGCCGCGCTGCACCGTCCCGCCGAAATGCTGGCCGATCGCCTGATGGCCGAGGCACACGCCCATCAGCGGTTTTCCGGCATCCGCGCAGGCCGCGACCAGATCGAGGCTGATCCCGGCCTCATTGGGCGTGCAGGGGCCGGGGGAGATGAGGAATCCGGCTGCGTTCGTCCGCAGCGCCTCGGCAGCGGTCAGCGCGTCATTGCGCTCGACGCGGACCTCGGCCCCCAGTTCCATCAGGTAATGGACGAGGTTGAAGGTGAAGCTGTCGTAATTGTCGATGACGAGAATCATTGTGCCTCAGCCTTCTCGCGTTTCGTCACCACGATGATCGGGCCGACCCGGCCCCCATCCTGCCGCCCGCCCGCCGGGTTCCATAGCGATGATACCGTCCCGTCGAGATAGAGCGCTTGTCGCACCTTCAGCACATCGCGGAAATAGCGCGCCAGCTGGCCGAAGCTCACCGGCGCGTCCGAAATCACGAAATGCGCCTTGCCGCTCGCGTCGACGCCCACCGCGTTGCGGATCGCCTTCGACGGGCCGTCGTCCTGAATTTCGGGGTGGAGCTTGCCATCGATCAGCAGCAGCGGGCCGGACTGGGTGCCGAATTCCGGCCGGTCGCCAACCGTGTTGAAGAAGGTGTTGCTGCCCAGCACCTGCCACTTTCCGCCGCTGCCGAAGAACACCCCGTTGGGCTTCATGTAGAAATTGCCGTCCCCCTCGCCGCGGTTCAATTCCGCGCCGCGCTCACCCTTCTCGACGTAGTATCCGATCGGCTTCAAGTCATCGCCATACATCCCGCCGTTGATGGCAAAGGCGATCGAGGCAGGATCGACGCTGGCTGCGAAGGCGGCGAGCGATCCGAAAGGCTGCTTGTCCGGCCCGAGATTCGCCATGCCGATGCGGTGCTGCGCAGGATCGACGATGCAATGGGTGAGCGGCACGGTCTCGAAGGTTACGCTCTGGCAGGCCGATGGCCCAAGCGCCTGCGTTGGCGTGGCCGAAGGCGAAGCTTCGGGCGCCGCGCGCGATCCATCGAGTTCGGAGCGGGTCACTGGCTTGCCCTCGGGCGCTTCGGAGCAGGCCGCAAGGCCCAGCATCACTCCGGCAAGGATGAAAAGCGTGCGCCTCATTGGCCGTACCCCGGTTCGCCCGCCACACGCACCGCTTCGCGCGCGGCGGCGATCAGCGCGCCGGCCTTGGCGCGGCATTCGGCGAGTTCGTAATCGGGATTGGAATCCGCAACGATGCCTGCGCCTGCCTGCACGTGCATCACCCCGTCCTTCACCACGGCCGTCCGCAATACGATGCAGCTATCAAGGCTGCCATCGGGCGCGAAATAGCCGACGCCCCCGGCATAGGCGCCGCGCGTTTCGGGCTCCAGTTCGGCGATGATCTGGCACGCACGGATCTTCGGCGCGCCAGAAACCGTGCCTGCGGGGAAGCCGGCAAACAGCGCATCGAGCGCGTCTTTCGAGGCATCCAGCTGGCCAACGACGTTGCTGACGATATGCATCACGTGGCTGTAGCGTTCGATGGTGAAGCTGTCCGTGACCTCGACCGTGCCTGCCGCCGCGACCCGGCCGACATCGTTGCGCCCGAGGTCGAGCAGCATGAGATGCTCGGCGCGCTCCTTGGGATCGGCGAGCAGGCTCGCTTCATTGGCGATATCCTCATCGCGCGTGGCCCCGCGAGGACGCGTTCCGGCGATGGGGCGGATGGTGACTTCGACGTTCCCGTTGGAATCTGGTCTCACCCGGACAAGAATCTCGGGTGAGGAGCCCACCAGCGCGAAGCCCGGGAGGTCGAGGAAATAGAGGAAGGGCGAGGGGTTCACCCGCCGCAGCGCGCGGTAGAGCGTCAGCGGGGGCAGGGTGAAGGGGCAGGTGAACCGCTGCGCGAGCACCACCTGGAAGATGTCACCGGCAAGGATGTAGTCCTTGGCCCGCAAAGCCATCGCCTTGTAATCATCGGGCGCGATCACCGGAGCAAGGTCGGGCAGGGTGTCCGGCACCGTTTCCGCTCCGCTGGCAGGCAGCGCCGTGCCCAGCTGGCTCAGCGCCGCATCGATCCGCTCGCCCGCGCGGGTCACAGCGGCTTGCGGGTCGCTCGCCTCCCAGATCGGGGCGATGGCAAACAGCGCGTTGGTGAGCCCGTCGAACACCAGAATGACCGTGGGCCGCACGAACAGCATGTCGGGCAGGTTGAGTTCGCTGTTGGCGGCACGCGGCAGGGTTTCGACAAGGCCGATGGTCTCGTAGCCGAGATAGCCCACGAGGCAGGCGAGCGCCGGGGGCAGGCCTTCGGGCATCGGGTCGATCCGGCAGGTCGCGGCCAGCGCGCGCAGTTCGTGAAGGGCATCCCGAGCGAGCGGCGCGAAAGCCTCACGGTCGGTCCGCCAGTCGCGGTTGATCGCCGCCGCGTTGCCCTTCGCACGGAACACGAGGTCGGGGTCCAGCCCCAGAAGGCTGTAGCGACCGCGCACTTCGCCGCCCTCGACGCTCTCGAGCAGGAAATCGCCGCGCCCGGGCACGATCAGCCGCCGCGCTGCGCCCACCGGGGTGTCGCTGTCGGCGATGATCCGCCGCCACACCAGCGCCGGCTTGCCTTGGGCGAGCATGGCGGTGGCAGTAGCGGCGTTCTCGGGCAGACCGGTTGCAGTCACAAGGTGCTCACATTGTCGCTTACTGTTCGCCGACCAGCCGCTTGCGGACTTCGGCGATCCCGGCGTCGTTGCGCGTGACGCCCATTTCCTTGCGCATCGCGGCGGTGGCCTGCTGACGATATTCCTCGCGGAGCGCCTCGCCAAGTTGCTGGCGGGTCTGGGCGACCAGCTGGGGCTCCTTGTCGAGCGGCAGGGTGCTGATGTCTTCGAGGTTGACGATGTACCAGCCGATGTCGCGCGGGGCTTCGAGCGCCTTTACCGTGCCCTCGGCCATGCTGAACAGCAGCACGAGCGGGGCGGGCACGCGCTGGCGCTGCTGAGCCACGAGCTGGCGGCGTTCGAGGTCGATCAGTTCGCGCTCGAACCCGGGCTTCTTCTCTGCGGCCAGTGCAGCATCAAGCGACATGCCGCCGCGCACCTTGGCAAGAATTCGGTCTGCGGCCTGCTTGGCGAGGAGCGCGCCCTGCGCGCGCTTCCACCCTGCGATGGCACCATCGCGCACCTCGGCGATCGGCGGGGCTGCGGCTTCCTCGACCCGCGCAACCTCGAAGATCACGAAGTCCTTGCCCGGCACGACCTCGGCGAGCTGCGGCTCGCTTTCCTCCATCTGGAAGGCGGTCTGGAGCACGGGGACGAGCTGCGGCACGATTGCCACGCCGGGCTGGCCATAGGCCGTCCCATCGGCGAGCAGCGCCGGGGTGCTCTCGACCTTGAGGCCATATTGCTTGGCGACATCGGCGAGTGCGGTGCCGCCGTCGACCTGCCCTTCGATCTCGGCGACGAGGTCGGCGATACCGGCGGCGCGCTTCTCGGTGGTGAGGGCCTGCGTGATCTCGGGGGTGGCCTGCGCGAGGCTGCGCGCGCCGATGCGCTCGATCTTGTCGACCTTGGCGACATACCAGCCGAGCTGACCTTGTGCAGGCTCGGCGACGGCCCCTTGCGCGGCCTTGAAGACGTTCTGCGCAAAGGCGTTGCTGGTCGCGTTGGCGAGCGCCGCCTGGTCGCGCGGATCAGACTTCGAGGCCGTAAACCCGGCCTCGCGCGCAACCGTCTCGAGCACCGCCCCGCCGCGGACCCGCGCGGCGAGCGCCTTGGCTGCATCCTGCGTGGGGACGACGAAGCTGGTGATCGCGCGCTTCTCGCTCGCGGCATATTTGGCCGCGTCCTTCTGGTAGCGGGCGGCGATCTCGGCAGGCGTCGGCGCCGCGTTGACTTTCAGTGTCTCGGCACCGAACACAGCGAAGCGCAGCGTGCGCCGTTCGGGCCGGATGAACTGGGTCCGGTTCTCGGCATACCACGCAGAGAGCTGCCCGTCCGAAGGGTTGCCGGTGGGCGCGAAGGTGGCAGACGGGATCAGCGCGATCTCGCCCTTGCGCTTTTCGAGCACCAGCGAGGCATATTGGCGCGCGATCTTTTCGGGCAGCTGCGGCGCGGCGACGGCGGGCGCGAGCAGTTGCTGGGCGAGGAAGTCGCCCTCAAGACCACGGCGGAAGGTCTGATCGGTCAGCCCGCGCTGGCGCAGGGCACCGAGGTAGGCCTGTTCATCGAAGGCGCCGGTCAGGCCCTGGAACGCGGGGATCTTGAGGATTTCGCTGTTCACCAGGTTGTCGCCTGCGCGCAGCCCGTGGCGGCGGGCATATTCGCCGATCGCAAAGCGGTCGATGAGCTGGCCCACCACCGTCTCGAACCCGCCGCTGGCGACGAATTCGGGCATGGTCAGGGTGGGATTTTGCTGGCGCACCTGTTCAAGCGCGGTGTTGGTGCCCACGGTCAGTTCGGTGATGGGGATCGCCTCGCCGCCGACCACCGCCATGCGGTCGGTGCTCGAGATTCCGCCGAAGGTGTTGCCGGTGATGTCCGAGGCGGCAAAGGCGAGCGCCATCAACGCAAGGAAGGCAAGGACAATCGGCAGGCCGATCTTCGAGGCGAAAAAGCGGCGGAAAAACGAAATCATGTGCGTTTGGACCCGATCCCAGGCTGGCTGACGGCGAGACGCGTGGGTAGCGCCTCATGCGCGCGGGGCCCTGAGGTCGCCGCGCGCCGGTGCGCTTTATAGGCCCTGCGACCGCGCGGCAACAGGTGAGCGCGGGTTTTGACAGTTGCGTCGCCCGCCGCTAGCGAACCGCGTGCCGGGCCACTAAAGCAGACAACAGAATCGACGCCGCCCCCCGGCCTATCCCTCTCAATTATAAAGAAGTGCGACGACACATCATGACCCGCCGACCCTACATCGTCGGAAACTGGAAGATGCACGGCACCCGCGCGATGCTGTCCGAGGCGCGCGCGATCGACCGTGCCGCCCAGCGCCATATGAAGGTCGAGGTCGCGCTCGCGCCGCCTTACACCCTCATCCACCCGATCCATCGCGAAGCCGAGCAGATCGCGGTCGGCGCGCAGGATTGTCACCATGCCGATGGCGGCGCGCATACCGGCGACATTTCCGCCGCGATGATCGCCGATGCGGGCGCGAGCTTCGTGATCCTTGGCCATTCGGAGCGGCGCCAGGACCACAGCGAGGGCGACGCGCAGGTGCGCGCCAAGGCCGAGATGGCCTTTGCCGCGGGCCTGCGGGTGATCCTGTGCTGCGGCGAAAGCCTTGCCACCCGCGAATCGGGCGGGGCGGCCGCTTTCGTCCGCGCGCAGCTTCTCGCCTCGCTGCCGCCTGCTGATGAGATGCCCGCCGAGGTCGCCGAACGCTTGTGCATCGCCTACGAGCCGATCTGGGCGATCGGCACCGGCATCGCGGCCACCACCGACGACATCGCCGCAATGCACGCAGAAATCCGTGCGCTGCTGGTCGATCTGCTTGGCGAGGAGCATGGCCCGGAAGTGCGCATTCTCTACGGCGGCTCGGTCAAGCCCGACAATGCGGCCGCGATTTTCGCCGTGCCCGAAGTGGGCGGCGCGCTGGTGGGCGGGGCGAGCCTCACGGCCGACAGCTTCATGGGCATTGCACTCGCCGCGAGCGAACCCTTCGAGAGCTGAGCCGCGCCCAGCTGCGCTCCCGCGCGCACCCCGGGCTTGCCGGAAGGGGTTTGCGGCCCTACATGGCGCCCCGAGACCATAACCGCCACACCATCACCGGGTGCGCAAGCGCCCAGCCGCGAGTATTGTGCATGTCCGTTTTCCTGTTCCTCACCGTGATCCAGGCCCTGGTGGCCGCCGCGCTGGTCGGCGTGGTGCTCATGCAACGCTCCGAAGGCGGCGGGCTCGGCATCGGATCGAGCCCGGGCGGGGCTTTCGGCGCGCGCGGTGCGGCGGACTTCCTGACCCGCTCAACCAAGTGGCTGGCAATCGCCTTCGTCACGCTTTCGATCGTGCTTGCCGCGCTCGCCGTGCGTGAGAGCCGGGTGGGCGGTGTGACGAGCACGCTTGAACGCGCGGCTCCGGCGCAGCCCGACCTGCTCGCCGAACCGGCCCCGGCGCCTGCCCAGGCGCCTGCGGCAGCCCCGGCTCAGGCCCCGGCTCCGGCTGCGCCCGCGCAATAGGCTCGGCAACAAGGGCGGACAAAAGGGTCGCATTCCGGCCGCCCCTTGCCCCTGCACATCAACGGCACTGTGGATGGCGGGCGCCTGACGTCCGCAATTCGCTTGCCCCGAATCCCTCCTGTTGCTTAAGGCCCGAATCCCATGGCGCGGTACATTTTCATCACCGGCGGCGTGGTCTCCTCGCTCGGCAAAGGTCTCATGGCTGCCTCCTTGGCGGCGCTCCTGCAGGCGCGCGGCTACAAGGTCCGCATCCGCAAGTTCGACCCCTACCTGAACGTCGATCCGGGCACGATGAGCCCCTATCAGCACGGCGAAGTCTACGTTACCGATGACGGGGCCGAGACCGACCTCGATCTTGGGCACTACGAACGCTTCACCGGCGTCTCGGCGCGGCAGAGCGACAACATCACGTCGGGCCGCGTTTACCGCGACATCATCGCGCGTGAGCGGCGCGGCGACTATCTCGGCGCGACGGTGCAGGTGATCCCGCACGTGACCGACGAGATCAAGGCCTTCGCGCTCGCCGATCAGGACGACCATGATTTCATCCTGTGCGAGATTGGCGGGACGGTGGGCGACATCGAATCGCTGCCCTTCATGGAAGCGATCCGCCAGCTCAGGAACGAGCTCGAGCCGCTCCAGACGCTGTCGGTCCACGTCACGCTGGTGCCTTACATCAAGGCCGCGGGCGAGCTGAAGACCAAGCCGACCCAGCACTCGGTGCGCGAGCTTGCCAGCCTCGGGATCAAGCCGGACATCCTGCTGTGCCGCGCGGAGCATCCGATCCCCGAAAGCGACCGCCGCAAGATCGCGCAGTTCTGCAATGTCCGGGCCGAAGCGGTGATCCCGGCATTGGACGCGCCTTCGATCTATTCCGTGCCGCAGCAATATCACGCCGAGGGCCTCGACCGCGAGGTGCTGCGCGCTTTCGGTATCACCGACGCGCCCGAGCCTGACATGTCGGCCTGGGAAGACGTCACCGACCGCCATTTCAATCCCGAAGGGGAGGTGACGATCGCGGTGGTCGGCAAGTATGTCGGCTTGCAGGATGCCTATAAGAGCCTCAACGAGGCACTGGTTCACGGCGGGCTCGCCAACCGGGTCAAGGTCAACATCCGCTGGATTGATGCCGAGATCTTTGAGGGGGACGATGATTCGGCGATCATCGCGGCGCTCGAACCGATGCACGGCATCCTCGTGCCCGGCGGCTTCGGGACACGCGGGAGCGAAGGCAAGATCGCATCGGTGCGCTTCGCGCGGGAACGCAATGTGCCCTTCTTCGGCATCTGCCTCGGGATGCAGATGGCCTGCATCGAGAGCGCGCGCGCGGCGGGCTTTGCCAAGGCCTCGTCGACCGAGTTCGGTACGACCGAGGCGCCGGTGGTGGGCATCATCACCGAGTGGATGAGCGCCGAAGGCATCCAGCAACGCGCCGAAGGCGGCGATCTGGGCGGCACGATGCGTCTGGGTGCCTATCCCGCCAAGCTCAGTCCCAACAGCCATACCTCGCGCATCTATGGCGGCGCGGAGCTTATCTCCGAGCGCCACCGCCACCGTTACGAAGTCAACAGCGCCTTCATCGCGCCGCTCGAAAAGCAGGGGTTGATCTTCTCCGGCATGTCGCCCGATGGATTGCTGCCCGAAATCGTCGAGCGGCCCGACCATCCGTGGTTCGTCGGCGTGCAGTTCCACCCGGAACTGAAATCGCGTCCCTTCGATCCGCATCCGCTGTTCGCCGGCTTCATCGCCGCCGCTCTCGAGCAATCGCGTCTCGTCTGAGCCGGACGGGCCCATTTCGCAGGTCAAAATCGCTCCGGCTACGGCGGCGGGATGGGGATCGGGCGATAATCGGACACGCGTTCAGTGAGGCTTTGGGTTCCTTTGTTTCGTAAGGTGTGGACTGGTTCGCTCAAACCTTGCGTCTCTTGCAGATAGGCCTTGCGCGTTCCTGCGGTTCCGCATTAGACGACAGGCGGCTTTTCACGGTTTGTGAGGGTTCGCAGCGCATTGGTCCGTTATCCGCTCCGGCATGGCCGGATGAGCGGGACAGGTATCGGCTTCGGGCCTTCAGACAACGAGCTTGCGTGGTTTTGTAAGTCTTCTGCGACCCGGACGGACATGACCATGCGAGGCGACGAAAGTCGCGGGGGCGGACCGCAAGGTCCGCCCCCTTTTCATTCGATCATCCGGCCAATGGATTATCCAGACGGTCGCGCCTCAGGCAGCGCTGGCGTTGTCGCCGCTGTCGCTGGTCGGCACGGCGGTGAGCGTCCCCGTCCCGTTGATGGCGATCTTGCGCGGCTTCATCGCGTCGGGCACTTCGCGCACGAGATCGATGATCAACAGCCCGTCGGCGAGATCCGCGCGTTCGACCCGCACGAAATCGGCGAGCTCGAAGCGGCGCTCGAACCCGCGGTTGGCGATGCCGACGTGGAGAAGCTCTGCGCCGTCCTCGTCCTCGTCACGCTTCTTGCCCTGAACGACAAGCAGGTTCTGCTGCGCGGTGATGTCGATGTCGCCTGCGCGGAAGCCTGCCACTGCAAGAGTGATGCGGTAATTGTCTTCGCCGCGGCGCGAAATGTTGAAGGGGGGGTAATTGTCGCCGCCGTTAAGCCGCGCCTGGTTCTCCAGCAGGTCGAACAGGCGGTCGAAGCCCACGGTGGAGCGGCGATAGGGGGTGAAATCGAAACGTGACATATGTGCAAATCCTCTTTCTGAGCAATTTGGGTCTGACGCGGGCCTGCAGGATGCAGCGCCCACCTTGTTGCCGGACACGTTTCCCAAGACTGGCGAAACGCGGCGACACCGCTTATCTGGTTTGCTGACCGGAGCTTTCAAGAGGTGCCCATGGCTACCCCCCAGATCGACATCTACACCAAATTCGCCTGCCCCTTCTGCGTGCGTGCCAAACGCCTGCTGAGCGAGAAGGGCGCCACCTTCACCGAGCACGACATCACGATGGGCGGGCCGGGCCGTGATGCGATGCTCGCGCGTGCGCCGGGCGCGATGACCGTGCCGCAGATTTTCATCGGCGAAGTCCACGTCGGCGGGTCGGACGATCTTGCCGCGCTGGAACGCGCGGGCAAGCTCGACGCGCTGCTGGCGGGATAGGGGCTGCCGAGCTGATGCCGACGATCGCCGTCTTGCAGATGTGTTCGGGGATTGATCCCGACCAGAACTTCGCGGTGATCCGCGATGCCGCCTTTGCGGCGCGCGAGGGCGGGGCGGCAATGCTGTTCACCCCCGAAATGTCGCTGCTGCTCGACCGCGACCGCGCGCGGGCGGCGGCGCATATCGTGTCGCAGGGCCAGACGCCGTTTGTGCCGCTGCTCGCCGATCTGGCGCAGCAGACCGGCCTGACGATTGCGCTCGGCTCGATGGCGGTGGCGGTGCCGGAGGGCAAGAACGCCAACCGTTCGATGCTCTTTGCGCCGGGCGCCGCCGCGCCGGTCACCTATGACAAGATCCACATGTTCGACGTCGAACTCGCATCCGGCGAGACATGGCGCGAGAGCGCGGCCTACGAACCGGGGCGCACGGTGGTGACGGTCGAGGAGACCCCGGTAGGGCGGCTCGGCCTTGCGGGCTGTTACGACCTCCGCTTCCCAGCCTTGTTCGGCGCGCTGGGTGACCGCGCGTGCGATGCCATTGCGGTGCCGGCCGCCTTCACCAAACCCACCGGCGAGGCGCATTGGCGCGTGATGCTGCGCGCCCGCGCGATCGAGGCGTCCGCCTTCGTCATCGCCGCCGCCCAGGTTGGAACCCACGAGGATGGCCGCGCAACCTACGGCCACAGCCTGGTTGTCGATCCCTGGGGCGAGGTGCTGCTCGACATGGGGGGAGAGGAGCCCGGCCTCGGCTTCTGCGATATCGATCTTGCCCGCGTGGCCGAAGTGCGCGCTCAGGTGCCCGCGCTTGCCAATCGCCGCCCGATCCCCACATCCTAACCATCATGATTGTCTTCGACCTTTCCTGCCACGAAGGCCACCGCTTCGAAGGCTGGTTCGGCTCCTCGGCCGATTACGAAGACCAGCGCGCGCGCGGCTTGATCGCTTGTCCGGCCTGCGGAAACGGACAGGTCAGCAAGGCCCCGATGGCGCCTGCGGTTCCGGCCAAGGGCAACAGCCGCCCGGAGGTGCTCCCGCCCGCGGCACCCGCGCAACAGCTGGCCAATGCGCCCATGCCGCCCGAGGTGCAAAAGGCACTCGCCGCGCTCGCCCGCGTGCAGGCGGAGGCGCTCAAGCACTCGACCTGGGTCGGCGACAAGTTCGCCGAGGAGACCCGCAAGATGCACTATGGTGAGCGCGAAGATGCCCCGATCCACGGCCAGACGAGCCTCGCCGAGGCCAAGGCCCTGATCGAGGAAGGCGTTCCGGTTGCGCCGTTGCCTTTCCCCGTGGCGCCGCCCGACAAACTGAATTGAATGGTGGGCCTGCGGTGCTATGAAGCCGCTCGGGACCCCGTAGCTCAGCAGGATAGAGCATCAGATTCCTAATCTGGGGGCCGCGCGTTCGAATCGCGCCGGGGTCACCATCATCTCCCAAAGGCTGGCTCGCTGAGCCGCCGCCAGCGCTGGTCCGCGTAAAGGGCGAGCGCGACAACGCCGCTCGACATGGCGGTGAGCAGCGCGCAGGTCGCGCCCCATCCGCCCCATTCGAACACCGCCGTGCCCAAGGCGCTGCCGATCGCGCCGCCCACGAACATCGTGACGACATAGCTGGTGGTAAGCCGCGTGCGGATTTCGGCTGCGAGACTGAAGAAGGTCATTCGCCCCGTCACATCGATGCTCGGGCCGACCATGTTGACGATCAGCAGCGGCACCAGCACGCCCCAGATGCTGAAGCCCAGGGGATAGAACAACGCAATGCCGATGAATTGCACCACGGCGGCCGTGATGCGCGCGCGGCGAGGCCCCACCTTGTCCGCCCAGCGCCCGAACCGCGGGGTGGTGACGACGCTGATCGCTGCCACTCCGGCGAGGTAGCCGACATCATCGGTGCCATAGCCCATCTCGGGGCCCGTGAGATGCAGCGCCAGCGCCAGCCAGCTCGCGGTGAAGATCGCGAAGTTCAATCCCTGCATCGCCGCCGACAGGCGCATGTCGGGGTGCCGGGCGGCGAGGGTGAAGACCGAGGCGATCAGCGCGCCGTAACCCGCTTGCGGCTGCTTGGTGGTGGTCTCGCTGCGCATCGCGAAAGGCAGGAAAGCGGTCACGGCCGCCATCACCGCCAACGCGCCAACATAGACCGTATGCCAATCGGCGTGGGCCGCGATGATCCCGGCGCCGACCCGCGCCACCAGAATGCCGAAGATCACCGCCGCAGTGAGCTTCGCTGTGACCTGCCCCAGCCGCTCTGGGGCGACGCGTTTTGAAGCGAAGGCGGGGATCAGATAGGGCGCGATGGTGAAGAAACCGAGCAGCGTCGAAGCGGCGGTGAACAGCGCGAAGCTCGGCGCGAGCACCATGCCGCCAAGGCACAGGGTCTGACCGGCAACGAAGATCAGACACAGCCGCCGGTTGGAAATGAAGTCGCCGAGCGGAAGCAGCAGCAATATGCCTAGCGCCAACGCCAGCTGATTGAGCGCTGGGACGAGGCCGATCGTCGCCTCGCCCACACCGAAAGCGCGTGCCACATCGCCGATAATGGGGTGGATGTAATAGGCGTTGGCTGTCACCACCGCGATGGTCAGCGCCAGCGCCCGTTCCTGCGTGCGGGTGAGATAGGCCGGAGCGGGCCCGGGCCCAGAGGCGGGTGCAGTGTCGCTCAAGCGAGGAAGGCCGCCAGCCTCGCCATGTCGACCACGCCTTGGGCGAGTTCCTCGGGGCGGTCTTCCTGGCTGAAGTGTCCGCACCGCGAGAGCATCGCATGGGGCTGGCCTGCGGCACCCTTGATGCGCTTTGCGAGCAGTGGCCCTGCGCTCCCGAGCACCGGATCGTCCTCGCCGAACAAGGTGAGGAAGGGCGCCTCGAAGCCTGCGAGGCCCTCCCATGCGGCGATGTTTTCAGCGACGCCCGGCTTGTCGTCCTCGACGGGGACGAGCTGCGGGAAGGCGCGCGCGCCCGCCTTGCTTGCCTCGTCGGGGAAGGGCGCGTCATAGGCGGCGACCTCGGCGGGGGAGAGTTCGCTCTGGCAGCCCCGATCCATGATCCCGCCGATCTTGAAATCGGGCGAGGAGCGGGCAAACTCGCGCCACGCGAGGAAGCCGGGAGAGGCCTTGCCGCCGCCGGTGGGCAGGAAGGTGTTGCTGGCGACCACGAAGGCGAAACGATCAGGCTCTTGCCCGACCATGCGCAGGGAGAGGAGCCCACCCCAGTCCTGGCAGAACAGCCCCGCGACCTGCGGCACAACCGCATTGCGCCACTGCTTCATCCAGTCGACGTGGCGGGCGTAGGTGTAGAAGCTCTGGTCGTCCGGCTTGTCGCTCTTGCCGAAGCCGATAAGGTCGGGCGCAAGGCACCGGAAGCCCGCGCCCACCAGCAACGGGATCATCTTGCGATAGAGGTAGGACCATGACGGCTCGCCGTGGAACAGCAGCACGGGCGGGGCATCCTTCGGCCCCTCATCGAGGTAGTGCATCCGCGCCGTAAGGCCGTCACCAAGGTCGATGGACAGCCAGTTCTCCGCAAAGTCATAGCCGGGAAGGCTGATGAAGCGGGCCGGATCGTGGGCGATGATCTGCATGAGGGAATCTCCCGTTATGCGTGGTTGGGTAGCAGATCGAAACGGGATTGCCAGACCCCGTGTTGTGTCCGAAAGCACCCAAATTGGTGAGGTGGACTTGCCCCCGGCAAGCGGGCAAGCCTCCGCCCAAAGCAGGAGAGAGAATAGGTGTCCCAATCCGTCCACGAGCCCGAGGAACTTGCCGAAATCCGCCGCGCGGTACGCAGCCTGTGCGACGGCTTTCCCGGCGAATATTGGCGGGCGAAAGACGCGGTGCGGGAATATCCGGCAGAGTTTGTTGACGCGCTGACCCGCGCAGGTTTCCTCGCTGCGCTGATCCCCACCGAACACGGCGGCAGCGGCCTCAGCCTTGAGGCGGCCTGCGTGATCATGGAGGAGATCCAGGCGTCCGGGTGCAATGGCTCCTCGGCCCATGCGCAAATGTACATCATGAACACGCTGCTGCGGTACGGCTCCGATGAGCAGAAGGCGGCCTATCTTCCGCGCATCGCCAATGGCGAGTTGCGCTTGCAGGCCTTCGGGGTCTCCGAGCCGACCAGCGGGACGGACACGCTCAGTCTCAAGACCCGCGCCGTGAGGGACGGCGACGCCTACGTCATCAACGGCCAGAAGGTCTGGACCAGCCGCGCCGAACATTCCGATCTGATGCTGCTGCTCGCCCGCACCACCCCGCGCGAGGAGGCCGCGAGCAAGACCGAGGGGCTCTCGATCTTCCTTGTCGATATGCAGGCGGCGCTCAAGAACGGCATGACTGTAAAGCCGATCCGCACGATGATGAACCATTCCTCCTGCGAGGTGTTCTTCGATGATCTGCGGATACCGGCAAGCGCGCTGGTGGGGGAGGAGGGCAAGGGCTTCCGCTACATTCTTTCGGGCATGAACGCCGAACGCATCCTGATCGCCGCCGAGTGCATCGGCGATGCCAAGTGGTTCATCGAAAAGGCGACAGGCTATGCGAAAGATCGCAGCGTGTTTGCCCGCCCGATCGGGCAGAACCAGGGCGTCCAGTTCCCGATCGCCCGCTCATACGCACAGATGCGCGCGGCCGAACTGATGGTCCACCACGCCGCGCGGGTCTATGATGAGGGCGGCAATCCGGGGGAAGAGGCGAACATGGCCAAGCTTCTCGCCTCGGAAGCCAGCTGGGCAGCGGCGGATATGTGCGTGCAGACTTTCGGCGGTTTCGGGTTCGCCGAGGAATATGACGTCGAGCGCAAGTTCCGCGAGGCGCGGCTCTACACCGTGGCCCCGATCTCGACCAATCTCATCCTCTCCTACCTTGCCGAACACGTGCTCGGCCTGCCGCGTTCCTACTGATCATCAGGGATTTGACTGCATTACACCGCATTGCTCTTGCAGCGGCGCGGCAAGTGTGATTCTAAGGGCTCCACGAAAAGGGGGCGAAGCGGCGATCATGCGCAGAGCGGGGACGGAGAGCAGGGCAAAGCGGCTGGTGGCGCTGACCGCGCTCCTGCTGCTTGCTGGCTTTGCAGTCGCCGGGCCCACCGGGCTGCTCGCTTGGAGCGAGAACGCTGCGGCGCTTGAGGTGCGCAACGCCGAGATCGCCCGGCTTTCCGAAGAGCGCGATGGCCTGCGCAACCGGGTGAAGCTCCTGGATCCGGAGGCCGCCGACCCTGATCTCGCCAGCGAACTGGTGCGCGAACACCTTGGCGTGATGCGCGAGGACGAGGTGGTTATCACGCTCGACGAGGACGAGATGGCCGCGCCCGGGCGCTGATTTCGTATGCGTTGCACTAGACCTCACTGGCTTGCCGTTGCGTCATCTGCATCTCCCTGCCTATAGGGACTGGACTGCGCTTCTCCTCCCCATGAGCGCCCCAGAGAGAGGGATACTTGTCTTGGCCCGAAAGCCTGCCAAAGCGCCTGCACAGGCGAATCTGCCCGTTGCCGGGAGCGACGATCCGGATTTCATCCTCCATTCGCTGCAGGAGGCCTTCGAAGCCAAGAAGCGTTACGCCGCGAGCGATTCGGAAATGCTCGAATTCTACCGCCAGATGCTGCTGATCCGCCGCTTCGAGGAGAAGGCGGGGCAGCTCTACGGCCTCGGGCTGATCGGCGGCTTCTGCCATCTTTACATCGGTCAGGAAGCGGTCGCGATCGGCCTCCAGAGCGCGCTCGACAACGAGCGGGACAGCGTCATCACCGGATACCGCGATCACGGGCATATGCTCGCCTACGGGATCGATCCCAAGGTGATCATGGCCGAACTGACGGGCCGCGAGGCGGGGATTTCGCGCGGTAAAGGCGGGTCGATGCACATGTTCTCGACCGAGCATAAGTTTTACGGCGGCCACGGCATCGTCGGCGCACAGGTGGCGCTTGGCGGAGGGCTCGCGCTGGCGCACCAGTACAACGAGGATGGCGGGCTGTGCCTTGCCTATTTCGGTGATGGCGCGGCCAACCAGGGCCAGGTCTATGAGACCTTCAACATGGCCGCCTTGTGGAACCTCCCCATCGTTTTCGTGGTCGAAGACAACCAGTATGCGATGGGTACGGCAAGCAAGCGGTCGTCGGCCGAGACGCGCTTCTACCGCCGCGGGACAGCGTTCCGCATTCCGGGCATGGAGGTGAACGGCATGGACGTGCTCGAAGTGCGCGCCGCTGCCGAAGTGGCCTTCGCACACGTTCGCGCAGGCAAGGGCCCGGTGCTGATGGAGTGCAACACCTATCGCTACCGCGGGCACTCTATGTCCGACCCGGCCAAGTACCGCACCCGCGAGGAAGTGCAGGAACAGCGCGATCACCACGACCCGATCGAGGGTCTCAAGAAGACCCTGATCGAGGCCGGCAAGACCGAGGATGAATTGAAAGCCATCGACAAGGCAATCCGCGCCGAGGTGGCCGCCGCCGCCGACTTTGCCGAGACCTCGTCCGAGCCACGGCCGGACGAGCTTTACACCGACGTTCTGGTGGAGGCCTATTGAGCCATGGCTATCGAACTGAAAATGCCGGCGCTCTCCCCGACGATGGAGCAGGGCACGCTCGCCAAGTGGCTCAAACAGGAAGGCGACCGGATCGAGCCGGGCGACATCATCGCCGAAATCGAGACCGACAAGGCGACGATGGAGTTCGAGGCGATCGACGAGGGCGTGCTCGAAAAGATCCTCGTGCCCGCCGGAACCGAAGACGTGGCTGTCGGTGCCGTGATCGCGCTGATCGCAGCCGACGGGGAGGAGGCTGCACCTGCCGCCCCCGCAGCTGCTCCCGCTGCCAAGCCTGAACCGGCCCCCGTCTCTGCTGCCAAGCCCGAGAAGCCCGCCGCAGCCGCTCCGTCCGCCGATCCCGCCGTTCCCGCCGGCACCAGCTTCACCAGCACCACGGTGCGCGAGGCGCTGCGCGATGCGATGGCCGAGGAAATGCGCCGCGACCGCCGCGTCTTCGTCATGGGTGAGGAAGTCGCCGAGTACCAGGGCGCCTACAAGGTCACCCAAGGCCTGCTCGCCGAATTCGGCCCGAAGCGCGTGATCGACACGCCGATTACCGAATACGGCTTTGCCGGGATCGGCGCCGGCGCAGCGATGGGCGGCCTGCGCCCGGTCGTTGAGTTCATGACCTTCAACTTCGCCATGCAGGCGATCGATCACATCATCAACTCGGCCGCCAAGACCAACTATATGTCGGGCGGACAGATGCGCTGTCCGATCGTGTTCCGCGGCCCCAACGGCGCGGCGTCGCGCGTGGGCGCGCAGCATAGCCAGAACTACGGGCCGTGGTATGCGAGCGTCCCCGGCCTGATCGTCATCGCGCCCTATGACGCGGCTGATGCCAAGGGGCTGTTGAAAGCGGCGATCCGGTCGGAAGACCCGGTTGTCTTCCTCGAGAATGAACTCGTCTATGGTCGCAGCTTCGATGTTCCCGATGGCGACGACCACGTCCTGCCGATCGGCAAGGCGCGGATCGTGCGTGCGGGCAAGGACGTGACCATTGTCAGTTACGCGATCGGTGTCGGGCTCGCGCTCGAGGCGGCCGGCAAGCTAGCCGAGGAGGGGATCGACGCCGAGGTGATCGACCTGCGCACCCTGCGCCCGCTCGACAAGGAGACGGTGCTGAAAAGCCTCGCCAAGACCAACCGGTTGATCGTCGCCGAAGAAGGCTGGCCGACGTGCTCGATCGCCAGCGAGATCATCGCGATCTGCATGGAGGAGGGCTTCGATCACCTCGATGCGCCGGTGCTGCGCGTGTGCAACGAGGACGTGCCGCTGCCCTATGCGGCGAACCTCGAAAAGCTCGCGCTGATCGACGCCGCGCGCATCGCCGAGGCCGCGCGCAAGGTATGCTACGTGAAGTGAGGTTGCCCTAGGCGGCGGCGGGGGCCGCCCGATCAGGTCGGGCGGGCCGCCGAATAGGTGTTGCAGCGTGCCACAGGGCCGCCCGTGAAAAGGCTGTTGAGATCGCGGTTGTCGCGAACGTTGAAAGCCGCCGTGTAGACGATCTGCTGGTTATCGAAGAGGTTGAGCGGCGTGACCGAATCGAAGTCGTAGGCGACCTCGACGAACATCACTGCCGTGCCGGCAGCGGCGGTGATCATGCGGCCGCTTACGCCCATCCCGGGAAAGGTGGTGCCGGTCGCGCCAGCGCCTTCTACCCCGAAGCTCGAATTGTATTGCTTCGCGCCGCGGCAGCGCTGCCACTTGATCCACTGGCCGCCCGACGCGTTCCGCTGCAAGCTGGAGATGATCACGCGGCCCCGCTGAAAAATGCCGATGTTGGCGCCGAGCTGCTCGGCCCCGATCAAGGTGTCGGCCACGTCGCGCTCGTACACCATGCGCGCCGCGAGGGTGTTGGCGTCGCCAATGCGCGAGGCATTGTCAGCAACCTGCATCGCGACCTGGCTCACCTGCATGTGGGTGACCACCATCAGCGCGGTATCGGCGCCCATCATCCCCATGCCAAGCACCAGCGGAGCGGAGAAGGCAAATTCGACGAGCGCGAGGCCCGACGTGTCGCCTGCAAAGCGGTGGGCGAGGCTCCGCAAACGGTTGCCGGTGATCCGGATCATGTGCAGTTCCTAACAGTGGTGACGCGCGCGCTCTGTTCGTCGAACGGCTGGCTGCGAAGCGTCGTTGCCGCTCTGAGTGTGACGTTCTGCGGAAGGCCGATCATGGAGAACAGCGGAAACAGGCGCGGGTAGGTGACGTTCGCGGTATAGACCACAACGTCGCGCGCGCCCCCGAGCCCGCTCCGACCGCGATTGGCGTCCCAACGGGTGTTGGCGTTGGAGTCGACATAGGGCTCGCCGTTGTCGCAACGACCGTTCGTGTTCTGGTCGGTGTAATCCTCGGCCAGGGCGACGTCCGAAAAGTCGTAATGCGACAGCCGCTGGAAGGTGACAGTGGCGCCGCTCGGCATCACCGATGAGACTTGATCGCGAACGCGCGCATCGATGGTCGACATGCTGTTGGTGGCGGTCTCCAGGGTCAGGTCGCGGCCCGCCTTCTGCAGCGCGCCATAGAGCACCGAGCTGGTGTACTGGGTGTGCGCGAGGTCGAACAGGCCCATGATCATGAGGATCAGCACCGGGCCGACCATAGCGAACTCAACTATGGTCACGCCCTTGCGGTCCGCCGCCAGTCGCCGCAGTACACGGCGCGTGAAGAACAGGCGGCGGATCACGAGGTGAGCCTCAGCGCGGCGATCTTCTGCGCGATTTCCTGGAACCGCGCGGTGAGAGTCGCACTATCGGTGGCCTGGAAGGCACGTCCGGACGAGGCGCAGTCGATCAGGTTCTGGGTCAGCGCCGTCCCGAAGGCGACCACCCAGACCGTGATGTTCTCCGCCCGCGCGGCGCTGCACACCGCCTGCAGACGCGCCGCGCGGCGATTGAACTCGGTCGTGCTGTTGGCGTTGCCGGTAATGTGGCGGTCCCACCACTCGACGCCATGGGTCGAATAGTTCTCGATACTGTTGACCTGCGCACCGTCGGTCATGAACACGATGTGCCGGGAGATCGGGTCACCGTTCGGCGCGGTCGAGTTTTCCGAAGCGAAGATGCCGCGCGGGGTCAGGAAGCGGGCGCCCCACACCATCCCGATGTCGTGATAGGTGTTGCCGCCTGCGGCCAGCGCGTTGACGTAATTCTGCAAGTCCGTGCGAGCGATTGTGGAGAGCTTGCGCGCGGCGCGCGGACAGGCCCAGCCGGGACGCGCTTCATCACCCATCTGGTAAAGCCAGTTGAGGGTGTTGCCGTTGCTGTCCTCGCGCTTCCACACCGCGTCGATCAACGCGGGCTTCCAACGCTGGGCTTCGGTCGTGGGAACGAGGTTGATATTGATGTCGAAGGCGCCTGCCGGGATCGGGTTGTAGTTATCGGTGAGCACGGTGTCGGGCTCTTCGATGCAACCGGCCCAGGTCACGCTGGTCATCGCCCCGTTCGCGCCGATCGGCAAGTTGATCGCATTGCTGGTGTAGATGTTCGAGAAGGTGACCGCTTCCCAGCCGGCCGGGCTGCCCGACGGGTTGTTGGCGCTGCACGGATTGGTCGTGCCGGTGGTGACCGGGCAATAGATCCAGTCGCGGAACTGGGGGGTGATGTCGGTAAGGGTGGCGGGGCGCGTCTTGCGCACGCGCGCACGGCATCCCGCACGGTCGTTGGAATTGCCGCCGGACCATTGACCGGTGACGTATTCGGTCGCCGCGAACACCTGCCACCTTTGGTTTTCACCGTTAATCACGACAGTGTAGGTCGCGGGGTAGTTCCCGCATACGGTTTGCGCCTGTGTCCCGGCTGTCCCGTCGGTACGGTAGCGATAATGGTCGGTGTTAGTGGAGTTGAAGTTCGCCTGCGTGCGCGGCAGCCATTCGGTCTGGTCGGTCACCAGGATCGGATCGCCAACCCTTCCGCCGGGCAGGGTCGCATTATTGTATCGCGCCACGCGCGTCTGGTACGTGTTGTTGTTCGCCATATGGGCCCGCGGGATCGAGAGGCCCACGTTGACCTGCGACGAATAGGGGACGAGCCCGTAGCGGACCTGCGCCGCCGGCGAGGTCGATGCCTGCACCGTGTCGTAGAAGCTCATCACCGCCGACCGCATGCCGACGATCTTCGAACCGGCGCCGGAGTTGCAATCGCTGCCGTCCGGGCAGTCTGCCATCGAGCCGGTGACGTCGAGCACGAACATGATGTCCGAGTTCGAGATGTTGACCTCTGCGCTGCAGGTCGCCGCGAGCCGGAAGCTGGTGTAGCCGAAGGCCCCCATGATCGTGGTCGGCATGGTCGCGCTGGCCGTGCCGTTGACCACGCCGGAGGTGGTCGAGGTAAAGTCGCGCGTCCGCCCGGTCGTGCCGAAAATCCCGTCGTGGAAGTTCTGATCGAAGAAGTTGAGGCCGATCGTGCGATGCGATGTGGTGAAGGTCGAAGTCGTCATCGCCTGCCGCGCGGCGAGCGCGCCGGCGTCGCAGGCGGCTTGCAAGCGGGCGGCGGCCATGTAGTAACGGCTCGCGTCGATCCCGCCGCCGACCATCGCCAGCAGCGGCATCAGCGATGCTGCGGCGATTGCGAGCGTGTTGGCGGTTTTGTCGTGCAGCAGCCGTTGCATGAACGACCTTCCTGCTTGCGTTTCTCGCCCCATCGGTTCGGTGCCCTTCTGCTGAAGCCCGCACGCGTTGCGCGGATGTTTCAGTGTCAGCATCGGGCCTTAACGCGGTCTGGTAAGCGCATTGCCAAAGATCATGGTTAGCGAAGTCCTAACGCCGTTTCTCGGTGCCCGTTCGAAGGCCGAGTACCTGCATGGGACAGTTTGCTTGCCAAGCCGCCCGCCGTCTCGCTAGGCGCTTGGATCGTGACCGATGATGCCGCCGATCTTATGCCTCCCGAAGCGGAGCTGGCCCTCGCATGGAGCGGCCAAAAGGTTCGCGGGCCGTTAAGCATGGCTCTTCAGCTTGATCGCAGGCTGGCCCGGATCGTTGCCCGGACGAGCGAGCCGATGCTTGGCCAGATGCGGCTTGCATGGTGGCGCGACGCGCTCGGCACGCCGCTCGCCGATCGGCCACGCGGGGACGCGGTGCTGGACGGGCTGGGCGCCCACTGGGCGGGCCGCGAGAGCGCGCTGATCGCGCTCGTCGATGGCTGGGAGCAAGTCCTCGAAGAGCCGCCCTTGTCCGAGCGCGCCGCGCGGCTGTTCGGCGAGGGGCGATGCGCGGCCCTGCTGGCGGTCTATGACAAGACCCCTGAGGATACGTCCGATCCGGGAGCCCTTTACGCAGCTGCCTGGCACTGGAGCTTTGCTGACTTTGCTGCACGGGTGAGCCGCGAGGAGGAGCGGGCTTTGCTGGTGCGCCTGGGCCTTGGACTTGGCAACGGCCATCCGGCCCTGCGCCTGCCGCGCGAGGCGCGCGGGCTGGCGGTGCTGGGCGCGCTGGGTCTGCGCGCGCTGCAACGCGGCGGTCGCCCGCTGATGGAAGGCCGCGGAGCGCCGGTCGCGGCCTTGCGGGCCGCTATCTTCGGGCGATAAGATCGTATATTCATGCAGCTATTGCAGCAAAAGGGGGCAGACCTTTGCGACAGGCGGTGTTGGGAGTGCTGGGGGGACTTGTCCTAGCTGGAGTCGGGGTTTTCTGGTGGCAGGGCCGTGCGGCGATCGAGACTGGCGCGCCGCCTCCGGCGCCCGCTGCGCCCGCGAACGATCCCGAAAAGCTCCCTTTTGCCGATCCCGGCACCATGCAGGGTCTCGCCCCGCCCGAGCTCACCGATCTCAGCCGCGAAGAGCAGCGCTTCTTCCGCTACGATCGCAATCGCGACCGTTTCATCTCCCGAAACGAGATGCTCTCGAGCCGCACCGAGGCGTTCCGCAAGCTCGACAAGGATGGCAACAACCTGCTGACCTTCGAGGAGTGGGCTGTAGCGACGGTCGACCGCTTCGAGACAGCGGATGCTGACAGGGACGCGCGCCTCTCTACGCGCGAATTCGCCACCACCGCGCCCAAGCCGGTCGCGAAGAAGCCCGCCTGCAAGTGCTGAGGCGCTAGGCCGGGACCGCCTCGCGCGTTTCGGCGATCCAGCGCGCCAGATCGGCCTTGGCGCGGTCGGTATAGGCTTCCTTGCGCACCTTCTTGCCAACCTGATGGAGCGGGGGGAACAGGCCGAAATTGACGTTCATGGGCTGAAAGGTCACGGCTTCGGCATCGCCGGTGATGTGGCTGAGCAGCGCGCCCAGCGCGGTGGTGGCCGGGAGCGGCTGCCAGCCGCGTCCCGCCAGCTCCGCCGCCGCCATCATTCCCGCCACAAGCCCGATCGCTGAGCTTTCGACATAGCCTTCGCAGCCCGTTACCTGGCCGGCAAAGCGGATATGCGGCGCGGCCTTCAACCGCAGCTGGCGGTCAAGCACCTCGGGTGAGTTGAGGAACGTATTGCGGTGCAGCCCACCGAGCCGGGCGAATTCAGCGTTTTCGAGCCCCGGAATGGTGCGGAACAGCTCGATTTGCGCGGCATATTTGAGTTTGGTCTGAAAGCCGACCATGTTCCAGAGCGTGCCCAGCTTGTTGTCCTGCCGCAGCTGCACTACGGCATAGGGCCAGCGCCCCTGCGGGAAATCGGGGGTGGTATCGAAGGGATTGTCGAGGCCTACACCCTTCATCGGGCCATATCGCAGCGTCTCCACGCCGCGTTCGGCCATCACCTCGATCGGCATGCAGCCGTCGAAATAGGGCGTGTCCTTTTCCCACTGTTTGAACTCGGACTTCTCGCCCTCCATCAATCCCTTGTGGAAGGCGAGGTACTGCTCCTTGTCCATGGGGCAGTTGATGTAGTCTCCGCCTTCGTTCGATGCCGCGGTGGTCTTGTTCCAACGCGACTGGATCCAGCACTTCGACATATCGATCGAATCGTGGTGCACGATGGGCGCGATGGCATCGAAGAAGGCGAGCCGTTCGCTGCCGGTCGCGCTTACAATGCTCCCAGCGAGTGTCTCAGCGGTCAGCGGGCCGGTGGCGACGATGGTGAGCCCAGCGGCAGGCAGGGCATCGACCCGCTCGCGCACGACCGTGACATTGGGGTGCTGTTGCAGCGCCTTCTCGACCTCGGCCGAGAAGACGTCGCGGTCGACTGCCATCGCGCTTCCCGCTGGCACCCGAGCGACTTCGCCGGCGCGCATCACCAGGCTGTCCAGCATCCGCATCTCGTGATGCAGCAGGCCAACCGCGTTCTTGGTATCGTCATCCGAGCGGAACGAGTTGGAGCAGACCAGCTCGGCCAGCCCGTCGGTCTGATGGGCAGGCGTCATGTCACCTGATCCTCGCATCTCCGACAGGCGCACCTTGACGCCGCGCTGGGCGAGCTGCCAGGCCGCCTCGCTCCCGGCGAGGCCGCCGCCAATGATGTGCACATCGTGCATAGTCGAGGGTCCGGTCATGGCGGGGCAGGTAATTGCGTGTTAGCCCGCCTGCAAGCCCGCATCGGCGTTCGGGCAAGGGAAGGGCAGGGATGGGGAAGCGTGCGCTGATCGAACAGAGGCCGTGGCTGCTGGCGAGCATCGCGGCGGCGATCGCTTTCTACTTCCTGCGCGACAATCCTGTCGGCGAGGGGGTTTGGGGCCTGGCGCTCAAGGGCGCGAGTGTCGGGCTGCTGGCGTTTTACGTCGCGCTGCGCGTGCCGCAGGGCAAGCACCGGGGCGACGGGTACCTGCTGGTCGGGGCGTTGGCGCTCGCGGCGGCGGGCGACGTGGGGATCGAGCTCGATTTCATGATCGGGGGCGCCTTGTTTGCCGCGGCGCATTGTGTCGCCGTGCTTCTCTACCTCAAGAACCGGCACAAACGGCCCTCGCCGACCCAGAAGCTGATTGGCCTGTCGCTGCTGATCGGCACTCCGGTGGTGAGCTACGCGCTAAGCGGCCTGCCCGAAGTCGCGATCTATGGCGCATTCCTCGGGGCGATGGCCTCGGCCGCGTGGATGAGCCACTATCCGCGCTACCGCGTCGGCACCGGTGCGGTTCTTTTTGTGCTCAGCGACTGGCTGATTTTCTCGCGGATGGGCACGCTCGCGCTCGAGCCGCTGCCCGACCTTCTGATCTGGCCGCTCTACTATGCCGGTCAGGTGATGATCGCGACTGGCATCGTTCAATGTTTGAGAGGCGAGCAGCCCGTCAGGTAACGGGCGGCTCGCTGTCGGTGGCCAGTTCTGCGGCGATGGCTTCCTCGGACTCGTTCTCCGGATCGGTGGACTCGTCGATCAGCGCCGCGCCGACAATGTGTTCACCCTTGGCGACGTCGAAGATGCGAATGCCCGACGAGCTGCGCCCTGAGACCGAAAAGCCCTTCAGCGTCTCGAATCCGCCATCGACAAGGTGGCGGAAATCGATGCCGAGGCGGATCAACTTGGCCTGATCGGTCACCAGCATCAGCTGCGAGCCGTGCTTGACCGGGAAGCTCGCCACGACCGGGCCGTTGCGTTCCGGATTGCTCTCGGGTGTGCCGATATTGGTGATGCCTTGGCCCCCGCGCGATGTGGTGCGGTATTCATAGGCAGAGGAAATCTTGCCATAACCATTGGCGGTGATGGTGAGGATGAATTCCTCACGCTCGGCCATCGCCGCTTGCCCGTCGGCAGCCAGGGCGGGGACGGCGTCGTTGTTCTTCCACGCGGCCGCGCGAACATAGGCCTCGCGCGTTTCCATGTCGGCGGTGAGCGGGTCGAGCACCGCCATGCTGACCACCTTGCCGCCCTTCTTGAGGCTCATGCCGCGCACCCCTATGCCGGTGCGGCTCTTGGTCTCGCGCGCGTCGGTCGCGGCAAAGCGGATCGCCTTGCCGCTGTCGCTGGCGAGGAAGATCTGCTGCTCCTCGGTGAGGAGTTGCACGCCGATCAGCCGGTCGCCCGAGCCCTCGACAAAGCCCATCGCGTATTTGCCTGCGGTCGGCACGTTGGTGAAGGCGTCCATCGAGTTGCGCCGCACCATGCCCTGTTCGGTGGCAAAGACGATGTTGAGATCGGCCCACGAAGCCTCGTCCTCAGGCAGGGGGAGGACGTTGGTGACGCGCTCGTCGTCGCCCAATGGCAGGAGGTTGACCATCGGGCGGCCCTTGGTCTGCGGCCCGCCTTCGGGCAGCTTCCACACCTTCATGCGGTAGACGCGGCCGGTGTTGGTGAAGAACAGCACCGGGTTGTGCGTGCTGGTCACGAACAGCTCGACGACAGCGTCCTCGTCCTTGGTCGCCATGCCCGAGCGGCCCTTGCCGCCGCGGCCCTGTGCGCGGAAGGTGTCGAGCGGGGTGCGCTTGATGTAGCCTCCGTGGGTAACGGTGACGACCATCTCTTCGCGCTCGATAAGGTCCTCGTCTTCAAGCCCATCCCATGCCGGAGCGATTTCGGAAAGGCGCGGGGTGGCGTAGGTGGCGCGGATCTCCACCAGCTCCTCGCGCATAACGCCATACAACTTCACACGGTCGGCAAGGATTGAGAGATATTCTGCGATGGCGGTCGCCAGCCCCTTCAATTCGCCGCCGATCTCGTCACGGCCCAGCGCGGTCAAGCGGTGGAGGCGCAGTTCGAGAATCGCCTTCACCTGCCGTTCGGACAGGCGATAGGTGCCGCTTTCTTGATCGGTGCTTGGCTCAATGGCTTCGACCAGCTGGATGTATTGCGCGATGTCGCCGATCGGCCATTCCTTGGCCATCAGGCGCGCACGCGCTTCGGCGGGGTTAGGCGCGCTGCGGATCATCGCCACGACCTCGTCGAGGTTCGACACCGCGACCACGAGACCGAGCAAGATGTGCGCCCGCTCGCGTGCCTTGGCGAGTTCGAACTTGGTGCGGCGGGTGATCACCTCCTCGCGGAAGGTGATGAACGCCTGGATGAAGTCGCGCAGGCGCAGCGTTTCCGGGCGGCCGCCGCGGATCGCCAGCATGTTCGCCGGGAAGGAGGACTGCGCCGGGGTGTGCCGCCAGATCTGGTTGAGCACGACTTCTGGGGTGGCATCGCGCTTGAGATCGACGACCACGCGCACGCCCTCGCGCGAGCTTTCGTCGCGGATGTCCGAAACGCCCTCGATCCGCTTCTCCTTGGCGGCTTCCGCGATCTTCTCGACCAGCGAGGACTTGCCGACCTGATAGGGGATCGAGGTGAAGACGATGCTCTCGCGCCCTTCGCTCTTGGCGCCCCGGGTGGATTCGATCTCGTGACGGCAGCGCATCAGGATCGAGCCGCGCCCGGTCGTGTAGGCCTGCCGCGCCCCGTGGGTGCCGAGGATCAGCGGCGCTGTCGGGAAATCGGGGCCGGGAATGTACTGAATCAATTCCTCAGAGGTGATCGCCGGATTGTCCATGTAGGCAAAGCAAGCGTCGATCACTTCGCCAAGGTTGTGCGGCGGCACGTTGGTCGCCATGCCGACCGCGATCCCGCCCGCGCCGTTGACCAAAAGGTTGGGGAACCGCGCCGGCAGAACCGTCGGCTCCCTGCGGCTCCCATCGTAGTTTTCGGTGAAGTCGACCGTGTCCTTGTCGAGATCGTCGAGCAGGCTGTTGGCGACGCGCGCCAGCCGTGCTTCGGTATAGCGCATCGAGGCCGGCGGATCTGGGTCCATCGAGCCGAAATTGCCCTGACCGTCGATCAGCGGCACGCGCATCGACCACGGCTGCGTCATCCGCGCGAGCGCGTCATAGATCGCGCTATCGCCGTGCGGGTGATAATTGCCCATAACGTCGCCGACGATCTTGGCGCTCTTGCGGTAGGGCCGCCCGGCGACGAAGCCGCCTTCCTGGCTGGCGAAAAGGATGCGGCGGTGCACCGGCTTCAAACCGTCGCGCACGTCGGGGAGCGCGCGGCTGACGATCACGCTCATTGCGTAATCGAGATAACTCGACTTCATCTCGTCGACGATGTCGATGCGTTCAAAGCCGCCCATCGGGCTTGCGGCGGGAGGATCGATGATGTCGCTGTCGTCGCTCAAGGTCTGGGCCGTTTCTGTTGGTGTTCTTGTGCCGCTGCGGCGGGCAGGGCCCTAGCAGGGCCAGCGCGTTGCTTCCATCTAGGCACTTGCCGGAGGTTTCGCTACCATCCCCCCGGAACACAGCACGAACGGCGAGCCTTTTTCCACATTTCCCCGCCACATTGCGGTCAGCCTTCATGTGCGGGCATTCAAAGCCCGTTCAGCCCGGCTGGCCTAGCGGGAATTGCAAATCCCGCCCGAGCCGTTCAAAGGCTCTCGCGGAAAATCGAGCGGCGTGCGCTTTTCTTAGCGGAGCGCAGGGCTGCTCTACCAGTGGAGGATGCTTTGACCAACTTGTCTTCGCCCCGTCGTCCGGCCCGCTTTGCGCGCCAGCTTGCCTTGGCCGTGGCGCTCGCCAGCGGCACCGCATTGCTCGCCGTCCCCGGCTTTGCCGACGTGGCCTATGCCCAGAAGAAAAAGAAAGACGAAAAGCAGGAGGCCGCCAAGCCGGTCTACAGCAAGGCGTTCGTCGACGCCTACACCCCGCTCGAGACGGCGATCAAGGCGCCCGGTGCCGATGTTGTCTCGCTCAAGCCGCAGATCAACGCACTGGCGCCGCTCGCCGTCTCGCCCGACGAGAAGCTGGTGACCGGCGTATTGATGTATAACGCCGCGATCGGCGCCAAGGATCCGGTGCTGCAGCTTCAGGGTGTCGAGTTGATGCTTGCCAGCGGCAAGCCCGCCGGTGATGAGCTCAGCCGCTACAATGTCGTAGCGTCGCAGATCGCCGGTCAGCTCGAGCAGTTCGACAAGGCGCGCGGCTACCTGCAAAAGGCGATCGATTCAGGCTACAGTCCGCAGGGCATCTCCATCGCCGACCTGCAGCTGAGCATGGCCGAATTCTACTTTTCCGAGAAGCGCGATCAGGAGGGGCTGAACTACCTCTCTGAAGCGATCGCCGCGCGCAAGGCGCAAGGCGCATCGGTCGACGAGCGGTGGTATCGCCGCGGAGTTGCGGTCGCCTATAACGGCGAGATCGTTCCGCAGGTCTACGACTTCGTGGAGGGCTGGGTATCGACATATCCGACCACCGCGAACTGGCGTGATGCTGTCAACTTGACCCGGAACCTCAACGAATTCGAGGCGCCGATCATGCTCGACCTGTTCCGTCTCGGCGACCGGGTGGATTCGATCAATGCCAAGAACGACTATGTCTATTACATCGAGGCCGCCGACACGCGCCGTCTCCCGGCCGAGGTCAAGCGGGTGATCGATGAAGCCTATACGCGCGGTGTGATCGCCAAGGGCAGCGACAGCTGGATCGAGGAGCAATACAAGCTCGCCAGCGGCCTGGTGGTGCAGGACAAGACGGCCTTGCCGGTGCTCGAACGCGACGCCAATGCCCCCACGGCGCAGCTGCGCACCGTGTTGGCAGCGGCCGACGCCTTCCTGAGCCACGATGAATTCGCCAAGGCCGCCGGCTTCTATGAGCGGGCGCTCGGTATGACAGGCGCCGACCGTAACCTCGTGCTGTCCCGCCTGGGCATCGCGCAGGTCGGTGTCGGCAACTTCGCAGGGGCGCGCGAATCCTTCGCCAAGGTCGAGGGGCCGCGCGTGCCGGTCGCGAGGCTGTGGAGCGCCTACGCGGGTCAAAAGGCCGCCGAGGCCTCTGCAACGGCCCCTGCCACTGGCGGCTGACGACCCACAATTACGATGAGTTTGACGGAGCGCCGGGCTTTCGGGTCCGGCGCTCTTTTTTGTCAGGGCCGGTGCCAGAATTGCAACCGGAACCGCGCTTGCGGGAGCGCCTTTGCGCGCCTAAATGGCGCTGATGAACGACCTCGCCAGCACACCGCAGCCGTCCGCCCCCGAAGAACGGCCCGCCCGTCAGCGCAAGCCCGACTGGATACGCGTGCGCGCGCCGGTCAGCGAGGGCTACAACGAAACACGCCGGCTGATGCGCGAATTGAACCTCCATACCGTGTGCGAGGAAGCGGCCTGTCCAAACATCGGCGAATGCTGGACAAAGAAACACGCCACGGTGATGATCCTCGGCGATGTCTGCACCCGGGCCTGCGCCTTCTGCAACGTCAAGACCGGGATGCCCAAGGCCGTCGATCCCTTTGAGCCCGAAAACACCGCGATCGCGGCGGCCAAGATGGGGCTGGAGCACATCGTCATCACCTCGGTCGATCGCGACGATCTGCCGGATGGCGGCGCCTCGCAGTTCGTCAAGGTGATCGAGGCGCTCCGTCGCACCACGCCCAAGACCACAATCGAAATCCTCACGCCCGATTTTCGCGGCAAAATGCGCCGCGCGGTGGAGATGATCTGCGAGGCGGGGCCGGACGTCTACAATCACAACCTCGAGACCGTGCCACGGCTCTATCCCACGATCCGTCCTGGCGCGCGCTACTACGCATCGCTGCGTCTGCTTGAGGAGGTCAAAGCGCACAATCCGCTGATCTTCACCAAATCGGGGATCATGCTGGGGCTGGGCGAACAGCGCCTCGAAGTTCACCAGGTGATGGATGACATGCGCTGTGCGGACGTCGATTTCATCACCATGGGGCAATATCTTCAGCCGACGCCCAAGCACGCCGCGGTTGAGGAATTCGTGACGCCCAAGGCCTTTGCCGCTTACGGCGCGATTGCACGGGCCAAGGGCTTCCTACAGGTCGCCGCGACCCCGCTCACGCGCTCAAGCTACCACGCGGGCGAGGATTTCGCTGTCATGCGCGCCGCGCGCGAAGACAAGCTGGCGCGCGCTGGAGCCAAGGTTCAGCTCTAGTGCCCGGCATCCGCGAAACCCGCCGCCTGCCCTATAGCGCCGAACAGATGTTCGATCTGGTCGCGGACGTGGGACGCTATGGCGAGTTCCTGCCATGGGTGATCGCGACCCGCGTGCGATCGAATAACGAGACCGAGATGGTCGCGGACATGGTGGTGGGCTTCAAGGCTATCCGTGAAAGCTTCACGTCGCGCGTCGCCAAGGTGCGCCCGCGCGAGATCGCGGTGCACTATGTCGACGGGCCGCTTTCCGATCTCGACAATGTCTGGACGTTTCGGGCCGTCGATGATCGCACCTGCGAGATCGACTTCCTCGTCGACTTTACCTTCAAGAACCGCCTCTTCGAGAGAATCGCGGGCCAGTATTTCGACAAGGCCTTCCGCAAAATGGTCGAGGCCTTCGAAACGCGCGCCGCGCAGCTTTACGGCAGCAGCAATTCGAGCGCGCAGAGCGTCGCCTGACGGCGGATCTCGGCGCGGCCGTCCGGGCCTTCGCCGCCTGCGAAGAACCTGAGCTCCCCTTCCGGTTCACCCGCTTCGTTGCGCAGCACTCTTGCGAAAACCACGGTGCCGACCGGCTTGTTTGGGGTCCCGCCGCCGGGTCCCGCAACGCCGCTAATGGCGACCGCTACATCCGCCCGTGAGCGATCAAGCGCGCCTTTGGCCATCGCCCAGGCGCAGGCGATCGAAACCGCGCCGAAGGTCTCGATGATATCGCGCGAGACGCCCAACATCTCCATCTTGGCCTCATTCGAATAGGTGACGAAGCCGCGGTCGAGCACCGCTGAGGAGCCCGCGATCTCGGTCAGCGCGCCCGCGACGAGGCCGCCGGTGCAGCTTTCCGCGAGCGCAACCTTGCGGCCGCTAGCAATGTTCTCGGACACGACACGCGCGGCGAGCGCGGCGATATCATCGGGCAGGAGCGAGAGCGGCATGTTCGGGTTATCGCTTGGGCGCGGGGGCCGGGGCTGCGGTGCAGACCGGGGGGGTGTTCACGTCCGATACCTCGACGAGCAAGGCGATAAGCCCGCCGACATTCTCGGTTGGCATCGGGCTGATCAGTTCGAGCCCCCGTTCGATCTTTCCGCAAGCGTCGGGTTTGATCTCTTCGGCGATCATCTGTCCGACCAGTTCGTCGACAAATGGACGCACCGCACTCTCGGGCATGGTGCTGAGCATCGCGCCGATGTCCATGCCGCCTGCCTCTTCGCCCGCGTTCTTCTGCGCCATGACGATCTTGAGCAGACGGAAGGCACCGGACCAGGCCTTGTTCTGGCCAGCGCGGAACGGGGCGACGAAGGCTTCGGCCTTGGTCGCCATGAAGCCGCTCCGCGACAGGCGGTTGGCGCAGACCGTGCGCGCCGCGTCGAAAGCGATCGGCATGGCGTAAACCGCTGCGTCAGAAACGTCGGCGGGAGCAGCGCAGCCCTGCTGCTGGGCCTGCGCGGCCTGGGCCGAGGTGAGTGCTGCAAGAGCGATCATGGGGGCGATCATGCGTCGGGTCATGGCGTGAAGTCCTCAGGAGGCGCGGGTGACGAGTACGATGGCTTGGGCAGCGATGCCTTCGCCGCGGCCGGTGAAGCCGAGTTTCTCGGTGGTGGTGGCCTTGATGCTCACGGCATCCTCGCCCACGGCCATGAGCCGCGCTACCTCGGCGCGCATCGCCGGGCGGTGCGGGCCGATCTTGGGAGCCTCGCAGATGAGGGTGAGGTCGACATTGGCGATGGCGTATCCGGCGGCGCGGGCAAGGCTCACCGCGTGCTCGAGGAACCGCCCCGAGCGCGCGCCGCGCCATTGCGGATCGCTCGGGGGGAAATGGGTGCCGATATCGCCTTCGCCGACCGCGCCGAGCACGGCATCGGTGATCGCGTGGAGCGCCACATCGGCATCGGAATGGCCCGCGAGGCCCTTGTCATGCGGGATGAGCACGCCGCCCAGCCACAGCTCCTCGCCGGCTTCGAGCCGGTGCACGTCGTAGCCCTGGCCGATACGGAAGGCGGGTGCTGCGGACATGTCAGCGAAATCCTCTGCAAAGGTGATTTTCCTCAGGCGCTCGTCCCCTTGGATGAGGGTGACTGAACCTCCGCTTGCCATCAAGACCTGCGCATCGTCGCCTGCATCGGGGGCACCGCGCCATGAGCGGTGGGCGGCGAGGATATCGGCGAAGCGGAAAGCTTGCGGGGTCTGGACGCGGCGCAGGGTCTCGCGTGCCGCCTTGCCCGCCATGCGCTCCGCCGCGTCGGCGATGGCGATGCTGTCGACGACTGGCAGGGCGGGGATCGCGCCGCGGACATTGTCCAGCGCCGCGAGCAGCCGCGCAATGACATCGCGCGGCAGGTCGGGGCGCGCGGCATCATGGATCAGCACGCGCTCCGGCGCGAACATCGCCAGCGCTTCGAGCCCGGCGCGCACCGAATCCTGCCGCGTCGCGCCGCCGGTGACGAGTTGCAGACCCGCGATGCCCGCCAGCGCCGTTGCTGCTTCGGCCTCGGCGTCGGGGGCGATCACCACTACGAGCAGATCGGCACCCGCGTGCGACAAAGCCTCAACCGACCAGCGCACCAGAGGCTTACCGCGTAACATCCTGAATTGTTTAGGAGTTTCACCGCCAACGCGCAGACCCTTGCCCGCAGCGACCACGATTGCGGCAAACGGGGGGAGCAAGGAGGGCAGGCTGGAGGGGGTGACCATCGGTGCGTTCGCTTAAGGTCTGGACGGCCTTTCGGCAATGCACTATGCGCTGCCCATATTTTAGGCACCCCCCCCGGATCATGACCACGCTCCCCACCCCGCCGGCCCTGAAGCCGATCGCCATCGGCCCGGTGACCATTGCCGAGCCCGTGGTGCTCGCGCCGATGACGGGGGTGACCGACATGCCGTTCCGCACGCTGGTGCGCCGTTATGGCTCGGGCCTCAACGTCACCGAGATGGTCGCCAGCGAAGCCGCAATCCGCGAGACCCGCGTCAGCACGCAGAAGACCGCGTGGGACCGCATCGAGGAACCCGTTTCGATGCAGCTGGTCGGCTGCGATCCTGCCAGCATGGCCGAGGCGGCGAAGATTCAGGAAGGCAATGGCGCCGCGATCATCGACATCAATTTCGGCTGCCCGGTGAGGAAGGTCGTCGGCCAGCTGGCAGGCTCCGCGCTGATGCGTGAAGTGCCGCTGGCCGTTCGTCTGATGGAGGCGACGGTCAAGGCCGTGAAGGTTCCGGTGACGGTCAAGATGCGGATGGGTTGGTGCCACGACAGCCTCAACGCGCCCGACCTTGCCCGTATGGCCGAGGATATCGGCGTCACGATGATCACTGTCCACGGTCGCACCCGCAACCAGATGTACAAGGGCAGCGCCGACTGGGCCTTCGTCCGCAAGGTCAAGGACGCGGTCAGCATCCCCGTCATCGTCAATGGCGACATCTGCACCATCGAGGACGCGGCACGCGCGCTCGAACAATCGGGTGCGGACGGGCTGATGATCGGGCGCGGCGCCTATGGCAAGCCGTGGCTGCTGGGCCAAGTGATGCATTGGTGGCGCACCGGCGAGGCGCGGGCCACGCCGGGTATCGAGGAGCAATATGCCCTCGTCGTGGAACACTACCGCCGGATGCTCGATCACTACGGGCGCGACACCGGCGTGAAGATGGCGCGCAAGCACCTGGGCTGGTACACCAAGGGCCTGCATGGCTCGGCAGAGTTCCGCAATCAGGCCAACTTCATTGACGATGCAACCCAGGTGCTGGGCGAGATCGAGCGCTTCTATACGCCCTTTCTGATGCAGCAGGCGGCCTGACGCATGGCGAGCGCCGCTACGGGGCTTGATGAGGGGCGTCCCGATGCCCGCGCGCAGCTTGCCGGGCTGATCTTCGCGGTGGTGCTGATCGACCACGATGGCCGCATCGTCGAGGTTAACCATGCCGCCGAGGACCTTCTTGGAACCAGCGCGAACCGGCTTCTCGGAACGCGCCTGATCGATCGCATCGGCCCGCTTGATCCGCGCGTCGAGGCGCGTCTGGGGGTGAGCGACGATGCGCTGGTGGCGCGCGAGCTGGCGATCCGGGTTGGTCAGCACGACGCGCGCGTCAACCTCACCGCCTCGCCGCTCGTGGGCTATCCGGGCTGGCGGGTGGTGACGCTGTCGCAAATCGGTCACGACGAAGCGACCGGGCCGGCGGGCGGCGAAGGCCTGCTCGGCGCGCCGGCGGTGCTTGCGCACGAGATCAAGAACCCGCTCGCCGCAATCCGCGGAGCAGCGCAACTCGCGGCGCGCAAGCTCAACCATGCCGACAAGAAGCTCGCGCGGATGATCACCGACGAGGTCGACCGCATCGCGCGGCTGATCGACCGGATGCAGCAATTGGGCAGCACACGGACCGGGCCTGTGGATGCCTGCAATCCGCACGAGGCGATCCGCGCTGCTGTCGCTACCATGCGCGCAGCCGGCGGCGAGGGCGACGGTATCGAAATCCGCGAGGAATTCGATCCGTCGCTACCCCCTGTGCTCGCCAACCGCGACGCGCTCGAACAGGTGCTGATCAACCTTGTTTCCAACGCCCGCGATGCGGCGCGCGCGCAGGCTGGGCCAAAAACGCCGGGCGGCCTGATCATCGTTCAAACCCGCTTCGTCAGCGGCCTCGCCTTCAGCGCGATCCGCAACGGGCGCGCGGTGCCGCTGCCGATCGAGATCACCGTCAGTGACAATGGCCCCGGCATCGATCCGGCGCTGCGCGATCACGTTTTCGAGCCCTTCGTCTCGTCCAAGCCCTCAGGGCAGGGCCTCGGCCTATCGCTGGTGAGGAAGCTGGTGCGCGATATGAACGGCAATGTCAGCCATGACCGCGATCAACGCAGCGGGCTTACCCATTTCCGCCTGCATCTGCCGCAAGCCCAGGACGTGAGCTGATCCATGCCAGCCGGTGCCGCTCCCGATCCGATCCTGCTGGTTGAGGATGACGCTGCGATTGCGACGGTGATCGTCGCCGCGCTTGAGGACGAGGGTTTCTCCATTGCCCATTGCACCAGCATCGCCGCGCGTGACCGGCAGCTAGCGGCACGCAGCTTCGCGGTAATGCTGACGGACGTGATTCTCGAGGATGGCGACGGGCTCGCCAGCCTCGCGGCAGTGCGCGCGCGCGCGCCCGATATGCCGGTGATCGTGCTGTCGGCGCAGAACACCCTCGATACGGCTGTACGCGCCAGCGAGAGCGAAGCCTTCGAGTACTTCCCCAAGCCCTTCGACCTTGACGAGCTGGTCCATGCCGTTCGTCAGGCGGCGGGCGCGCGGGCACCCTCGGCTGACGAGGGCGGCGCGGCGCTGGCGGGCGGCGAGGGCGAGAAGATGCCGCTGGTCGGGCGAAGTCCGGCGATGCAGGGCGTCTACCGGATGATCACGCGCGTGCTGCGCAATGATCTCACCGTCCTGATCACCGGCGAGAGCGGCACTGGCAAGGAGCTTGTTGCAGAGGCGATCCACGAACTTGGCAATCGCCGCACCGGGCCGTTCGTTGCGGTCAACACCGCTGCCATCCCCGCCGACCTCGTCGAGAGCGAGCTGTTCGGCCACGAGAAGGGCGCTTTTACTGGCGCTATCGCTCAGGCGATTGGCAAGTTCGAGCAGGCCAATGGCGGCACGCTGTTCCTCGACGAGATCGGCGACATGCCGGCCGAGGCGCAGACCCGGTTGCTGCGCGCGCTCCAATCAGGGCGCATCCGGCGGGTTGGCGGACGGCAGGAGATCGCGGTCAATGTCCGCATCATCGCCGCCACCAACCGTGACCTCACCCCGATGATCGCGTCTGGCACGTTCCGCGAAGACCTGTTCTATCGCCTCAATGTCGTGCCGATCGTGCTGCCGCCCTTGCGCGAGCGGCGCGAGGATATCGCCGCGCTGGTGCAGCACTTCCTCGTGCTCGCCGCCGAGGAAGGGTTGCCCCGGCGCTTGCTTACCAGCGATGCGATCGAGCGGCTCGAGCAGCGCAACTGGCGCGGTAATGTGCGCGAGCTGCGCAATGTCGTCTACCGCCTGGCGCTGATGGCCCGCGAGGAGCGGATCGATGCCGATGGGGTGAACGACATCATTGGCCCCGAGATCACGCCCGCGACGATGGCGACTGGCGAAGGGCAAGGCGGCTTCGGCGCCGCGCTCGCTGGCTGGCTGACCGCCGAGAACCCGCCGCCCGGCGCACTCTACCACCGCGCGCTGGCCGCCTTCGAGAAGCCGCTGATCGAGTATGCGTTGGGGCGAACCGGTGGCAACCAGCTGCGCGCGGCGCAGCTCCTTGGCATCAATCGCAACACCCTGCGCAAGCGGATCGGCGAGCTCGGCCTTGAGCCCGACCGCTTCTCCGCCACCTGACAGCGCATTGCGTGAGGGTGGCGTCAGTTTACCCTTGCAAATCTGCCACACCATTGTTGTAAAGCGGCAACGATGGAGCAATCCCCGCCTCGCAACGTGACCAAAGCACCCTGGCAGCCGCCGCGCTGGTGGCGGCGCTTCATGATCGCGGCGCGGCGGGCGAATGTTTTCCCGTGGCTTGAGGGCATCGCCGTCGTGATGCTCGTCGCAGCGATTATCGCCACATGGTCTGCCTTCAGTCGATCGGGCGCGCCCGTCGATCTCTTGCCGACGATGCAGGTCTCGGCGCTGCTGATGGCGACACTCGTGCCCGCGATGATGCTGCTGGTACTGATCGGCCGGCGCCTCGCTCTGCGTCGAGCGGCGGGCAGCACCGCGCGCCTTCACGTGCGGCTCGTGTTCTTCTTCTCGATGGTCGCCGCGGTGCCGACACTGCTGGTCGCCGGGTTCGCCGCCTTCCTGTTCCAGACCGGCGTCGACTTCTGGTTTTCCGACGAATCGCGCGGGCTGATGGAGAACGCTAATGCGCTCGCCAAGAACTACTACGACGCCAACCAGCGCGGGGTCGAACAGAACACCATCACCATGGCCACCGATATGCGCGACATCCTCGCGCGGGTGCCGATCACCGATCCCGATTTCCCCGATTTCTACGCCTATCAGGCGCAAGCCCGCGAAATTTCCGAGAGCGCGGTGCTCCAGCGTATGCCCGACGGTTCATTCCGTACCGCAGCGGCGCTCAACCTCACCAAGGACAACAGCCCGCTCGCCTTCAGTCGTGCCGCGCTACCCCGGCTCGACCGCGGCGATCTTGCCGTGGTGGTCGGCAGCCCGGAGCGGATCGAGGCGCTTGTGCCGATCGATGCGCAGTCGGGCGTCTATCTTTACAACGCCCGCACCACCGAGGAGACGATGTTCAACTCGTGGTCGCGTGCGCAGTCGATCGTCACTGCCTACGACCGGTTGACGGGCAGCGCGCGCACGCTCCAGCTGCGCTTCAACATCGCGCTGGTGGCGGTGAGCCTGCTGCTGGTCGGCCTTGCGATCTGGTTTGCCTTGCGCTTTGCTGATCGGCAGGTTGAGCCGCTGACCGCCCTTGTCGGTGCTGCGCGCGAGGTGGGGCAGGGCAACTTCGCCCTCAGGCTCGAAGGGCGAACTGGTGCGGACGAGATCGGCCTGCTCAACCGCGCCTTCAATCGCATGACCGCCCAGCTCGATAAGCAGACCCAGGCCTTGGTCAGTGCGAACCGCCAGATCGACGACCGCCGCGCCTTCACCGAGGCGGTGCTTGAGTCTGTCACCGCAGGCGTGGTTTCCATCGACGCCGATGCGCGGGTCACGCTGATGAACTCCTCTGCCCAGACGCTCCTTGCGCCGCAAGGCACAGGTGAGCACGCAGCAAACCTCACCGGCCAGGCGCTTGGCCTCCTGTCGCCCGAACTGGCCCGGGTGATCGCGGAGGGCAAGGAGCGTGCGGTCGTCACCCATGCCAAGGGCACGGAACTCCTGACCCTCGCAGTCAAGGTTGCGCCGGGCAAGAACGGCCACGTCATCACCTTTGAGGACATCACCCGCCAACTGCTCGACCAGCGCCAGGCGGCGTGGTCGGACGTGGCGCGGCGGATCGCGCATGAGATCAAGAACCCGCTTACCCCGATCCAGCTCGCAACCGAGCGTTTGAAGCGGCGCTACCGCACGCAAGTTGGCGCCGAGGATCGCGACCTGTTCGACGAGCTCACCAGCACCATCGTCCGGCAGGTCGGGGGGCTCAGGGCGATGGTCGACGAGTTCTCGTCCTTTGCGCGCCTGCCCAAGCCGGTGTTCCGCGACGAGGATGCGCTCGATCTGGTCCGGCAAGCGGTGTTCCTCCAGGAAGTCGCCCATTCTGGAATTGCCTTCGCCGTGAGGTCATCGGAACTGATCGACCGCGAAGTTCGCTGCGATCGCCACCAGTTCGGTCAAGCCATGACCAACGTTCTCAAGAACGCCGTCGAAGCGGTCGAGGCGCGCGCGGCCGAGGGCAAGGGCGCCTTTGCGGGCGAAATCGCCGTGACCATGCGCGATGCCGGCGAGGCCGTCGTCGTCACCATCGAGGATAATGGCGTCGGACTTCCCGCCAATCCCGAGCGCCTTACCGAGCCCTATATCACTACCCGCGAGAAGGGCACCGGTCTCGGCCTCGCAATCGTCAACAAGATCGTCGACGAGCACGGCGGCGACATGAGCTTCGCCAGCGCGCCGAGCGGCGGCACCCGCGTGACCCTTCGCTTCGCCCGCAATCCCGTTCCCGTCGACGGGGGCAGCGTATGAACCTGTCCCCGCTCGTCCCAGCACCCCCAGCCGAAGGAACCGCCCGATGGCGCTCGAAATCCTGATTGTCGACGATGAACGCGACATCCGCGAATTGGTGGCCGGGGTACTCGGCGACGAGGGCTATGCCTGCCGTACCGCCGCCGACAGCACCGAAGCGCTTAACGCGATCGACGAGCGTCGGCCTTCGCTTGTCCTGCTCGACGTGTGGCTCCACGGCAGCCAGATGGACGGGCTCGAACTGCTTGACGCGATCAAGGCGCGCGAGCCGAACCTGCCGGTGATCATCTTCTCCGGCCACGGCAATATCGACACCGCGGTGGCGGCAGTCGGGCGCGGGGCGATGGACTTCATCGAAAAGCCCTTCGAGGCGGAGCGCCTGCTATTGCTGGTGGAGCGCGCCACTGAGACCGATCGGTTGCGGCGCGAAAACAGCCGCCTGCGCGAGGGAAGCTGGGGAAGCGCCGAGTTCACCGGCAACTCACCTGCGATCAACGGCGTCCGCGCGACCCTCAAGCGCGTGGCGAGCACTGGAAGCCGCGTGCTGATCTCGGGGCCTGCCGGGGCTGGCAAGGAAGTGGCCGCGCGCTTGCTCCACGCGTGGAGCGCGCGCGCGAACGGTGCCTTCGTTCTGGTCAATTCGGCGCGCATCACCCCGGAACGCTTCGAGCAGGAGCTTTTCGGTGAGGAGGTGAACGGCAAGCAGGTGCGCCCTGGACTTCTCGAGATGGCGGACGGGGGGACGCTGTACCTCGACGAGATCGCCGACATGCCGCTTTCCACGCAGGCGCGCATCCTGCGTGTCCTGACTGACCAGAGCTTCGTGCGCGTCGGCGGGACGCGGCAGATCGGGGTTGACGTGCGGGTCGTCTCTTCGACCACCCGCGATCTCACCGTCGAAATGGCGGAAAAGCGCTTCCGCGAGGACCTGTTCTACCGCCTCAACGTGGTGCCGATCGCGCTCCCCTCGCTCGCCCAACGGCGCGAGGATATCCCCGCGCTCGCCGAACATTTCTTCACCCGCTATTCCAATGATCAGGGCCTTGCCCCGCCCGAAATCTCGACCGAGGCGATGGCTGCGCTGCAGGCCTATGACTGGCCGGGCAATGTCCGCCAGCTCAGAAACGTGGTCGAACGCACGATCATCATGACCCCGCGCGAACGGCTCGGCGTGGTCGAGACCGATATGCTTCCCCCTGAGATCATCGGCGGCCAGATCGGAATGGCGAGCGACAGCCTCTCGGCGATAATGGGCGTGCCGCTACGCGAGGCACGGGTCAGCTTCGAGCGGGAGTATCTCTCGATCCAGATCCGCCGCTTTTCGGGCAATATCTCCAAGACCGCGAGCTTTATCGGCATGGAACGTTCGGCCCTTCACCGGAAGCTCAAGCTGCTCGGTATGGCTGATCGCCGCGACGACGAGGATTGACGCGTTCCGACGGACTGAGAATTTTGCGTCAAATCAATCCTTGTGCCTCGGCTATCGCGTCGCCATTATGCTTCATTGTAAGGCCGTTCATCACTCTCCAATCGCGTAGGCCTCACAAATGCGGACCGCAGAACCGGCCGCCAAGAACAGGAGCCACGACCATGTCCAGCGGGCGAACGCTCTCCCCCCGTCCGATCAAGCGCGCTTCGGCGCCGACCGAAGCACACAGCGTTGATGCCGACACCAAGTCTGGCGGCACGGCAATGCGTCCGGGCAATCTCCAAGATGCCTTCCTCAACCTGCTGCGCAAGAACAAGATCCCCGTCACCATGTTCCTCGTGAAGGGCGTCAAGCTGCAGGGGATTGTCACATGGTTCGACAACTTCTCGATCCTCCTGCGCCGCGACGGCCAATCGCAGCTCGTCTACAAGCACGCGATCAGCACGATTATGCCAGGCCAGTCGCTTGACCCGAAACAGTTCGCCAGCCAGGCGGGCGGGCGCAAGCAGAAGCTTCTGCAGGACATGTTCCTCAGCCGCGTCGCCGAGGCCGAGGTGCAGGTGACGATGTTTCTCGTCAACGGCGTGATGTTGCAGGGACGGATCGCTGCCTATGACCTGTTCTGCATACTGCTCGAGCGCGACGGAGCGGTTCAGCTCGCCTATAAGCATGCCGTCTCGACCATTCAGCCGGCCTCGCCGGTCGACCTCAGTGTCGACGACGACGACGAGGATAGCGACCTTGACGGGATAGACGACTGAGTTTCGACAGTGATCTTCAGGACGAAGTGACCCGCGGAGCGCGGGCGCTGGTTCTGTGCCCGGACATCCGCAAGCTGCGCTACGATCTCGACGCGGCCGAGCGGCTCGCTGAGGCCGAGGGGCTGGCGCTGGCGATCGGCGTGGTGATCGCCCATTCGGCGATCCTGCCAGTGCGCCAGATGCAGCCCAACACGCTGTTCGGTTCGGGCCAGGTCGAAAACATCGCCACATGGTGCGAACAGTTCGATGCCGAGCTGGTGGTGGTCGACGGCGCGCTCACCCCGATCCAGCAACGCAATCTCGAGGACAAGCTCAAGCGCAAGGTGATCGACCGTACGGGGCTCATTCTGGAGATTTTTGGCGAGCGCGCGGCTACGGCCGAAGGGCGCTTGCAGGTCGAGCTCGCGCACCTCGATTACCAGCAGAGCCGCCTCGTGCGTAGCTGGACTCACCTCGAACGCCAGCGCGGTGGCTTTGGCTTCCTCGGCGGCCCGGGGGAGACCCAGATCGAGGCCGACCGCCGGATGATTCGCCAGCGCATGGGTCGCCTCCGCCGCGAGCTCGATCAGGTGCGCAAGACCCGCACCCTCCACCGCGAGCGCCGGGGCCGTGCGCCCTGGCCGGTGGTGGCGCTGGTGGGCTATACCAACGCCGGAAAGTCGACGCTTTTCAATCGCCTGACCGGAGCTGAGGTGATGGCAGAGGATCTGCTTTTCGCGACCCTCGATCCGACGATGCGCGCGATCGGGCTGCCGGGTGTAGAAAAGGTGATCCTTTCCGACACCGTGGGCTTCATCTCCGACCTTCCAACGCAACTCGTTGCCGCCTTCCGCGCGACGCTCGAAGAGGTTACCGCCGCCGACATCATCTGCCACGTCCGCGACATGGCCAATCCCTCGCACGCTGCGCAGAAGAAGCAGGTGCTCGAAGTGCTCGCCGATCTCGGCGTGGTCGATGCCGAGACCGGGACAAGCAGCATCCCGATGCTCGAAGTCTGGAACAAGTGTGACCTTTTGGACCCTGAAAGCCTTGATGAATTGCGTGAGGCAGTTGCGGGGCAGGGCGCGGTGATCCTCTCTGCGGTGACGGGAGAGGGTGTAGAGCTCCTGGAGGCCGAGCTTGCCCGGTTGCTGACCGGAGGCGCGCGCGAGGTCAGTTTCGTTCTGGCGGTCAGTGACGGGAGGCGGATCGCCTGGCTCCACGCCCATGGGGATGTGGTGGGGGATGAGGACGCAGGCGAGGGCGAGGGCGGCGGACCCTTGCGGCGCCTGACGGTGCGGCTCAATCCCAAGGAGCTGGGGCAGTTTGCCAGTCTCTCCTGAAGCTTAAGCGCCCTTCTTGACCCGCTGCCAGAGATCTTCCTGAGCTTCCAGCGAAAGCGAGGGGAATTCCGGCCCGGCCAGCGCTTCCATCGCGCGGAAGCGGCGCTCGAATTTGGTATTGGCGGCGCGCAGGGCTTCTTCTGCACTGATGCCGTGGGCGCGAACGTAGTTCACCGCTGCAAAGAGCAGGTCGCCGGCTTCCTCGAGCCTGTCTGTGTCCGAGGCGGCGGATTTCAGCTCTTCGATTTCCTCGGCGATCTTGGCTTCTGAGCCGGAAGGATCAGGCCAGTCGAAGCCGGTGCGCGCGGCCCGTTTTTGGAGCTTTTCGGCGCGCATCAGAGCTGGCAGCGCGAGCGCAACCCCTTCGAGCGCGCTGGCATCGCCCTTGGCTGCGCGCTCCCCAGCTTTGAGGTCCTCCCAGCGGGCTTCGTCCATCGTCCCGCCCGCATCGCCGAAGATGTGCGGATGGCGGGCCTCCATCTTATCGGCGATCGCGGCTGCGACGCCGGCGAAGGTAAAGTGCCCGGCTTCTTCGGCGATGCGGGCGTGGAAGACGACCTGGAACAAGAGGTCGCCGAGTTCGCCCTTGAGTTCGGCCATGTCGGTGCGGGCAATTGCGTCGGCGACCTCGTAGGCTTCCTCGATCGTATAAGGCGCGATTGTCGTGAAGTCCTGCGCAAGATCCCATTCGCAACCGCGGGCGGGATCGCGCAGGCGGGCCATGATTGCGAGGAGGCGGTCGATGGGGGGCTTTGCTGGAGTGTCGCTCATCCTCATCCTCAAGATGGATAATATATATTATGTAAAGTTCATAGCAGTGCCGCAGCGGTGCCCCGGGCTGCCAGGAACCACGCCACAAGCACGTAAAGCCCGACAAAAATCGCTAGCCATGCCAGCGCCATCTTGGCGAGCTTGCTCCATCCGAGCCGGAAGGAAGCCACCGCGCTCCCGGTCAGTAACAGCCAGACGAGCATTGCGAGCACCGGGATCACCGCATCCACGCTCAAACCTCGATCTCCAGACCGTCATAGCCGACCGTCACGAAATCCGGCACTTCCTGGCAAAGCGTTCGGTAATCCATGCTCTTGTCGAGATGGCTCAGCACGACGCGCCCGGCGCGGCACGTTTCGCCAAGTTCGATCGCCATGGCGAGATGCGCGTGGGTCGGATGCGGATCGCGGCGCAGGCAATCGCTCACGAGAAGATCGACCTTATAGAAAAGATTGACCATGTCGTCTGAAATGGCACTGAAATCCGTGGCATAACCGATGCTCTTGCCATCCGCTTCGAAGCGGTATGCCGTGGTCTCACCGGGCCCGTGCGCCATCTGGCACCAGTCGATTCCGAAGCCCGCAATCATCCGCAGCCGGTCGAGCGTATCGAGCGTGCAGATCGTCGGATATCCTTCCTGCCCCGCAAACACATAACCGAAGCGCTGGCGCAGCCGCCGCACCGTTTCGGTTTCAGCAAAGCCGGGAATTGGCCCACCGCGCCCATAGCGCAGTACCCTCAGGTCATCGATGCCGTGGCAGTGATCGGCGTGGTCATGCGTCCAGAACACCGCATCAATATGCCCGACGCGGTTCGCCAGCAGCTGCGCGCGGCAATCGGATGAGGTGTCGACAAGCAGCCGCTTGCCTTCCTTGCTCTCAACCATGATCGAGACCCGCGTCCGGCGATTGCGCGGTTCCGCCGGATCGCAATCGCCCCAGTCGCCGGTGCCATCCGGCCCGCCCAGCCGCGGCACCCCGGTCGAGGTGCCCGATCCGAGCATGACCAGCTTCACAAAGCCGCCTTGCTGAAAAGGTTGAAGAAATTCGCGGTGGTCACCTGTTTGAGGTGTTCCACATCCGTTCCTCGCAAACCTGCGACGAAGGCAGCGGTGTCCGAGACAAAGGCGGGCTCGCACACCCTTCCCCGATGCGGCACCGGGGCAAGGAACGGGCTGTCGGTCTCGACCAGCAGGCGGTCGTCCGGGATCATTTGGGCGACCTCCTGCAAGTCCTTGGCATTCTTGAAGGTCACGATCCCTGAAAGCGAAATCGTCAGCCCCAGCGCCAGAACCTTCTCGGCAAAATCGGCAGAGGCGGTGAAGCAGTGGATCAGCGCTGGGTAGGTGCCCTTCTCCATCTCCTCGGCGAGGATCGCATGGGTATCGTCCTCGGCGTCGCGGGTATGGATGATGAGTGGCAGCTGTGTCTCCCGCGCGACATCGATATGCATGCGGAACAGTGACTTCTGCGCCCCTCTGTCCGATTTATCGTAATAGTAATCCAGCCCGGTCTCGCCGATCGCGATGACCTTGGGGTGACGGGTCGCTTCGAGCAGGACGGCACGGCCGAGATCCTGATGCGCGTCGGCCTCGTGCGGGTGGATGCCGACGCTCGCAAACACATCGGGTTCGCGCGCGGCGGTGCCGACGACCTGATCCCACTCGCTTTGACGGGTGGAGATATTGAGGAAGGCCCCCACCCCCGCCGCCCGTGCGCGTTCGAGCACGCCCTCACGGTCCTCGACGAGGCCTTTGTATTCGAGGTGGCAATGGCTATCGACCAGCATCGCGCGCGCTCATGCCTCCCCGGCAGGCAATTCGAGCCGCGGGAACAGCGGCGTCGGCGGGGCGACGGTGAAGCCGCTGGCGACGAGCCGGTGGAACCACCCGTCGTCACTCAGCGCGGCGTAAGTGCGCTCGCTCTCGGGAATACCGAGCTGATCGAGCAGCGCTGTTGCCTTCTCCGGCACCACAGGCTGGATCGCGATGGCAAGGTCGCGCAGCGCCATGAACAGCGTCTGGAGCACCGCCTTCATGCGATCGGGATCGGTCTTCTTGAGGCCCCAGGGTGCTTGCTCGTCGACATACTGATTGCAGGCATGGACCGCACGCATCCACTCTTCGATGCCCACCGAGAAACTCAAGTTCCCGAAACAAAGCGGAAGGTGGTTAGCGCAGAGATCGTTGACCGCGCCCAGCAGTGTCATGTCCGCATCCGCCTGCTCGAAGGTTTCGAGCTTGCCGTCCATGTTCTTGGAAATCATCGACAGGGTGCGCTGCGCCAGATTACCGAAGGAGTTCGCCAGCTCCGCATTGGCCCGCAGAACAATGGCTTCGGGCGAGTAGCTTCCATCCTGCCCAAAGGCGACTTCGCGCATCAGGAAGTAGCGCAAGGCATCGACGCCGAAGGTTTCCGCCAGTTCCAGCGGATCGGTGACATTCCCGAGCGACTTCGATTCCTTCTGCCCGCGGTTCAGGAGGAACCCGTGCCCGAACACCTTTTGCGGCACGGGCAGATTGGCGCTCATCAGGAAGGCCGGCCAGTAGATCGTGTGGAAGCGCACGATATCCTTGCCAATGAGGTGCAGGCTGGCAGGCCAGAATTCACCCATATCATCGGGATACCCGAGGCCCGTGAGATAATTCGTGAGCGCATCGACCCACACATACATCACGTGGCCATCGCTGCCCGGCACCTTCACGCCCCAATCGAAGGACGTGCGGCTGACCGAGAGGTCGCGCAGGCCCTGCTCGGCGAAGGCGATCATCTCGTTGCGACGGCTCGCCGGTTCGAGGAAGCCCGGCGTCTTCAGCAATTCAAGCAGTTGGTCCTGGTACTTGGAAAGTCGGAAGAACCAACTTTCTTCCACCGTCCACTCTACCGGTGTGCCCTGTGGGGAGAGCTTCTCGCCCGCTCCGCCTTCCACGAGCTCGCTTTCGTCGTAATAGGCCTCGTCGCGCACCGAGTACCAGCCCTCGTAGCGGTCAAGGTAGAGGTCGCCGGCGTTCTCCATTGCCTGCCAGATGGCTTGGCTGGCGCGGTGGTGAGGGGCTTCCGAGGTACGGATGAAACGGTCATAAGACACATTCAAAGCATCGCACATCTCCTGAAAATACGATGACATTTCGTCAGCGAGATCGGCGGGTGTGCGGCCCTGCTCCTCGGCCTTGCGGGCCATTTTCAACCCGTGCTCATCGGTACCGGTCTGAAAGCGTACGCGTCGCCCCTGGAGGCGCTGGAAACGCGCGATCACGTCCGCGGCGATGGCCTCGTAGGCATGACCGATATGCGGACGCCCGTTGGGGTAGCTGATTGCGGTCGTGATGTAGAAGGGTGTGGTGTCAGCCATGGGCCGGTTCGCTAGCGGGGGCGGCAGCGACAAGCAAGGTGCCGATCTCGTAGGAGAGCATCGCAGGATCGAAGTTGGCGGTCGGCGCTTCGGCAGCAAGCCGGACGAGCGCGGTGTGGACGTCCACCAGGCGTGTGCGGCGTTGCGGGTCGTCGGTGGTGCGCGCCGCGCGGGCGGCAAGGGATTGCGCCAGATCGAGCACCGCCTGCACCCGCTCGCGCTCGGCGCGCGGGCCGATCAGGCGGGCAAGCTCGCCGCGCCCTGTCATGCCGCTGTCGCCGCTGGCGAGTAGCCCTGAGACGACCCGCGCGATCGGTGCAAGATCCTGCTCGGCGAAACGCAGCGCCGCGCCCAAAGAGCCCTCGGCAGCGGCAATCGCCTGGAGGTCGGGCACAAGGCCCGCTTCCTCCAGCAAAGTGGCCAACTGGCTGTCACTCAGCACCGGAAAACGCAAACTGCGGCAGCGCGAGCGGATCGTCGGCAGCAGCCGCGCCGGCCGGTGGGTGACGAGCAGGAAGAAGGTGCCCTGCGGGGGTTCCTCAAGGCTCTTCAGAAGTGCGTTGGCGGCGGCCTTTTCCATGTCGTCAGCCGGATCGATGATGATCGCGCGGCGGCTTCCCAGCGTGGGCCGGGTGACAAGCCGCTTCTGCATCGCGCGGATCTGCTTGATGCGGATCGAGCGAGCGAGTTCGAATGGCTTGCCCTCGGCCTGCGCCTTTTCGGCCTTGTCATCCTTCGGGCCATAAGTGAGGGTGATGATATCGGGGTGCTCACCCTGCGGTTGCGGGACGCCCGGCTCAGCCACAAGCTCGCGCGCGGCGGCCATGGCGAAATCGCGCTTGCCAAGCCCTGCCTTGCCCGCGAGCAGCCAACCGTGGTGCATCCGCTCACCGCCGAGCGCGTCGCGCCAGGCGCGCCAGGCTTCAGCGTGGTTGGGCCATCGGATCATGGCAAGAGATCTCTCAGGCTGTCGAGGATGCGGGCGTGGACACGCTCCGGCGGGCCGATGGCATCAATCCTTGCAAAGCCCTGGGGGTCCGCTTCGGCGATTGCGCGGAAGGCGGCGGCGACCGCACGGTGATAGGCGGCGGGGCGACCCTCGATCGCGTCGGCCGCTTGTCCGCGCGCGGCCAGACGGATCGCCAGCGCGTCCTCGTCGCCTTCCAGAAGGATCACCCGGTCAGGGCGCAGGCTGTCGCTGCCAAAGGCATGGAGCGCGTTGACAGCGGCATCGCCGAGGCCCCCTGCCCCGCCCTGGTAGGCGCGGCTCGAATCCACGAACCGGTCGCAGATCACCCATTCGCCGCGAGCCAGCGCCGGACGGATCAGGTGCGCGACATGATCAGCACGTGCGGCGGCGAACAGCAGTGCCTCGGCGTGGGGCGTCCAACCCGCATCACCCGGAGGATGGAGCAGCAGCGCGCGGATCGCCTCGGCCCCCGCCGTGCCACCCGGCTCGCGGGTGATGACCACGGTGAGACCCCGTGCCTGCAACGCCTCGGCCAGCAGGCGTGCCTGGGTCGATTTGCCCGCCCCTTCTCCGCCCTCGAAGGCGATCAAGCGGCCCCCCCTGCTGCTTGGGGGCGTCCGGCTCACGAGAACAGTCCGAGGGCTGCATTGACGATGCGGTCAAGCGGCCCTGCCGTTGTCACGTCCTCGGCCGCATAGAGCGGAATGCGTGCCGGCGAAACGCCCGGCGCGGTCACCTCGAGCACAGCCACTTCCTGCCCGGCGGCAAGCGGCGCGCGCAGAGGGCCCTCGTAGCGGATCGTCGCGGTAAGCCTGGCCGTGCTCCCGCGCGCAAGGTCGATCGAAACCGGGCCGGCCGCCTTCAGCGCCACAGCGCGCGCATCACCGTCCTGTACCCGCGCTTTGCCGACAATTGCCCCGGGTGCGTAGAGCTGCCGCTGTTCGAAGGCGGAAAAGCCCCATTCGACATAGGCCTTGGCGAGGCGCGCGCGCAGCCGCCCGTTATCCACCCCGGCGAGCACCAGGACAAGCCGCTGGCCATTGCGCCGCGCGGTGCCGAGATAGGAAAATCCGGATTCGTTGGTAAAGCCTGTCTTGATCCCATCCGCGCCGGCCACGCGCCCGATCATCGGGTCGTGATTGACCTGCGCGATGCCTTTGTAGTCGAAACCCATGCGCCCGATGTAATAGCCGAACTCGTCCGGGTGACGGGTAATCACGGCCCGCGCCAGCGTCACGAGGTCGTTTGCCGTGGTGAAGGTGCGCCCCTCATCAGGAAAGCCGTTGGGCGAGCCCCAGTGGCTCCCGTTCATGCCAAGGCCCCAGGCGGTGCGGTTCATTGCATCGGTCCAGGCCGCGACCGAACCTGCCTGCCCCTCCGCCAGCACGGCGGCGCCGTCATTGGCCGAGACATTGGCGATACCGAGCAAGAGATCCTCAACCCGCACCTGTTCGCCGCGATCCAGGAACATCGTCGAGCCCTTACGCCGCCAGTCGCGCGCGATCGCGGGGCTCATCACGAAGACCTGCTCGGGGTAGAGGTTGCCCGCCTTCATCAGCTCAAACGCGAGATAGAGGGTCATCACCTTGGTGACCGAGGCGGGCATGAAGCGGCGGTCGGGATTGCGTGCGTGGAGCACCTGGCCGCTACCGAGATCGACCAGCAGCGCCACGGGCGCCTCGGCGGCGGAGGGGACGGCGGCCGCAATTGCACCCGGATCGAGCGTCATCGCGCGCGCCGGCAGAGCGACGAGCAGGGCGGCAAGGGCAATCAGGCGCAGCAAGGGGCGCAGTCTTTCGGGCGGCATCACGGGGTCGCTATACCCGCCCCCTCAACGCTTGGCGAGGCAGGGCGCCCCCTCAGTTCACGATTTCGTCCGCAAGCAATCCGACGCTGAGGGCATAATAGCTCGAGCAATTATATTCGAGGATCGCCCGGTAGTTGCCGGTCAGCAGCCAGGCCGGGGTGCCGGGGCCATCGGGCTGGAAGAATGACGTCATGACGTCATCGGCAAGAGGACTTTGCGGCACCACGCCTGCACCGCGCCATTCGGCAACGGTCATCCACCGGCTCATGCGCTCGTGGACCCGAGGGCAGACCGGAGAGATCAGCCGGGTGCGGTAGGACGCGACGTCGAAGCCGGACGGCACGCTCGCGCGGACGCCCCAAGGCTGCCCGGCCCGCCAGCCGGCATCCCGGAAATAATTGGCGATCGACGCGAAGGTATCGGGCCTGTTGGTGAAAATGTCGGCCCGCCCATCCCCATCACCGTCGGCGGCAAGGCGCAGGTAAACGCTGGGCAGGAACTGCGGATTGCCGAAAGCCCCGGCGTAGCTCCCGATCAATTGCGAACGGTCATAGCCCTTGTCGGCGATCTTCATCAGCGCCACAAATTCGTCAGCGAAGAGATCGCGGCGGCGCCCCTCCCAGGCGAGGGTGGCGAGGCTGCGGGCAAGGTCGAACTCGCCCTTCACCCGGCCATAGCTGGTCTCGTGCCCGAAGATCGCGACGATGATCGGTCCGGGCACCCCGTATTGCGCTTCGATCCGGCCCAGGAGGTCGCGGTGTTGGCCATAGACAGCGCGCCCGCCGCCGATCCGCGGCGCGTCAACATGGGCGGCGATATAGGCCGACATCGGCGGATAGCCGCGCGCGGTGCCGCTGCCGGGCTGATTGTTATCGAGTGCGATCACGCGCGGATTGGGGGAGAGCCCCGCGGTCATCCGGTCGATGGTGGCCTCGGCCACGCCTTCGGCGCGGGCACGGGTCTTGAGCTGGCCGAGATAGGCCTCGAAGGTCAGCCCGTCAGCGCTGGTGCTCTGCGCGATCGCGGGCACCGAGGCCGGCGGCGCGCCGAGAGCAGCAAGCGCCAGCGCGGCGGCGGGAAGGAGGCGAGGAATCATGATCCTAGGGATGTCACACCTTGGATGAATTCCCAACAACGCAGCTGGGGATGAATTGCAGCCCAAGCCGCGTTTCAGCCAGTCCGCCGCAAAGCCGCTGTTTCACGTGAAACATCGCAAAAAACCCGTTCTGATGAGGGTCTGGAGGGGGTCTAAAGGGGGTCTAAAGGGGGTCTAGGAGGGGTCTAAGCGGGGCTAGAGGGGGTCTGGCGGGTGTCAGGAATTTTCAAACACAATCGCCCGGACGAGAGGGGCGTGACAAAACCGCCGTCTGGCGTTAGCCAGCCAAGGCATAGGACAGGTGGCCGAGTGGTTTAAGGCAGCGGTCTTGAAAACCGCCGTAGGTGCAAGCCTACCGTGGGTTCGAATCCCACCCTGTCCGCCAG
>JAIYAL010000065.1 GCA_027489095.1 Erythrobacteraceae bacterium
AGTCTGGTCGTGGTCGCCGGCGGCATGGCATGGGCGCGAGCTGTCATTCAGCCCGTCATTCGCTCGAGCTGCGGAACGACTGCACAAAACGTGCTGGTGATCGATGACGGCGGCAGTCCCGTGCGCGTCCCGCATGCTTGGCATATCGATTCGCGCGAGCACCGTTTGCGGCCGGATCGCAGCGATCCCCATATGCTGGACCGGCTCGGCATGTTCATGACGAACATGGACAGGGTCATCGTGACATGCCCGCCGGAGCGTCGCAAGGATTGGGCTCTCGTCTTCAAGGGCTCCAACATCTGCGGTGAGATTGTCGATCCGGAAGTGCAGGAGCTTGGTGTTCTCGGGGCAAGCCGCGGACACGGTTTCGGCTCGCTGGTGGTTTCGGTCGGGCCGCTGGGGGTCAGGGCCCGTGCCGCCAAGCGCTCGATGGATCTGGCGATTGCTGGCGCCGCAACCGTCGCGTTGGCACCACTGCTGCTCGTCGTCGCCTTGCTTATCTGGCTTGAGGATCGCGGACCCGTCTTCTTCATGCAGCAGCGCCAGGGCCGCAACAACCGGCTGTTCTGGATTTACAAGTTCCGCTCGATGCGTGTGGAGAAGCTCGACGCCGCCGGCTCGCGGTCGGCAAGCAAGGACGATGACCGTATCACGCGGATCGGTCGGTTTATTCGCAAGACGAGTATCGACGAGCTCCCGCAGATCTTCAACGTGCTGCGCGGGGACATGAGCATCGTCGGACCTCGCCCGCATGCCATCGGATCGCTGGCCGGTCAGAAGCGCTTCTGGGAAGTCGATCCCAGATATCTTCTGCGTCATTCACTTAAGCCTGGTCTCACCGGTCTTGCGCAGATTCGCGGTCTTCGCGGCGCCACCGACTCGGAGTCCGACCTGACCAGCCGTTTGCAGGCAGACCTTGAGTATCTTGATGGCTGGACGGCGATCAGGGACATTCGAATCATTTTCGCTACCGTCACCGTTTTGGTTCACGATCGGGCATTCTAAGGCGAGCCGTTTTCCTCGCGCGACAAAGCGACTGAGAATGTCGAACTGCAGCGTGCCGGATGTCAATGTGCTTCAAACTATGATGTTTTCGGCGTTCGCAGATGCAACATAAACTGGCACGCGACGCAACATTCAGGTTGATCGAATCACGAAAGCGTACTAAGCATCTTTCCGTAAAGTTAATGGAGTGTGGGACAATGAGCATGTTCAAGATCGCCATGGCCGGTGCCGCTACGCTTGGCGTGGTTCTCGCCAGCTCGGCCGCCTACGCCGAAACGGTTCGCCCCGGTGCGGCAACCCCGGGTGTCGTCTCGGTCAAGAAGACCAAGGGTATTCGCACGACTGCTCCGGTCGGTCGTGAGTCGCGTGAAGTTAGCGGGACCGACGTCGGCCTCGGCCTTCTCGCTGCTGGCGCCTTCGGTGTGGGCATCTACGAAGCGACCAAGTCGAGCGACAGCAACGGCGGCTGATTGCTCGCATTGCCTGTTTTGTTCCTGAAGGGCTCGCCGAGGTGACTTCGCGAGCCCTTCTTGCAAGTGCGTATGTTGCGCAGCTTTATCGCTGCTGTGGGTAGTCTGAATGTGGAGCTTTCCGGATCGGGCATTGCGTGTTGCCCAGCGGAAGTTCGATACCTAGACCGTCTGCGAGGAGGGCTCTGACATGTCAGGCGTGCAGGCGATAAGCGGACTGAGCGAAACACGGCGCAAGCCATCCGGCCGAACTGCCGATGCCCTTCCCCCATTGCGAACCCGCCCGCTGCCGGGAACTGCGCTTTGCATGGCCATTCTCGGACTTGGTCTGACGTTGGGCGGTGGCGGAACCGTCAATCCCCAGACTGAGATGATTTTGCAGGTGCTGATTGCCCTGCTTCTGATCCCACTCTTGGTCTCGCAGAGCTGGCAGCGCGGTCTCGGGCAGGTACAGGCGCCGGCCTGGTTGCTCGGCGGACTCATCTTGCTGATCCCGGTCACCCAACTCATTCCGCTCCCGCCATCGGTGTGGCACGCATTGCCCGGACGCACGGTCGAGATCCAATCGCTCGCGCTTGTTCAGGCCGATCAGTCTTGGATGCCGCTAACGATGGCTCCGGCGCGCACCTTCGCTTCTCTGCTTGCGACAATCTTCCCGGTCCTGCTCATGCTTCAGGTTTCGCGGCTCTCCATCAGAGGGAGGTCATGGCTCTGTGTTGTGATGGTTGCCTGCGGTCTCGCCTCGCTGGTGCTGGGTGTCCTTCAGCTCTCCCATACAGGCGGCTTCGAATGGTCGCTCTACAGCCAGTTCAGTGAAGGCTTCCTCGTCGGCTTCCAGGCCAATCGCAACGCCGAAGCCGATATTCTGCTGATCGGTATTCTCGCGATGGGAGTTCTGGCCACGTCGCGGCTTTCGGATGGTCGCCGCCACCCCATTACTCTCGCTGCGCTGCTGCTCGGCTTGTTCACGTTCGGCCTTGGCTTGTTCATGACCGGTTCGCGCACGGGCATTGGCCTTGCCGTTCTGACCCTGCTGTTTGTCGTTGCCATGCTATGGCCCATGCTGCGGTTGCGCCTCGCTCCGGTCTACCTGCTCGGTGGCGGTGCGGCGGTGATCGCCATGGGCGGCCTGCTCCTGCAACTTCAGTCGGTCCAGAAAGTCGTCGCCCGGTTTTCGCTGACCAGGGAAGCGCGTTGGGATCTATGGGCGGACACGTGGTATTCCATCGGTCAGGTTTGGCCATTCGGCAGCGGGATCGGCACCATCGTTCCTATGCTTGAGGCCGCCGAACGGCTTGACATTGTCGACCCCACCCGGCCGGTGCGGGCACACAATGATTGGCTTGAATGGACGCTTGAAGCCGGTCTGCCCGGCCTGATTGTTCTTTCTCTGATCATTCTGGTCATTCTGTCCCTCGTTGTGCGTTCGCTGATCGCTGCGCATAGGGCAGGCACGCCCCCTAGTCGGCGTGCTCAGGTCATTTTTGCTTGCGGGCTGCTGACAGTCGAAGCCCTGCATTCGATCGTCGATTATCCCATGCGCAGCATGTCGCTCGCGATGTTGGCGGCAGTCGCTGTCGCATTCCTGATGGAACCTGCTGCACCGCAGCGACATCCGCAATGACCGTTAGATTTTACAGGGAAACGTGCCATGTTGCACTGTGCAATGTAAGCTGGCATCGTCCATTGCGTTCAGATCACGAAATAGCCAAGGGGCCCGGCGTAAAGTGAAAAAATCTGCAGCTATCGTCATGCTGCTGGCCAGTGCAAGCCTAACCGCCTGTTCGTCGCAGATGTACGGCACACTGCCCACCCGGGATGCAGCATACGCACTAATTCCCCCGATCGACCGGGCGACGACGCCGAGCGAATATCAGATTGCTCCGGGCGATATCGTTTCGCTGGCGGTGTTCGGTGAGCCGGACCTGACGTTGGAGAAGCTGCCGGTCGATGACGCGGGATTTATCCAGGTGCCCCTTATCGGTGCCGTGCGCGTCGCAGCGCTGACGCCGGCGCAGGCATCAACGCTGATCGCTACAAAGCTCGGCACCAACTATCTACGCAACCCGAACGTCACGCTCAACGTGATCGAGCAAACAGGCCAGGTGGTTACGGTCGAAGGCCAAGTCATGAAGGCCGGATCCTATCCCGTCGACAGCCAGACAACCCTGCTTGGCGCGATCGCGCTGGCACAGAGCCCTACGCGAATCGCCAAGCTAAATGAGGTGGTGATCTTCCGGACCATCAAGAACCAGCGCATGGCAGCCCGTTTCGATCTCGGACGCATTCGTGCAGGCCGGGATCCTGATCCGCAGATCCTTGGCGGCGATGTAGTCGTCGTCGGGTTCTCTCAGGTTAAGTCCGGCTATCAAGACTTGCTGCGGGCAGCGCCCATTTTCAACGTCTTCACTAACTTCTAACCTCGGCGGTATCGTGCAGCAGATCACATCAGGCTCAGGCTCAGCCGACCTCTCCCTCGCCCGCGAGCAGTTTGCCGGCAGCAACGGTTACGGCAGCTACGGCGAGATCGATCCCTATTCGGATGGCAAGCCATCGTTCGATATCCGGGAAATCATCGCGATTATCCGGGCCAACCTGATAGTTCTCACCGTCATCGTAATCGCTGCGCTGGCCTTAGCAGTCATTGTTACAATGCTCCAGACGCCCCGCTACACGGCCCAAACGACACTTCAGATCAACGATCAGTCTGCCCAGATTCTCGGCAAGCAGGATGATACATTGCAGGATCCGGTCGTCGCCGCATCTGACACTGAACGCTTCCTCCAGACTCAGGTAGATATCCTAAAAAGCCGGGCTCTCACCGAGCGCGTTGCCCAACGGCTGCGCCTGGTCGGCAATGCCCGTTTCTACGACGCGATGGGCGTGCGTCAGCCGACCGAAGATCTTAGCCGGGCCGAGGTCGAAGACCTCACAATGCGGACAATCGAAGCAGCACGCGATGTCGATTTGCCACGCAATACGCGCCTTGCAACGGTCAGCTTCATCAGTACGCAGCCTGAACTCGCTGCACAGATAGCGAATGCCTTTGCCGCCGAGTTCATCCAGACCAATCTCCAGCGAAGGTTCGACAGCTCGGCCTATGCAAGGGAGTTCATTTCGGGGCAGCTATCCGAAGCACGTGCAAAGCTTGAACGCTCGGAGCGGGAGCTAAACGCCTATGCGCGTGATGCAGGGCTGATCCGCGATCGCGATGCGTCAACGCGTTCGATCGGCCAGGGCAACCGCGTTGGCAGTTCTGTGACGACCACCAGCCTGCTCGAAGTGAACTCGTCAGCCAATGAGGCCCAAGCCGCCCGCATTGCGGTGGAAGGTCGCTGGTCACTGATCTCCAAAGGAAATCCGCTCAGTTCACCCGACGTTCTGGCCAATCCTGCCGTGTCGCAGCTGCTTGCGGAGCGTGCGCGCAATATGGCCGAGCTTGAAAAGCAGAGGGCCAACCATCTCGAAGATTATCCGGCGGTGCAGCAGCTCAAAGCGCAGGTTGGCGTGATCGACGCGCAAATTCAAAGTGTCGCAGGCACCATCCGGGCGTCGGTAAAGCAGCAGTACGAAGCGGCTCTGGCGACCGAGAATAACCTGAAGCGTCAGGTGGCGGAACTCAAGGGGTCGTCATTGGCCGAACAGGATCAGCTCGTGCAGTATCGCCTGCTCGAACGTGAAGCGGACACAAACCGTACTGTCTATGAAGGCCTGCTTCAGCGTTACAAGGAGCTCAATGCTGCAGCTGGCATCAGCGCCAGCAATATTGCGATAATCGATACAGCTATCCCACCAATCCGCCCCAGCTCACCAAATCTTTTGCGCAACCTTCTGTTGGCCTTGGTTCTTGGTATCATCTCGTCCGGCATCGTGGTCTATTTCCGTACACTCCTCGATGACTCGGTCAAGGTACCGGAAGACATCGAAGGCAAGCTCCAGATGCCATTGCTCGGGGTAATTCCTCTCGTTAGGGAAATCGACATCGAGGTGGCGATTGAGGATCCAAAGTCACCCGTCAGCGAGGGTTACAACTCGCTTCGAAGTGCGCTGCTGTACTCCACCGCTGGAGGTTTACCCAAGACATTGCTGGTTACCAGCTCACAACCCTCGGAAGGCAAGTCCACGACAAGCCTTGCTATCGCGCGAGGCATCGCAAGGCTTGGTCGGAGCGTAGTCCTGCTCGATGTTGATTTACGTCGTCCGGAGCTGCATCGAGCGATCCCAATACTCAACGGCGAGAACGATCGTGGCATGACGAGTATCCTCACTTCACAGAGCACCGTCCAAGAAGTGTTGCGCGACACCGATGTCGAACAACTCAAAATCATCACATCGGGCCCAATCCCGCCGAGCCCGACCGAGCTACTCAGCTCGAATCGTATGACGCTGCTGCTTGACGAACTGACCGCAAAGTTCGACCTTGTGCTGCTCGACAGTCCGCCCGTACTTGGTCTTGCCGACTCGCCGCTCATGGCTGCTCTGGTCGATGGAGTGGTCATTGTCATCCAGTCCGATCGCAGCCGCCGCGGCTCACTCAAGGCGTCGCTCCGCCGTCTGCGCAATATGCGCACCACGATCCTCGGCGGTGTGCTTACCCAGTTCGACTCGTCGGCTTCGGGGAACCGATACTCAGAGTACTACGGTTACAACTACTACCAGTACACCAACTCCACCGCGGGTTGACGCATGTCGGAACCCCACACCAAAAGTGTCGTTGGGCGTGTCCGCAAGGTAGCAATGATCACGCTATTGCTGATTCTGGCCATTGCCGCCTTGCTGAGCGGCACGGACCGACAATGCCGGGAATTTCCGAACTCTCCCAGTTTCGTCGGCTGGCCATACGACACAGGGGCGGCACGATCGCGCGCGATGCGGACGTTCGTTACTAAAGGCCCTGCCCATGCCATCGGATTTGCGCGTAGGGCAATCGCCTCCGATCCGATCTCCGTTCAAGCGGTATCGCTCCTCGGTCAAGTGATGCTCTATTCGCAGCACACGGACGAAGCACATAAGGCATTCTATGTCTCGGGACAGTTAGGCTGGCGCGACCGGATGACTCAGATCTATTGGCTTGATCAGGCACTTCAGAGCGAAGATTACAAGGTTGCCTCCGAGCGTCTCGATGCTTTGCTGCGGCAAGCCCCCCTTGACGAGAGCAGGGATCGACTGCTGGCAGCTATGGCGGCGACTGACGCTGGTCGCGCTGCGCTGGCTGATCGATTGAAGCTGTCTCCAGCCTGGGCGCGGACGATAGTCACATATGTTGACGATCTTCCAACAGACCAACTACTTGAACGCATAGACCTGATGCGCCGGAGTGGTAAAGGAGTGTGGGACTGCCCCGATTCCGAAAAGATAACGCAGCGGCTGATCAACCTTGGCTTAATCGCAGCCGCACAATCCATCTGGCAACTCAATTGCGACAGTTCCGGAGCACTAATTTATGACGGCGGATTGGAGCGCATAGATACGATACGTAAGCCGATGGGCTTTAACTGGCAAATAGCTAGTCGAGGAGACGTTAACGTCGCAATTGTCAATGATGTGACAGGCCATCACAATTTAGCACTTGAAGTAACTGGCGTAACTACTTTACCGATCCTAAGGCAGGTTCTGAGCCTCAAGCAAGGTCGCTATAATCTAACTTGGGCAACACCGGCGACAAACCCAGCCCGAGCAGATTCAATCCAAGTATCACTAGGTTGTGGCGCGGACCTGAGCAGAGCGTCGAGCGGCACACGTATTCCGGGGGAGCGCTACACTTGGCGACTATTGGTTGAGGTTGATGGGAAATGTCCGGTCCAGCAGCTGATCTTTTGGCTTGCTCCTCGAACACCTATCCACCTTGATGATATTCGTCTATCGCGGATCGACTAGGCTCCGAACGTACTAAATTGCTTGCGGAGAGTGGGAGCTATTGATTCAATGGCGGCGCTAAGGGGGCGTTGCCATGGGTGGCTTGTTCTGCTTGTCGGAAACGAAGATGGCGCCGGATTGAGCCGTATCTTCCCTTTTTACGTCGGGTGGCTCGGGTTGATAATCGACGTATCATTAGCGGCATCATCTTTGTGATCCGCAATGGTCTGCGCTGGTGCAATGCCTCTGCTAAGTTTGGTCCGGCCAAGGCGAACTTCAACCGGTTCATCCGCTGGAGCCGCATGGGCGGGTTCAACAAGAACCTCGCTGCCCTGGCTGCAAAGGTCGGCAAGCCCGATTGACGCCATCTCGTTGACTGCCTCCGCTTCGCAAGAGCTCTTCGGCAATGAAGACCTCGATCGGGTGCATCCATGTGTTCGGCCTGTTCGTGCAGCGCCTGATGGCTGCTGGCTCTTATGAAGTCTGCAGGATAGGTCCCTAATCACGTCATCGCGCTCGAGCCCCTGTGCCCCCTGGGTTTCACCGCCCCCGGTCTGACCGGTTCGTTATCCATACTGAGCTGCCCCAACGCATTCCTTCACGCCAGTGTCGAGTGATCGAGATCTGATTATGCGGCGATGGCGTAGCCCTCCTTCCGCTTCTTTACGGGTAGCCATCCGGTGAGGGCCGCAGCCCAGCTCTGATCAAGCGGCGATGGATCGCTGAGCGGGCTGCCAATTCCACGGCAGCAGTTGATCGAGCTGGCGGACCGGATGCTCGGCGATGCGAGCGAGCACATCGGCGAGCCAAGCCTGAGGATCGACGTCGTTCAGACGGGCGGTCTGGATCAGCGTGTAGAGGACCGCCGCGCGCTGACCGCCGCGATCGGAACCGCAGAACAGCCACGCCTTCCGGCCAAGGGGCACGCAGCGCAGAGCACGTTCTGCCGCGTTGTTCGTGAGGCAGACTCGGCCGTCGTCGAGGAAGCGGGTGAACGCGTCCCACCGGCGCAGCATGTAGTTGATGGCTTTGGCGAGGTCGTGGTTGCGCGAAAGCCTGGAGAGCTGGGTAGTGAGCCAGGCGTGAAGCTCGGCCATGAGCGGCGCACTCAGGTCCTGGCGCACCGCGAGCCGCTCGGCCGCGTCCTTGCCGTTGATGCCGCGCTCGACATCGAACAGAACATCGATCCGCTGCACGGCCTCGAGCGCGATCGGATAGATCATGCCGGCATGATCGCCGCGGCTCTTCTTGCGGGCTGCGCTGGCGACGTCGGCCAGTTCGAAGAACTTGCGCCGCGCATGGGCAAAACAGCCGGCCTCGAGCACGGGCGCAGGCATGCGTCCGGGAGCATAGAGCTCGCCGTAACCGCCATAGGCATCGGCCTGCAGGATCCCTGACCAGGACGATAGATGGGCTCGTGGGTGTTCACCTCGCCGATCGCGCGAGTAGTGGAACAGCGCCGCAGGCGGATCGTTGCCGGCGAACGATCGATCATCGCGCACATAGACCCACAATCGCGCCGTATCGGTCTTCACCTTGGCCATGACGGGCACGGTCGTATCGTCGCCATGCAATCGCTCGGCGGCGAGGACGTGCGCCTCGATGAGCCGATAGAGCGGCATCAGCGCAAAGGCGGCGGCCCCGACCTGGTCGGCAAGCGTCGAGGTGCTGAGCGGCACGCCTTCGCGGGCGAAGCGCTCGGCCTGGCGGTTGAGGGGTTGGTGCTGGCCGTACTTCTCGAACAGCAGCATGGCGAGGAAGCTGGGACCAGCCCAACCACGCGGCACAACGTGGAAGGGCGCGGGCGGCTGCGTGATCGTCTCGCAGTCCCGGCAGGAGAACTTCTCACGCACGGTCTGGACGACCTTCCATGCGCGCGGGATCACCTCGAGCGTCTCGGTGACGTCCTCGCCCAGCTTCGATAGCCGGCTGCCGCCACAGGCCGGGCAAGAGCACGGCGCTGGCACGACGACCCGCTCGCGCGGCAGGTGCTCGGGAAACGGCTTCCTGGAGGGCCGCTTGCGTTCAAAGGCGGTAACGGTCGCAGTCTTCTCGGCCGCAACGTCGGCAGCAAGATCGTCCTCGGCGGCGTCGGCCTCGAAATCTTCGAGCTGCAGCTCCATCTGGTCGAGCAGCCGGCGGGTGCGCTCGGCGCTGGCGCCGTACTGCTCGCGCCTCAGCTTGGCGATCTGCAGCTTGAGGTGCGCGATCACGGCCTCGGTGGCGCTCTCCCGGGCATGGGCGTTGGCGAGCTTGGCCTCGGCCTCATTGGCCCGCCGGGTCGCACTCGCCAGCAGCGCCTTGAGCGCTTCGATATCGTCAGGAAGGGGCGAAACGACGGCTTCCATGACCGCGATGGAATCACAAAAACCCGTCCGAATGAAGCCCAAAATGCGCCGATCACAAAGAAAACGACGTCCCTATCCAGCGCTCTGCGGACGCCAGGAATACTGCGGGTTACGCCAGTCGATCCCGTCGAGCAGGCAGGCCAGTTGCGAAGCTGTCAGCGACACCATCCCGTCCTTCGCCGATGGCCAGACGAAGCGCCCCTTCTCGAGCCGCTTGGCGTAGAGCGACATGCCGATCCCATCGTGCCAGATCAGCTTCACCAACGATCCGGCACGCCCGCGGAATACGAACAGGTCGCCGCCATGGGGATCGCGCTTGAGGCCCTGCTGAACCAGCAACGCCAGCCCCTGCATCCCTTTGCGCATGTCCGTGTGCCCCATCGCAATCCACACCCGCGCACCCGAAGGTATCATCGCAGCGCCTTCAACGCTGAGGCTACCAGAGCCGGCGAAGCCGAGGCAAAGATGCTGATCCGTTTACCGCGCGCCAGGTCGATGACGATCGCGGGCTGCAGGCCGGAAGGAGCGAAGGCCGCATCCTCGACCATCACGGCCGCGGCGAAACCCGGAGACGCCAAACCGTCCGGTTGAGCTTCGGAGTGAGCATCGCGCAGCTTACGCCGCCACGTGTAGACCAGCGCGGTCGATACATCCCGCCGCCGGGCAACCTCGGCAACGCAGGCCCCAGGCGCGAAGGCCTCGTTCAGGATCTCCAGTCGTTCCTCATCGTTCCAACGGCGACGCCGCTCCGGCCCGGAAAACACCGTGATCTGACCCATCGACCGCTCCTAAGCGCACTCTTAAGAGCGCACTTAAGACCGGTCGCTTACCTCATACGCAAGGCGGGACCCGCCGGATGGGTACCTTTACGGCTCAAGCGATGCGAGCTGTCTTGTTGGCGAGCGTCACCGTTGCGATCTAGGTCGGCTTCCGCTCGAGCAGCCACGCCATCGAGGGTTGGCTAGCGGCATTCTTACGCATCATCCGCACGACCGCTGTTGCACCAACCACGAGCAGCCGGCGGAGCTAGCCGTTGCCCTGCTTGGTTATTCCGCCCAGTCGCTCCTTACCGCCTTAACTTTGCGGTCGAGGTGTAAGGCCCAGCTAGGCGGCGAACTGCCGGCCTGACCGGAACAGCGAGGCGTCAGGTACAACTGCAGCAATGGCCGAAGCGGTAATCGGGCCAATATCCGCTATGGTCGCCTGCCGCCGACTGGTCTCATCGTTGCGATGCCACGCCGCAATCTGTGCTCGCTGGCGTTCGATCCCGCTGGTTAGCGCCATCAACTGGGCGGCAATACCATGGAGTGCCGACCTTGCATGAATGGGAAGCCTGTACTGCTCTTCGTGCAATGCCTTCGTCGACGCCGTGACGCCGCCCGCTCCAAAGCCCGTCACGATCCCGTACTCAGCCAAGTGACCACGCAGCGCGTTTATGAGTATGGTGCGCTGGCGAACCATGACATCGCGGCTCTTGTGAAGCATCAGCACCGCTTGCTGCTCGACCGACTTCACAGCCACAAGGCGCACGTCGGCCGGGTGACCGCTTCGGCATCAGCCGCATCTGTCTTCCCTCGCTTCACGTATGGCCTAACATAAGCTTGCGGCATCAGGTGCACCTTATGGCCGAAGGCGATTAGCTCGCGCGCCCAGTAATGCGCCGAGGCGCAGGCTTCTATGGCGACCAAGCAAGGGGACAACTCCCCGAAGAACCGGATAACCTCGGAGAAGCTCAATTTGCGCCGGATCAGCACTTCGCCATCCGCTACGATGGCCTGCACAAGGAATACATTCCTCGCCAGATCCAATCCGATGATGACAACCTCCTGCTCCATGGAACGACTTCTAGACGTGGACCTACAACGACCACATCATCGCGCTGCTAGGCTGGTGCGGAGGTCATCCACGGCATCACGTTAGGTCCCGTCCAAAAGCTCTTGCGCCCAGAAGGCCGTCCACCGCATCATGCCACAGCCGCACCTGCTGGCGGCGCAAGGGTTCGTCCCGGGCGTTGTCGACGGTGACGGGGTAGAGGACTCGGGCAGGGGTTCCGTCAGGTCGTCCACGCTGCAGTTCTGTGTGCCCTCGCGCCGCCGCGATCAAGCACAGATCACCGCGTCGATCGTCATTTCGGCGAAAAGGCGCTCAGCCCTTGGGCAAGTGCTCGCGCAGCAGCGCCTCGTACTGTCCGGCAACATGATCCCAGGTGAATTCCTCATGGAATCGGGCAATCGCGGCGGCGTGCATCGCGGCCTGGCGCTCGTTGCTGCCTATCAGCGCTTCCAGCGCTTCGGCAAAGCTGGCCGAATCGGTGAAATAGATCGCGGCATCGCCCGCCACCCAGCGGTTGTAGGGGTTGTCGTGCGCGATCACTGGGTTGCCCGCGGCTAGTGCCTCGACTAGTGACGGGTTGGTGCCGCCAACGGTATGGCCATGCAGATAGCCGGCACTGTGGAACCGGATCGCCTTCACCCGGTCGGGTTCGTAGATCGCACCGGTAAACACAACTTCGTCCGATGCGGCGGCCTTCACCGCGCGGTGATAGGGGTCTTCATCCAGAAACTTGCCGAGCAGGGCCAATTTGTACCCGCGCGGCCGCGCTGAAAAGCCCTGGACGATCTCCAGGATGTTGTTCTCCGGGATCGGCCGCGCGATCAGGTTGAAATAGTGTCCGGGCTCGAGACCCAAGGCGATCACCGGGTCGGTTTCGGCCTGCTCGATCGGATCGGCGCCATACGTCAGCGTGATAATCTTGCGCGCCGGGGCGCGGGTGCGCAGGTAGGTTTCGATCACCGGGTGGTCGGCGATCAGCCGCGTGCCGAAAAACGCGGCAAAGCGTTCGTTGATGTATAGGATCGCCTGCTTGGTAAAGCCCCAGCGCGATCGCGCCCATTCGATGCCATCCATGTTGATGACATTGGGAATGCCCTTCAGCCACTGGCGGTAGTTGTAGATGCCGGTATTGTAGCCAAAGGTCAGGCACAAATCGCGATACTGGCAGGCATGCGCGATCGAGATCCAGTCAAACCGCGAAGTGCCGCGCCAGCCGGGCAAATCGACCTCGATATTGACGCGCTCGATGCCGCGCCAGGTGTCATAGGTGATCGGGCCGTCGCCACTGCGCTGGCAATAAATGATCACCCGCCAGCCCTGCCGGACCAGATAGAGTCCGATATTTTCCGCAGCCGTTTCAAAGCCGCCATAGGCCGCCGGAACGCCATGAGTGCCGAGGATTCGCACGGTCGGTTGCAAGTCGGCCCCCTTTGCGGCTGTGCGCCGTATTCGTGCGGGGAGTTACCCGCCCCGTGCCAATCTCGCAAGTGCGAAAGGCATGAGCGCGGCGGATCGCCGCGCCCTGTTCAGTTCAGCGTTTTCCCGCGCGAGCGGCGCCAAGTGCCCCAGGCGTTGCGCAATTGGCCCACTTTTGATTCGCTGAGCGCAAGGCCGAACAGCTTCATGCCGCGAAAACGCGGGCGTGTGCCCCGCGCCAGCAGCACCGCGGCGATACGGGCAAAGGCATTGCTCTTGCGCTGCACCTGATAGGGCTGCATCCGGGCGATCTCGCCCACGGCGAGCGGCTCGGTGGCGATCCAGCCCTTGTCCAGCGCGCGTTCCAGCAGCGCCCGCCCGCGAGCAGTGCGCGCCACGATCAGGCTGCGGCCGTCGCGCTCTGCGAAATCGGGATAGCCGTCCTTGCCGTACCACGCATCGGCACACGACAGGTCGGCGAATTCGCCCGTGCCATCGGGGCAAATCTTGCAGCGGAACTGCAGATGGCGGTTGAGGATCGTGCCCCAGCTGGAATTGTAGTCCATGCTGGCTTCGCTGCCGTCATGCCGCCGCGCGCGGGCCAGACCCGGCCAGCCATCGCCGCGATACTGGAAACTGGCGCAATCCTCGTGCGCCACGCCCAGCGCCTGAAGCACGGCCAGCGTACCCTGGCGGCTGGGCACGCCAGCGCAGAAAAACGCCAGGCGAAAGGGAATCTGCGCGTCGATCCGCGGATCACGGCGGGCCATGCGCGCCAACCCGGCGATATCGCAGGGCTTTCCGATGAAGGCAAAGCGGCGGCCGGCGGCAAGGTGCGGTTCGATTGCGGCAAGCGGGCTTGACGGCGCATAGCGGGATCCTGCGGTGGCCATAAGGTCATCGCGGGTGGCTGCGGCGCGGGTGGCATTGTTGATCGGATCATCGGCTGCGGCGCCGTTTGTCAGCACGAATTCGACTTCGCCCGAGGCGACCAGCCCGATCGCCAGCGCGGTCAGCACCCCGCCCGACGATCCGCGATAACGCACCGCCGGATCGGTGGCGTAGCCGGTGGCAACGCTGACCACAGGGCCCCACAGCGGGTGATAGCCGGGCTCACTGGCCTTGCCCTGCAGGCCGACACCCGGGCACACTGCTTCGAGCACACGCTGTTCTGCGGCGGCCAGCTCCACCGGGGCGGGGCGAAGATAGCCTTGGTCGGTCATCGCCATGGCAAGGTCGGGGCGCCCGATCGCCGCTGTGCAGGCGCCGCAGCCGGTACACAGGCCGTTGTCGACGATGTGGGACAGGCTTGGCATCGTCAAATCGCCCCCATGATATCGGCCAGCGCCGCTTCGTAGCGATCAAGCCTGTCGGCCGCGATGGCAAGGCCCGCCTCGATATCGAGCGTCAGCCGGCCGCGGTTGTCGAACCCGGCCATGGTCTGCACCAGCGCGGTATCGGTATCAACGGCCTTGCCATCGACATAGTGCGGATAGCCCAGCGTGCCGAACAGCCCGTTGAACTTGCGACTATAGGCCAGCGGCACAACCGGGGTGCCCGCCGAAAACGCGCCGATGCAGGCGTGCATGCGGCCACCCACCACGAAATCGAGCCCCGACATGAAGCCCTTGGCCGCGCTGGCGCTGGCGAACCGGTCGGGCACGCGCAGCATCGGAAACCGCCGGATCAGGTCGGGCACGACCGACAGGTCATCGTCGTTGCCGCTGCTCGCGTAGACATGCGGCACCAGGTGAACCTCGGCTCCGCGTTCGAACAGTGCGGCGATCAGCCGACGGGTGTAATCGACATAGTCGATCGTCAGCCCCAATTCGTTGCGCCCGGTATAGCCGCCGCGATAGAGCAGGCCCGACACGTTGACGCCTGCGCGCACCACGCCGGGAACACGCGCCTGCCTCTCGAACGGCAGCCGGAAAGCAACATCGATGAATTCGTCGGTGGGCGTCTTCAACCCGCGCGAGGCGAAGTAGGCGCTGGACAGATCGTCGCGGGTGAACACCGCGCGGGCGCGCGCCATGATCCGGTCGGACAGCCAGCGCGCGAACGGATGGTTGAACGGCCCGATCGTCTGCGGGGCAAGCACCAGCGGTTTGCCCAGCGCGAGCGCTGCCATCTTGGTGCCGGCGTGAAACGCCAACCGTTCGCGACCATAGATATCCGCCCAGCTGTCGCCTTCGCCGATATCGACCACCAGATCGCACCGGCGCAGCGCGGCCAGATAGTCCGATCGCCCGAGCAGCAGCGGCTTGATCCGCGGCATCGGGCCGATTTCTACGCCCACCGGGATGTCATCCGGCGCGACATTGCCGGTGCTGCACAGCGTAATGAAGCGCGCCTCGCGCCCGATCCGCGCGGCGGCGGCGCGGATGATCGCGATGTTCGACCGGGTCAGGGCATCGACACCAAGGTTGCCATGGCCCAGCGAATGCCAGGGGAGCGCGACAGTGATCGTTTTGGCGGCCATCGGGGTCAGGTCCTGCATGGAAATCGGATCAGGAAGCCGGTGGTTTGCCGGCGCGGTTTAAGACCGGATCTGTGCGATACTGGGCCTTGGCAGAGTGTCGAGTTCGGCACGGGGCAATCTCAGTAGACAAAGCAGAAGCCAAGCGCGGAACCAAGCGCGAGGACGGCTGTTGTTGCAAGCGAGGCGCGCCGCTTCAGAGTCCGTCCGAGAGCGACGCTATAGATCGCGGTGATGATGGCATTGGATGCGGCAAGTTCAAGCGGTGCCATAGTCAAGCCCTGATGCGGAAATACGACAAATGTCAGGGTCAGGAAAAAAAGGATCGAGGCAAGCTGAGTGCCGATCCGGACCCTGACCGCGCCAAGCGCGGCGAGCTGAATGCCATAGGCCGAAGTTGACAGCCGCAGCACCGCATAGGCGCCAAAACCGCCCCAAAGCGGCAGCAACGCATCATAGGCGTGGCCATAGACGAGCCGGGTCAAAAGCGGCCCGGCAAACGTGAATGCCGCACCCGCCAACAGCGCGAGCAGTGTGAATTCGACATTCAGCCTGAACGAGGCCTGTTCGAAACCAGCGTTATCGTGGTTGATCGCCGCCGCGGACAGGCTGGGCATATAGACCGTCGACAGCACCACCGCGAGCGGACTGATCACCTGAACGAGCCGCGCACCGGCCTGATAGACCCCCAGTTCGTGCGCGCCGAGCAGCACCGAAAAGACCAGCACATCGATCTGCCCGGCTACATTGGTCAGCCCGCCATCGATGGCAAAGCCTGAGCCTGCCTTCAGCGACTCTGCGATCTGGCGGACGCCGACCTTGGTCAATTTGCCCAGTTCCAGCCATTTGCGCAGGGAAAATGCCGTGATGACAAGGTACAAAACACGCGACGCGGCAAAGGCCATCGTCGAGGCGAGCAGATCGTGCCTGGTGATGGCCACCGCGCCAACAATCGCGGTCATCACCACGCTGTTGCCGATCACCAGCACGGCTTCGGCATCGAAACGGCGGCGGGCGCGGGCGGCGATGATGCACAATTCGGCCAGGGCATTGGCGCTCGTTCCTGCCATTGCCAGGGCATAGATCGGCCAGCGGGCGGCGGGCACGGTCAGCATGACTACCGGCACGGCGATGGCCAGGGCTAGCGCGGTCAACGCCACCTTGCTGACCAGCACCCGGCGCACGATGGCCCCGCTGTTGGCCACATCGGCAGAGGCGGTGCGCAATGCCGAAATCGCGAACCCGAAATCGGTCAGCAGGTTGATCAGCCCGGAATAGGCCATCGCCCCGGCCAGAATGCCGTAGGGCGTCGGCCCAAGGAACCGGGCGAGCAAGATGAAGGTCACCATCCCGACGCCCAACCGCGCGAACGTCGCCAGCAGCATGTAGATCTTGTCGCTGTTGCGAGCCAAGGTCGGGGGTCTTTCCAGTTATCGAGGTAGGGTTGCTATGGTGCGCGGGCGTGTTCTACAATCTGCCTGCCGGGCAAGTCTTCCACCCGTGTCATAACATGGCCGCCGCGCCTGCCGGGCCCGCTGACAGACGTTGGCGACGCAAGAGCAGCGACCGGTGCGCCTGAATGCCGCGCAACGCGATGATTGATCCACCAATAAAGAAGATGAACGACAGGCCGGTTGAGATCGTGGCAACGGCAAGCCCCACGGCGGGCGCAGCTATGATCGCGGCCATGGCTGAAAAAAGGCTGCGCAAGTTATCCGTCTGTTCACGGATTGCCATAGCGAAGGCTGTGTAGAACAGAGAAAGTATCAGGCCTACAAAAAGCACGAGCCCGATGAGCCCGTGATCAATCGCTTCGCTGAGATAGTAGTTATCGATTGTCCGCACGTTGCCTCGCCCCTCGACTCCGGCATAAGTGATTGATGTGTCACTGCCAAACCCAAAGGCTGGACGCCGCTGGATAGCGCTTACACCGTAAACCAACTGGATTTCGCGATAACTGGAGCTGCTTTGTGTTTCGCGGTCCTGCCCGACGATAACCGCAGCGGCGGCGTTGATGATGATCGGCAACGTTGTGGCCACGAAGAGCACAATGGCTACAAGGGCAACGAAGCGACGGCGGTTGCTGATTTGCAGTGTAAACGCGATGAAATAGACAAACATTGCGATAATCGGGCTAACTAGCCCGGTTCGCGACCCAGTAAGGCTTGGCAAAGTAAGCTGACCCAGCAAGATTAATGCCCCGGCTATCTTTTGGTACCGGCCGCCAAAGCGCAAGGCATGCAGGCCGAGCGGAGCAAAGGCACCGGCGATTTGACCAAGAATGATCGGGTGGACAAAGATACCCTTAACGCGGAATTCGCCTGCGCGCGAAGATGCCAAATCAAGCGCGTTGAGCATGAACTTGTCGCCCACCGCTAGATTGTTAAGGCGCAGCACGGTCAGCAGCGGCCGCTCGAAATAGAATTCGATCCCGGCGAACACAAAAAACAGAACCCCGCAGAATACCAATACGCGATAGGTCTGCGCGATTTTTTCAGTCGAGTTCAGATAGACAATCGGGATGATCAACCAGACCGATTCGGCGAAAGTCTGCGTCAAAGTGACTGCCAGTGAATGGAGTACCGTGTCACCTTGCAGATCGCAGTAGAACCGTACCAAGTGATAGAGGGCGAATAGAGTAAATGGGGTCCAGTGGGTGCGCACCGTTGTGACAAACCGCCCCATTAAGTTGGCGGAGAGCGCCAAGCGCCTAACTATATCAACGGCCATCACATAAGAGAAAATGTAGTATAAATTTATACCTTTTCCCAATACGCTAAAATAAAAGAATCGAGGCCACAAGCACATCAATACCAGTCCGGTTAAAAAAATCATCGAGGTACGATGGGCGCTGGCCGACTTTGCCTGATGATGGCGCAAAACGGTAGCGTGGGCAGAGACCGATACCATAGATTATTTCCGCCAGTGCTTCTCAACTAGATCGCGCGTGGCGCGAATATTGCCGGCACTCGATGCGCCAAACACGATCGATTCGATGTTGGGCAGGCTGCAGACCCATTCGATCGCTTCGTCCGGTCGGATCGCGCCCGAGGCGAACACAGACATCGCCACCGCGCGGAACTTGCGGTTGGTCAGCGCATCCACATAGGCCTCTATACCCCCGCTCATGCGGAAACCGACCTTGTTGATGTTTGAACAGACAATCGGATTGTCGATCCCGAGGTCCTCCAGAACATCAAGCAGGCGCGGCATGTTCATCGTGATAAAGCCCGGTTCGGCATTATACCGTGTTTTCACGTGGTTGGCAAAGATGCGGAATGCCTCGTTGAACCCCAGCCCGAGCAGCAGGTCGACCACCACGTTCTGCAGCCAGATCACCGGCGTGGCCAGATTGCGGAACATCTTCATTTCCGCATCGATCAACAGTGTGGCAATGCCTTCGACATCCTTGCGCGCAATCGACATACCCCCGCGGATTGCCGCATTCAGCAGGCCCTCGTTAGGCAGGAAACGCTTCAGCGCGCCGATCATGCCGTCTTCGGTCACCGCGTTGGCGTATTTGTGCGCATAGGGCATGCACGGGAAGAACGTGAAATCGGGATAGCGATCGGGATTGGCGCGGACATGGTCAGCCACCAGCCCGATGCGATCGTGCGTGGTGCACATGAACGTGCGCACCCCGGCGTCATAGGCGCTGTCCAGCACATCGATCACCGCCTCGATCTTTTGGAAACGCATGGCCTGGGCTCGGGCCTTTTCCTCCGACATGTGGTTCACGCCGAAAAACTGGTTGTCCCCGATAAGAAGCTTGTCCATTTTCAACCTCTGGAAGCGGCAAAGTGTGGTGACTGGCGCGGGTCGGGGAACGGTCAGCGCTTGAATAGCGAGAACCGCTTGCGCGCCTGCTGCGGCTTGATCCCGGTACGCGCCGGATCCTGCGCGGCATCCTCGACGATCATCTCGATTACCCTGTCGGTCTCGGCCGCAGAGCGGAAATCGTTGGCGGCGGGCAAGGCCGGGTTGCCGATCCGCTTCACGAAGTGATCGAGCTGCGCGGTATATTCTTCACCGCGCATGTAGAAATCGACCTCTTCGGTCAGCTCGGTGGTGTAGCGAATGTTCCAGCCGTGCTCGTAGCCGCCGGGCAGGGCGGCGCCATCGCGCAGGAATACCTGGATTTCCTGGCGGTCGGCATAGATCCGTCCGGCAGTGCCCGAAATGGTGACGCGCGTCGTCATCTTGCGGAACGATTCGTCGCTCCAGTTCACCGACAACGACGCGGTCTTGCCGTCGGGGAAATAGAGCGTGCCATAGACCTCGTCATCGGTTTCGGCCGAGAAAATCTTGCCCAGCACGCTGCCGCCGACCGAATCAGGCATCCCGAAGAACCAGTTGACCAGGTTGATCGGGTGCGCGGCATAGTCATAGAGGCATCCGCCACCCTCGGAGCGCTGGGTGCGCCAGGTGCTGCCCTTGGGCTTGAGCACCACCGGGCCATAGGCCTCGGCCTGGACATGGTGCACTGTGCCGATTGCGCCGGCATCGAGCAGCCGCCTCACTTCCTGGAACGCGCCCACAAAGCGGTTGTGATAGCCGACCTGGGTGACAAGCCCCTTTTCCTCGGCGAGCGCGGCCAGCATCTCGGATTCCCCGGCCTTCAGCGTGAACGGCTTTTCGCAGAACACGTGGATGCCCCTGTCGAGCGCGGCCTTGACCATGGGGGTGTGCACGCGCGAGGGCGTCGCGATGATCACCGCGTCCAGCGCCACCTCGTCAAGCATCAGGGCATAATCGCTGTACGTCTTGAGGCCGGTGTATTTAGACAGCACATCAAGCACATACCCGGTGGAATCGCAAACCGCCGCCAGTTCGACGCCGGAATGGGCGCGGATCATCCCGAGATGCGAGATGCCCATCTTGCCGAGCCCCACGACTGCTACCTTAATCACCTCGTCACCTTTCGTTGGTCCCGCCTTCCGATCGGAAGGGCTCGGGCACTCATGGTTTTGCGAACAGCCAAGCCGCGGCTTTCACGGCCACGCGCGCCGTGGCCGGTCAGGCCTTTACCGGTGTGTGAGCAGCGCTCTCAGATACCCCGCATAGGCGCTCTTGCCGAGCCGCGTGGCAGCACGCTCAAGCCCGGCATCATCGATGAACCCCTGCCGCCAGGCGATTTCTTCGGGGCAGGCGATCTTCATCCCCTGTCGCTTTTCCAGCGTTGCCACGAAATCCGCCGCCTCCATCAGGCTGTCGGGTGTGCCGGTATCGAGCCAGGCATAGCCGCGGCCCATTTCCTTGACCCGCAGCGTGCCCGCCTCGAGATAGGCGCGGTTGACGTCGGTGATTTCCAGTTCGCCGCGGGCCGATGGGCGGATGTTCGCGGCGATGTCAACCACGGTCTCGTCATAGAAATAGAGCCCGGTCACCGCCCAGTTCGATTTCGGCTGCGCCGGCTTTTCCTCGATCGACACGGCGCGGCGCACGCCATCGAATTCGACCACGCCATAGCGTTCGGGATCGGCCACGTGATAGGCGAACACGGTAGCGCCCGCGCCGGCCGTCGCCGCATCGCGCATGATCTCGGGCAGGCCGTGGCCAAAGAAGATGTTGTCGCCCAGCACCAGGCACGATGGCCCGCCGGCAACGAAATCGGCACCGATGATGAATGCCTCCGCCAGGCCATTAGGCGCATCCTGCACGGCATATTCCAGGTTCACCCCCCATTGGCTGCCGTCGCCGAGCAGGGTGCGGAACGCGCGGGCATCGTGCGGGGTGGTTATGATCAGGATATCGCGGATCCCCGCCAGCATCAGCGTGGTCAGCGGGTAATAGATCATCGGCTTGTCATAGACCGGCATCAGCTGCTTCGACAGCGCCAGTGTCATCGGATAGAGTCGGGTGCCGCTGCCGCCGGCCAGAATTATGCCCTTCATGAACTGGTTCCTTCGCGGGTTTCTGCGATCAGGCGCGCCACCACCGGGGGCAGGCTGTGCCGCCATTCGGGCAGGCGGACACCGTGGATGGCCGCCAGGTGCGAACAGTCGAGCCGGGAATTGGCCGGGCGCCGCGCCGGGGTCGGGTATTCGGCGGTGGTGATGCGGCGCACCGCGGCCACCGGGCCGCCCGCATCGCCGCTGGCGGCAAACACTGCCTCGGCAAAATCGGCCCAGCTTGCCTCGCCGTTGCCAGTGGCGTGGAACACCCCTCGCAACGCGGCATCAGGCCGGGCCAGCAGATTTGCCGCCACCGCGATGCAGGCATCAGCCAGATCGAGCGCATTGGTGGGGCAGCCGCGCTGGTCTTCCACCACGCCCAGTTCGGGGCGGGTGGCGCCGACGCGCAACATCGTCTTCACGAAATTCGCGCCAAACGGCGAGTATACCCAGGCCGTACGCAGGATCGCGGCATCGGCGCCGCTGTCGAGCACGGCCCGTTCGCCGGCCAGCTTGCTGGCGCCATAGACCCCGGTCGGCCCGGTCGGATCGGTTTCGACATAGGGCGCTGCCTTGTCGCCCGAAAAGACATAGTCGGTAGACACGTGGACCACCGGCACACCCAGCCGCCGTGCCGCGCATGCCACCGCGCCCGCACCGTTGGCGTTGATCGCATGGGCCAAGCCAGGCTCGCTCTCCGCCTTGTCCACCGCAGTGTGCGCGGCAGCGTTGACGATCGCCTGCGGGCAGGCAGCGGCAAGCGCGGCCAACACCGCCTCATCATCGCCATGCGCCAGGTCGAGATCGGGCGGCCCCACGGCCACTGCCATGTGCCCCAGTGCGGCGCAGCGTTCGGCCATCGACAGCACCAGCTGCCCCGGCCCGCCCGTCACCACGAAACGGATCATGCCGGAACCTTGGCGGCGCCCAGGCCCAACCGCTCGCCATCATACTTGTCGCGCAGGGGCTGCCACCACCAGGCGTTGGCGAGGTACCACTCGATCGTCTTGACCACGCCGCTGTCGAAATCTTCCTGCGCGCGCCAGCCAAGTTCGGTTTCCAGTCGGGTCGCGTCGATCGCATAGCGCTGGTCGTGGCCCGGCCGGTCGGTGACGAAGCGGATCAGATCTCGGCGTGGCGCGTTGGCGGGAACGAGCTCGTCCAGCACGTCGCAAATACGGTGCACTACGTCGATGTTGCGCCGCTCGTTGCGCCCGCCGACATTGTAGGTTTCGCCCGGGCGACCGCGTTCGATGATGAGGTCGAGCGCGCGCGCATGGTCTTCGACATAGAGCCAGTCGCGGATGTTGTCGCCCTTTCCATAAACCGGCAGTTCGCGGCCCTGCAGCGCGTTGAGAATGGTCAGCGGGATGAGCTTTTCGGGAAAGTGATAAGGCCCGTAGTTGTTCGAGCAATTGCTGACCACCACTGGCAGGCCATACGTGCGGTGCCAGGCCTTGGCAAGGTGATCGCTCGCCGCCTTCGACGCCGAATAGGGTGAGGACGGATCATAGGGCGTGGTTTCGGTGAACAGCGCGGCCGGATCGTCGTCGAGGCTGCCATAGACTTCGTCGGTGGAAACATGGAGAAAACGAAACGCCGACTTGGAATCCGCGTTGAGCTCGTTCCAGTACCCGCGCGCCGCCTCAAGCAGGACAAAGCTGCCCACGACATTGGTTCGGATGAAATCGGCCGCCCCAGTGATCGAGCGATCGACATGGCTTTCGGCGGCCAGGTGCATCACGCGATCGGGGCGGAAGGTGCGCATCGCCTCGTGCATCGCGGGCGCATCGGAGATGTCGGCCTGGTAGAACCGGTAGTTCGGCTTGTCCTCGACCAGTTTCAGAGACGTGAGGTTGCCCGCATACGTCAGGGCATCGATGTTGAGCACCTCGTACCCCCTGTCGAGCACCAGGTGGCGCACCAGCGCCGATCCGATGAATCCCGCCCCGCCTGTGACCATCACCCTCATGCCATCAATCCTTCATGCTGAACCACTGAGGCAGGTCAGCCAGCAGCGGCTGCACCTTGTCTTTGCCTGAAAGGGTTTCACCATCTGCCTGTGCCGGCCAGTCAATGCCGATTGCCGGATCGTTCCACGCCACACCTTTGTCGTGTTCGGGGCTGTAATAGTTGGTTACGCGGTATGCAACAACCGTATCGGGCTGAAGTGTGCAGAATCCGTGAGCAAATCCGACCGGGATCCATAACTGATTGCAAGCTTCGCTGGTCAATTCAATGCCGATCCATTTGCCGAAAGTCGGTGAATCGACGCGCAAATCCACCGCGACATCGAAGATAGCGCCGACAATACAGCGGACCAGCTTACCCTGACCCATTGGATTGGTCTGGAAATGCAGGCCGCGCACGGTGCCAACCCGCGCCGACAGCGACTGGTTGTCCTGCACGAAGTCGATCCGCGTACCGAGGGCGGTGGTGAAGCGGTCTTCGCGAAACAACTCGGCGAAATAGCCGCGTTCATCGCCCAGCTTACGCGGCGTGATCGCTACCGGCCCCGCGATGTCGAAAGTGCTTATGTCCACTGATATGTCCCACCTGAAAGATCTGTCGGGAATGGCCCTACACGGGAGGTGTGTCATCTTAGCTTCTGTAAACGTTGAGTTTTTCGTAATTCCCCAAGTGTCGGCGGTGACCACACTGCTGCACAGTTCGGCATGTCAGGAGTGATGCCCTTCCGTTCCAGTTCAATGACCGCCTTTTTACTGCATTGGGCAGCTTGCTGCCGAGCGGCAAGGATTCTTTTCGCATTTGCACAATTTTTCGGTGTCTGTCCACCACGCGCGCGCGAAGGGCTCATTTGACGACACAATTCGGTAGTGCTGCATCGCCGCACTGCAGCGGCGGAGCTGAGGATGCGAAATGACCTATCTGTCCTGACGCGCTTACCGTCAAGTAGACTGACTGCTCTGCGAAGCAGATGCGGCGGCGATCGGCGAGATCCAGATGCAGTCCACTTTTCACTCGCCGTGCAAGTTTCGTCTGATCTGGCGTATGCATGGAACCTACGATCGCCACGTCAACTCCCAGAAAGCCAATCGCGCTTGCCGTCAGGACCTTGGCACACCTGAGCTCGCCCCCTTGCCCGATTATCCAGGCGCGGAACCCCGCCATCAAGTCACTCCGGCTAATGTTGTGCCGATCGCGATCGATCAATTGCCCCATGCCGGGCCTATTCATAGGGGGTAAATTTATTGTAATCTATTGGTTATTGTACACTGTTCTATCAGTGTGATAGTCGATTGAGATGGCTACTGTGGGTCGGATCGGTGGTAACACCTAGCCGTGTGCGGCATCGATCCGCGGACGGCGCAAATCAGCGGGTCGATTGGGGGTAAACACGAGGCACCATGTCGCAGCATTCTTTCCCCGCATGTCCGGCCGCCTTGTCTCGCCGCCAGCTCCTGGCCGGCGCCGCAAGCCTTCCCGCGCTCACGATGCTGTCCGGCAAAACGGTACCAGCCGACAGATTCAAGACCGGCACGCTGTTCGGTGTCAATTTCTATTCCCTGTTCCTGCGCGGGTTGCAGCCTGGCAAGGCCCCGGCCACTTACGATCTGGCCGCGCTGGCGCATGCCGGAATCCCGTTCGTGCGTTTTCCCGCTTCAGGCCAAAATTCTGGCGACTGGTCAGTGCTTGATAACGATCCGGGCCGTTACTGGAGCAATTTCGACAAGATTTTTGCTACAGCCGAAAATGCAAATATTAAACTGGTACCGTCGATTTTCTGGAATCCGTCAAGACTACCGATTTATCTCGATGAAACAATGAGATCATGGCTCGAACCAAATTCGCGAACGGCGCGTTATGCACAGAACTATACTGAGACATTTTGCCGACGCTACGATTCTTCGCCCGCGCTATTGATGTATGAATTTGGTAACGAGTTAAACAGTTGGATAGACTTGCCCAATGCCACAGAATTCTGGCCAAAACCAGATCCCAACCGGCCTGATCGCAAGCCTATGGCCGATGATGTACTATCGAGCGCACAGTTTCGACATCTCCTGGATCAGTTCGCCTCACTGCTGCGCAAATATAGCTACAAATCGATCGTATCGGGCAACAACATACCTCGTGAAAACGGCTGGCATTTGGCCCACCACAGCTGGGCAACAGACACCCGCGACCAATTTATCGATATTCTGAGGACCACCAACGCGCGGGATATGGATGTGCTGTCGATACACCTATACCCGATGCATTTCGGTGGCCCCAAGACTGTATTCCAGTCCTCCAATGAGGTACTAGCGGCGATGGTGGAAGCGGCGCGGCTGGACAACCGCATCACCTTTCTAGGCGAGTTCGGCGTGCCACGTACGCCCGAGCCAAGGGACGAACGGCGACAGTTCGCTCTGATGATCGACGCAATCAGGAGCAATGGCGTCGATTACGCCGCTGTCTGGAACTATGCCCCCTTCGCGATGCAGCCCGATTTCGATTTGACCTTTACCAACGGGCGCGCCTACCAGCTTCAGGCAATCCTTGCCGCCAACAAGGGCTAGGCATCGCGAGCCCCGCTAAGCGATCAAACCTGCACGTATACTCCGCAATACTGCCTTAGAATGGACCATTTGGGCCCAATCACGCGGTGCCACAGGTAAACAGACTACATGTTCTGTCTGAGTGCGAATTCAGACACTTTGTCCTTGCCGGCAATGTTTCCCGGCGGGTATAGGCGGCCCCAGCGCACAACAATCATTCCGGAATGTGCTTCGTGCCTGGCAGGGCGTGGCAATCCCGGCTTTCCACGGCGCCAAACGTGCAAAGGCTGGCCTGATCTATGGCAACGACCTGGATTGTTCTGGTCAACTGGAACAGCGGCGGCGATACGATCGAATGCCTCGAATCGTTGTTGCGGCTCGAGAGCGGCGATTTTGCCGTGGTTATCGTGGACAACGGATCAACCGACGGCTCGGCGGAACGGATCGCTTCTTGGGCGCGATCGCCAACCGCGCCCTTCACGTCTCCGGTGTGGAGCCGGCTGCCCTTTGCGCGTGCGCAGCACAAGTCGTTCACGGTGATCGACGCCGCGACTCCCCTACCATCGCCGTCTGCGGATATCACGCTGATCCGCGCTGGGCGCAATCTGGGCTTCGCCGGTGCCAACAACCTTGGAATGGCCTTTGCCAAGGCCGATTCCCAGGCGGCCTGGTACTGGATTCTCAACAACGACACCGTCGTTGCCCCCGACAGCCTTTCGATCCAGGTGGCCCGCATGGCTGCGGATCCCGCGATCGGCATGCTCGGCGCGCGGCTGATGTTTTACGCCGAACCCGACGTGGTCCAGGGCCTGGCCGGAGGATTTCTGCCCATGCGCGGGCGCGGATACCATATCGGTATGGGCGAGATGGCCGGCGCGATGCCGTCGATCGCTGCGGTCGAGGCCGAAATGCGCTATGTGCTGGGCGCATCGATGTTCGTCCGCGCCAGCCTGGTCGATCGCATCGGCGCGATGGAAGAAAGCTACTTCCTCTATTTCGAAGAGCTCGACTGGGCCCGCCGCATGCCACGCGATCAGCGGCTGGCAATCGCGCCCGATGCCATCGTGTGGCACAAGGAGGGCGGGTCGATCGGATCATCGACACGCTGCCGACCAAGCGACACCAGCCTCTATTACATCAATGCCAGCCTGCTGCGTTTCTACTGGCGGCATTATCGTGGCCGCATCGCCGTCGCGATTGCTCGCGTGCTGCGCGAGGCGCTGGGCCTGATCGCTCGGAGCGATCGCGCAGGCGCGCGCGCCATCGGCCGCGCCGCGCACGATGTGCTGCGCGGGGTGCACCGTCAGGGCCGCTATGGCTCTGCCGAGTTCGAGGCCGCGCCCCCCCCGATGAGCGAGAGCCTGCATGTCGGCATCGATGGCCATGTCCTGACCGGGCGTTTCCAGGGAACGCGCACGACCCTTTCGGGCCTGCTGCGCGCGCTGGCCCCGCGCATCGGCAAGCGGCGGTTCACGATCTATGCCAACGATCCCGCCGCGGCGCGCGCGATGCTGGGCACCGATGCCTTTGGCTATGCCGACTTAGGCGGCGCGGGCTCGATCATGCGGCTGCTCTCGGTGTTTCCGCGGCTGTTCCAGCGCGATGGGGTCGATCTAGGAGTATTCCAGTACATGGCGCCGCTCACCGGCCGGACTATTGTGTTCATCCACGATATCCTGCCGCTGACCCACCCGCACCTGTTCCCGTTAAACGTGCGGCTGCGTACGTGGATCTTTTTCACGATGTCGATTCGGCGCGCGCGGCTGGTGATCGCGGTAAGCAACTACACGCGTGAGGCGATCCTGCGCTATTACCGGCTGCCGCCCGAACGGCTGCACACCGTGCTTAACGGTCCCTCGTTTCCCGCCGAGGTCTACGAGCGCGGAGCCGAGCCGGCGGCATCGCGTTATATCCTGACCGTCGGGCGGATCGAGCCGCGCAAGAATGCCGCGCTGCTGGCCGCCGCATTTCGCCGGGCCGCCGTGCCCGGGCTGCGGCTGGTCATCGCGGGATCGTGGGATCCCGAATTCCCCAGAGGAACGCTCGAGGGCGAGGGCATCGAAGTACGCGAAGGTCTAGACGATGCCGCGCTGATCGAGCTCTATCGCGGCGCCAGCCTGTTCGTCTATCCCAGCGAAGCCGAGGGATTTGGCGTGCCGTTACTCGATGCCACGCTGTTCGGCCTGCCGGTGATCGCGTCGGACCGCACCGCCCTGCCCGAAGTGGCCGGAGACATGGCCGAATATTTCGATCCGACTGCTTCCGATGCCGCAGCCGTGCTGGCCGCGCGCATTGCCAGCCATTTTTCCGACCGCCCGGTAGCAAGGCCAAACCCCACCCAGCGCGCGGCACAGGCAAAGCGCCTGACATGGGATCAGGCGGCCGAAGCCTTTCTCGCGGCCATCGATGCGGCGCATGACGGAGCGCGGCGATGACAGGACGCCTGATCGTGCTAACAATCGACCAGCCCTATCCGCCCAACTATGGTCACAAGGTCGACCAGTACCACCGCTGGCGCGGTTTTGCCGCCAACGGGTGGACGCTGCGGCTGATCTGCTGGCGTTCGCCGCAGGATCCGCCGGCCGCGCCCGATGCCGAGGCAAAACTGGCCGAGGTGTTCGACCGCGTGGACGAGTTGCCGATCGGCTATGACTTTAGCAGCATGTTGCGGCGGCTTTGTTTGCTGCTTTGCTATCCCAGCCATGTCGCCTCGCGCGTGCCCCATGCGGCTACTCGGCGTCGGCTTATAGCCGAGGCGCGGGAATTCGCTCCCGACGCGATCATTCTCGATGGCATCTACGGGGGGGTGCTGGGCAGCGATCTAGCGCGCGCTTGTGGCGTGCCAGTGATCGTGCGCGGGCACAATATCGAACATGTCTATTTCGCCGGGCAAGTGCGCGCCACGGCTAACATCGCGCGGAAGTTCAAGTGGTCACTCGCGCTGCTGGGGCTGAAACGATACGAATCCGCAGTGCTGCGCCAGGCCGATTGGACCTTCGACATTTCCGCTGACGACGTGCGATTCTGGCAGGATCGGGGGATCACCCGGATTTCCTGGTCCCCCACTGTCTATCCCGGCGATGTCTGCACCAACATCATCGATCCGGGCCAGCGCCAGTTCGATGTCGCCTATATCGGCAACTTGCGCCTGCCCAACAACTTAGCCGGGCTGACTTGGTTCGTGCGCGAGGTGCTGCCGCTGCTGCGCGCGGCGCGGCCGGAAACAACCTATTGCTTTGCCGGGGCCAATCCTTCGCCAGAGGCAATCCGCCTCTTTGCCGAAGCCCCCGAGATCACGCTGGTGCCCGATGCGCCAAGTGCGGATGAGATCTTGAAGAACGGCCGCGTGCTGGTGAACCCGATCCTTTCGGGCAGCGGGGTCAACGTCAAATCGATCGACATGCTGCGCTATGACGCGCCAATCGTCACAACTGCGATCGGCGCCCAGGGGTTTGACGAAACGATCCGCGGGGAATTCACCGTATGCAACGATGCGCCCGGCTTTGCCGCGGCGATAATCGCGGCGCTTGCCGATCCTCGCCCGCCAGCCGGGCGTGAGGCCGCCCGCGCGCTATTCGGCAGCGCCGGGCTGGAGGCGCAGATGGCGATGGTTTCGCGGATCATCGCTCAGGGCCGGCACCGGGACCTTAAATGCGCCGCACGGTGAAGTAGTGCATTCCCCGCGCGCCCAATTCCTTCAGGTCGTGGTTAGTGGGCAGATCGACCACCAATGCCGTTGACATGACCCCCTGATTTTCTCCACGAGCGATTAGAGTCTGGCCTTGAAGGAAGGACAGACGAGGAAGCGTGCAAGGTTTTCGGAAGAGCAGATCATTGGCGTGCTGAAGGAGGCCGAGGCGGGCGCGAAGACCGCTGATTTGGCTAGGCGGCATGGGGTGTCTGAAGCGAAGATTTACAACTGGAAGGCCAAGTATGGCGGGCTGGAGGTATCCGAGGCCCGGCGGCTGCGGGATCTCGAGAGCGAGAATGCCAAGTTCAAGAGCCTTCTGGCCGATGCGATGCTTGACCGGGCTGCGCTGAAGGATCTTCTGGCAAAAAAGTTCTGACGCCCGCCGCAAAGCGGGAAGCTGTCGCTCATCTCAAGGCGTGCCACGGGATGAGCGACAGCGGGCGTGCCGTGTCATCGATGCTGATCGCAAGAGCGTGCGCTACCGTTCCACACGGGACGATGGTGTGCTGCGTGAGAAGCTGCGAGATCTGGCCAACCAGCTTCGCCGGTTCGGCTATCGCCATTTGAACATCCTGCTGCGCCGGGAGGGCGTGATGATCAACCGGTAGAAGACCCAACGTCTGTAACGCGAGGAAGGGCTGGCGGTCAGGCGGCGACGCAGCCGCAAGCGTGCTGTCGGAACCAGGGCACCTGCTCCGGTTCTGGCGCTGGCGAACCAGCGCTGGAGCCTGGACTTTGTTCACGACAAGCTGGCCTCTGGCAGGCGGTTCCGCGTGCTCAACGTGGTCGATAACGTGACCCAGGAGTGCCTAGCGGCGGTGCCGGACACGTCCATCTCCGGGCACCGTGTCGTGCGCGAGCTGACCCAGCTGATCGCCCAGCGGGGCAAGCCCGGCATGATCGTCAGCGACAATGGCTCCGAGCTCACCAGCAATGCCATGCTCGCATGGTGCAGTCAGATCGGGGTGGAGTAGCATTGCATCGCTCCGGGCAAGCCGATGCAGAATGGCTACGTCGAGAGCTTCAACGGCCGCATGCGCGATGAGCTGCTGAACGAGACCTTGTTCATGAGCCTTGCCCATGAACGGGTCGAGATCGCTGCCTGGGTAGAGGATTACAACCGGGAGAGGCCGCACTCGTCCCTTGGCTTCAATGCCGCGGCGGCGTTCGCCGCCGAACTGGATAAGCAATGGCCTGCTTCGCTACGCCCTACGGGCTCCGCTACGCAGCCCATTGCTTCAACCGCGCTGATACGCAAAATGTACGCCCGGCTCTAATCCCAGCTGGGAGAAAGCTGGCGGTCATGTCATCTTCGATCGTCAATTCATCTCTGCCACACTAGCGAGTCGAATAGATCAATGGAATGTCAATCACATCGAACCACTCAATGAGTATGGATTAATTGCCACTGAATAATGATTGATTTCAGATTCGCGTGAACCAAAATGCGCCTGGTTCAGCTTGAGGATTGGCCTTCAACATAGGACAAGCCTTGGAAACAGCGTCAAAATGTTCATTCTTCAGCCAATTCAGGGCACAAACAATTTTGAAGTCTGAGTTAAATGCCAGAAAAGACTCGAGAAGATACTGCTCATTCCACAAGCGCCGATCTATTCGAAGCCATTTCTCAGGATAATCACGTGGCGTAAATATATCATGCACATGAACTTGCACGCCACTAGCAATTCGCGGTATTATCTCATTAAACTCACGCAATACATCGCCCCACGGCCTGATGACATGTGAACTATCTATAAATAGTATATCCCTAGACTGTAGTTTATCAAATATCTCTAGGTTAACTTTCTCAACTGGATCTCGAATTACCGCCACACCAATACTCTCAAGCCAACCCATTTCATAGGGCTCTATGCAAATATGCTCACAATTATAAGCATTATCTTCCTGCATATTTGCAGAAATAGCCAATCGCGCCATTAGAGTCGACTGACCAGATCCTATTTCAATTATTCTTCTTGGCTTATTTATTCTGATCATATTGTATAGCATTTCAGAATCGCCATAGCTATACATTTCATTCAAATAGCCGAATTCGGTTTCCCCCATTTTATTAACCGGTATTGCTCGCAACTCGTCTGCGAACTCGCATTTATCAAGAAGCTCGAGTTGCTCGAGTTCATTAAAGTTAATGCCCGGCAACGAACGCACGAGGTTTGTAAGCTCAGGCAGGTCGCGCTCGCGGTAAGCAGGATCGTAATAATGAGTTGTCCGCAGCGCGACTCCCGCCTTGTCTGCAGCCGCAATGAACATTGGCAACCTGCCCTGTCGTTTCGCGATGTATCGCACCAACGGAGACGCAAGTCGAATGAACGCCGTTGCCAAAATATCTGAAGGGTTCACTTTCAAATATCCTCCACTAAGAGTCATGATATTTCCGAAAGAAAATGCACTGCACTGCAGTTCTTAAGCCAAAATTAAAAAATTATCATGATTATATGCCGCCTCTCTACAAATTATATCTAATCAAGACGGAATCTGCGTTTTAATATCGCAATCATTTAATCGATCAAGATTATCAACATAAAAATTATTATTTACAAAATTTACGATTTTATCAAGAGGTAACATAAATCGATGATAAAATAATTGCTGTTCTTCAGATAGGTGGCCTCTTTCAATAAGAGGCCTGCACGTCTCATAGACCCTGCATCGAACTGTTCTCTGAAAAACTCTGAAGTATGCATTCAATTTTTTGGCGCCGCGAAAATTCCGCTCACCCGCCCATTCCCGCTTTTCGACTCGAGTCCGCCCGGGCGCGAAGCACTCCCGGAGGGCCTGCCATCAATGTTCGAGATGCCGGTGTTGAGATCGATCACCAGACGGCCGCCGTTGAGGGTGTCGGTCCCACGCCGCAGTGCAACGTTGCCCGCCATCGTGATGATCTTCGCGTTGAAATCGTAGACAGCGACATCGCCCGTCGCACGCTCGTTGCCGCGCGTCACCACAACTCC
>JAIYAL010000003.1 GCA_027489095.1 Erythrobacteraceae bacterium
GCCCATCAATTACGCAGCGATTGCGAGTGCTTCGTTATCGTTGGCACTTATGGTTTTTGAGCCTTATGCGGGTTACTCAGCCCGGGCAAAAACTACGCTTTTCAACACACGTCGATCCTGGTTCGGCCCCATCAGGAGTTGTGGCCCGTCATTCCTGACCGCCGCTTCTGGTGGAGCCGCCGGGTACTGCCCCCGGGTCCGTTGCATCTATTGTACGCAGCCATTTATCGCCATATCCGGCCTGAACCGGCGGGGAGTCATATAGCGCGGCATTTCTGAATGGGAAGTGGACGGCAACCTCGCGCCGTTTCCCGCCCGCAACAGATACAGGGGTGCGCAGCGCTGCATGCCAGACTGCGTCTAGACCCCCGCTAGACCCCCGTTAGACCCCGGTTAGACCCCCGCCAGACCCGGCTTGACCTTGTGTTTCATGTGAAACATCGGGGTGTTTCATGGGAAACATCGGGCGCCAGGCGGGCCTGTCGTGGCCCGGATCGGCTGCCTTACTTCTTCAGCGCGTCCCTGATCTCGGTCAGCAGTTCAACCTCGGTCGGCCCGGCGGGTGCAGCAGCGGCTTCCGCTTGCGTGGCCATCTTGCTCGTCAACTTGTTCACGTAGCGCACCATCAGGAAGATGATGAAGGCCAGGATCAAGAAATTGATCAGGACGGATACGAAAGCCCCGACCCCCAGCACGTTCGCCCCCATGGAACGCGCGGCGGCCAGCGGCGCGCCCTCCACGACCTGGCCCGAGAGAACGATGTAACGGTCTGAAAAATCGATATTTCCGAACACTGCGCCGACCAGCGGCATGATGATCTCGTCGGTCAGAGATTTGACGATCGCACCGAACGCCGCGCCAATGATGACGCCCACTGCAAGGTCCATGACATTGCCGCGCGCGATGAAAGCCTTGAATTCCGAAAGCATGACGATCCCCTTGTCTGTGCTGTTCACCATGTTCTGGCATCAGCCCTGCGCGCTGCCAAGCCGTGCGAACCGTCTCGTCCACCGCTTGAAAGGGGGTCGGGGTGTGCTATATGCACAATACAGAACGTCAGATGCCGGGCACCGTCAACGCCCCGCGACTTCAGGAGGGATCCACGATGCGCTTTTCCAACATGCTGCGCGGCGCCTTTGCCGCCGTCGCCGCGCTCAGCCTGGCCGCTTGCGGCATCAACTCGGTGCCGACCAAGCAGGAAGCCGCCAAGGCGCAGTGGGGCAATGTCGAAAGCGCGTTGCAGAACCGTTCGGACAAGATCCCCAACCTCGTGGCCGTGGTCCAGGGCGCCGCGATCTCCGAGAAGAACATCCTGCAAGGCGTGATCGATGCGCGGGCACGGGCGACTTCGATCAACATCACCACCGATGACCTGTCGAACCCGGAAGAGTTCAAGAAGTTCAGCGACGCGCAGAACCAGCTCACGCAGGCCATGGGCCAGCTGCGCACGGTGGTGGAAAGCTACCCGCAGCTCGCCAGCCAGCCGCGCTTTGCCGATCTGATGGTGGCGATTGACGAGGCCAACAACCAGATCAACACCGAGCGCGGCCGCTACAACGACCTCGCGCGCGACTACAACACCGAGATCCGCACCTTCCCTTCCTCCATCGGCGCGAATGTCATCCACGGCGCCAAGCCGCTCGAATATTTCGAGGCGGACGAGGCGGCCAAGGCCAATCCCAAGGTCGACATGAGCGGCCTCGCCGGGACAGCGACTCCGGCAGCCACCAACTGAGGTGAACGCCGCTTTTGCACACCTGCGCCGCGCGCTCGCGCTTCTGCTGGCGGGCCTCTGGCTCGCGCTTGCGGGGGTTGCGGCGCAGGCGCAGGACTACCCTCCGCGCCCGGATGGCCCGGTCTATGACGGGGCAAACATCCTCTCGGCGGCCACCAAGGCCGAGCTCGACAAAAGCTTGCGCGCCTATAACGCGCAGACCGGCCGCGCGATCATCGTCGCCACCGTGCCGAGCCTCGGCGGCGCTTCGATCGAGAGCTATGCGACCACGCTTTACACCGACAAGTGGGGCATCGGCGGAGCCCAGCGCGACACCGGCCTGCTGCTGCTGATCGCGCCGAACGAGCGCAAGATGCGGATCGAGGTAGGCTATGGCCTCCACGGTTATTTCGGTGGAATCATGGCAGGCCGGGTGATCAAAGACGTGATCGCCCCGCGCTTCAAGGAAGGCAATTTCGACGCGGGCGTGACCGACGGCGTCGCGGCGATCCTCGCCCATCTGGCCAAGAGCCCCGAGGATGCGGTCGCCATTGAGGAAGCCGCCAAGGCCGCCGAGCAACAGCGCAGCCGCAGCGACGGGGGCTTCCCGTTCGGCGTGCTGATCTGGATCGCCTTCGTGTTCTTCTTCTTCGTCCTGCCACTGCTCGCCGGACGCGGACGGCGGCGGCGCTACAAGGCGAGCGGCTCGGGCCCCTGGGGCAGCCGCGGACGCGACGTCGGTGACACCGCGCGCGACATCATCCTGTGGGAAGTGGGCAGCGCGATTGCGCGCGGCCTCATCAACAGCGGAAATGACGGCGATGGCGGCGGCTGGGGCGGCGGTGGTGGTTTCGGCGGCGGCGGCGGGTTTGGCGGCTTCGGCGGCGGCTCGTCCGGCGGCGGCGGCGCTTCGGGGGGATGGTGAGCCATGGCCTTTATGGATGATACCGGACGCCAGCTCGTCAGCGAGGCCGTAACCCAGTCCGAAAGCGCGACTTCGGGCGAGATCGTCACTGTGCTTGCAGAAGCTTCCGACGGCTACACCGATGTCGCCTTGCTCTGGGCGGCGGGCGCGGCGTTCACCGCGATGAGCGTGTTTGCCGCGATCCCCCGGCCCTTCCTTGATACGTGGGACGCGATGTTCGGCGGATGGGGCCACCAATGGTCGAGCGGCGAGCTTGCCAGCATGGTGATCGCGCTGGGGCTCGTCACCTTCCTCATCGCGGTGCTGGTGCAGCAGTGGCAACCTGTGAAATGGGCGCTGATCCCGGGCCCGGTCCGCACGATCCGTGTCCACAACCAGGCGGTGCGCCAGTTCAAGGTCGGCGCGGAGCGGCGCACCACCGGGCGCACCGGCGTGCTCATCTACCTCTCGATGCGCGAACACCGCGCCGAGATCGTCGCGGACGAAAGCATCGCCGCGAAAGTGCCTCCCGAGGTGTGGGGCGAAGCGATGGGCGACATGCTCGCCCACATCCGCCACGGCCGCGTTGCCGAGGGCCTCGCGGTCGGCATCCGCGATGTCGGCCATGTCCTCGCCGAGCACTTCCCGCGCAGCGATGACGACGTCAACGAGCTTCCCGACCGGCTGATCGAGGTTTGATCATCTCTCCCCAACAATGCTCTTGACCCGTTCGCCCTGAGCCTGTCGAAGGGCCGCTCTTCACTTCTGATCCCGCGCCGAAGAAGGACTATCCTTCGACAGGCTCAGGATGAACGGGATTTTTGAGCTTGGAACGAGACCGCGACGCCGACCTGCCCGAGGAGGTGATGTGGGAGGGGCGCTTCATCACCACCAAGAAGCGGGGCCGCTGGGAATATGTTGGCCGCGCACGCGGCATCCGCGCCGCCGCAATCATCGCGCTGGACCGCGATGCTGACGGCACGCTCCACGTCATCCTCGTCAGCCAGTACCGCGTGCCGCTGGGCCGCTTCAGCCTCGAGATTCCCGCGGGCCTCGTCGGCGACGATGCCGGCGGCGAAGGCGAAGACGCGCTGACCGCCGCCGCGCGCGAGCTGGAGGAAGAGACCGGCTACCGTGCCGGCAATCTTGACGTGCTCGGCGAGTTCTACTCCTCGCCCGGCATGGTCTCGGAATGCTTCACACTGTTGAAGGCGACCGGCCTCGAGCGGGTTGGCGAAGGCGGCGGGACCGAGGGCGAGAACATCATCGTCCACCGTGTGCGCTTAAGCGATCTGTCGCGCTTCGTTGCCGAATGGCGGCGGGCTGGCCATGCGGTGGATGTCAGGATAGCGATGCTGCTGACACCGGGTTACTTGGGAGAGGACTAGACTATGGCAGGACGGGTAGCGGGCAAGATGGCCCTCGTGACGGGCGGCGCGCAGGGGCTGGGCCGCGCGCATTGCATCCGGCTCGCCCAGGAAGGCGCGCGGGTGCTGGCGACCGACATCAATGGTGCGGGTGCCGAGGAGACCGCGGCGATCATCAATGCCGAGATGGGCGAAGGCACGGCGTTCGGCATGGCGCATGACGTGACCGACCCCGCGCAATGGGAAGCCGCCGTGGCTGCCGCACGTGAGCACCTCGGGGGCCTCAATGTGCTCGTCAACAACGCAGGGATCGGCGTTGCGGGGAACATCGAGACCTGCGATTTCGGCGATTGGCAGCGCTGCTTCGACATCAACGTCAACTCGATCTTCCACGGCTGCCAGAAGGCCCTGCCGCTGATGCGCGAACACGCGCCGGGCTCGATCATCAACATCTCCTCGATCGCCGGGTTGATCGCGAGCGACACCATGCCCGCCTACAACGCCTCGAAGGCGGCGGTGTGGATGCTGTCGAAGTCGATCGCGCTGCACTGCGCGAAGAAGCAGATGAACATCCGCTGCAACTCGGTGCACCCGACCTTCGTGGACACCCCGATCCTCGACGGGACGGCCAAGGCGGCGTCGCTAGACAAGGGCGTGCTGCTGGAAAAGCTGGCGCGGCAGATTCCGCTGAAGTTCGTCGGCGAGCCCAACGATATTGCCAATGCGGTGCTCTATCTCGCCAGCGACGAGAGCCGCTTCATGACCGGGGCAGAGCTGAAGCTCGACGGCGGCATCAGCGCGATGTGACAAAAAAGAGGGGCCTCGAAAGGCCCCTCCCGGTTCATTCCAATCAGGTGCAGCGGCCCGAAAACCGGGAACCGCTTTTTGGACGCTGCACTCAATCCGCGATCAGCGCGATTGCGAGGTAGATCAGCACTGGGCTACCGAAGCCCAGCAGGGCGGCGAGGACGAAGCCGACGCGCACCAGCATCGTGTCGATGCCAAAGTAGTTGCCGATCCCGGCGCAGACACCGAAGACCTTGCCATTGCCCTTGTCGAGGCGGAACCCGGCGCGGGGCGGCTTGCCGCCGGACTGTCCCATGATGTCGTTCATCTCAGTGTTTCTCCTTCAAATGCGAGCGGTGATCAAGCCATCAGGCCAGGCGTGGCAGGCACGATGCAATAGGCAAAGCTGGCAATCGTGAGCACGACGGCGAAGGCGGCAGAGGCAAAGCGAGCGGTGGTATCGGAGCCGAACATGGCGGATTTCCTTGTGTCTGAATTGGTCGGTTGAAACGGGATCAGGCGATGAGTGTCGGGCTGGCGGGGATGATCGCGTAGGCGAAGAAGGCTGCCGAGAGCACGACCGAGAAGGTGGCGGCGAACAGGCGGTTGCTGATTTCGTTGGCGTACATGGTGGGTCTCCTTTGGTGTTTCAGTTTGGTGTTTCCGGGAGCATCCCGGGGATGCAGAGTACTTTGCATCAGCCGTGCCAAACGCGAAAAATGGCGGAATTCCGGGGTTTCGATCCTGTCACAGCGCAAACAGCCGGTTCAGCAAACCGAAAGCTTGGGAATTTTTCCCAAGGATTGGGAATGCCGATTTCGTTGCCCCGCTATGGCCAAACCGTCCCCCTCCCGCTACCCGCAAGGCAGCCATGGGCCTCAGCCGGATCACCCTCGAAAACTTCCGCAACCACGCCGCGACGCAGCTTGCCGAAACGGCGCATTTCAACCTGCTCGTGGGCGAGAATGGGGCGGGGAAGACCAACCTTCTGGAGGCGCTGTCGCTGCTTGGGCCAGGGCGCGGATTGCGCCGCGCGAACCTCGGCGAACTGGCGCGGCGGGAGGCACCGGGGGATGCCCCGGGGCCCTTCGCGATCGGGGCGAGCCTGACCGAGGCGGGCACCGTCTCGGCGCGGATCGGCACCTATACCGAAAGCGGTCAGCCCGGACGGCGGCTGGTGCGGGTCAACGGCGCCCCTGCCACCGCCGCCAGCCTTGCCGAGTGGCTCGCCATGAGCTGGCTAACCCCTTCGATGGACGGGCTTTTCACTGAGAGTGCAGGCGCGCGGCGGCGGTTTATGGACCGCATGGCGCTGGCCCTCGCGCCCGACCATGCGCGGCGGGTCAATGCGCTGGAGACCGCGCTACGCGAGCGCGGCAAGTTATTGGAAAACAAAGCCGATCCGCGCTGGCTCGACGCGGTGGAGGCGCAGGCGGCCGAACACGGCGCCGCTGTCGCCCGGACCCGCGCCGAACTCGTGCTGCGGCTTGCGGACGAGCTCTCCGCCCTGCCGCCTGAGCCATTCGCGCGGCCCGGCCTCGCCTACATCCCCGGCGGTCCGCTCAGCGAGACAGGTTTGCGCGCCGAACTTGCCCGCAATCGCCCCCGTGACCGGGCCGCAGGCCGCGCCCTTACCGGCCCGCAACGCGATGAATTGCAAGTGGAAATGGCCTCCACCCGCCAGCCTGCCGCGGCCTGTTCTACCGGCGAGCAAAAGGCGATGCTGATCGCCATTACCCTTGCCCACGGCATCCTCGCTGCGGCCGGGCGCCCGAGCGTCCTGTTGCTCGATGAGGTCGCAGCCCACCTGGATCCGGTGCGCCGGACCGAGCTGTTCCGGAGGCTCAGGCAAGGAAAAGCACAGGTCTGGATGACGGGCACCGAACTCGCTCCGTTCGACGCGATTCGCGGCGAAGCGGCGATTTGGCGGGTGTCTGGCGGGGGGGTGGAGCGGGTCTAGACCGGTCTGAACGAGGTCTAACGTGGGTCTAACAGGGGTCTGGAGGGGGTCTGGCGAGGCCAAGTTTCGTCATTGTGAGCCCAACACGGGCCAATCCATGGTTTTCCGCCATGTCCGCAAGACGTCCGGAACAGGTCCGAGGCTCATCACAATGACAATATCTGTCACTCCACCTTCGGCAGCGCCCCTTCGACCCGCGGCAAAGTCGAGGTCACCAGCCGCTCGATCCCGTCAGCGGTCGGGTGGATGCGGTCCGACTGGAACAGCGCCGGATCGCGGTAGATGTCTTCCAGCCAGAACGGGATCAGCGTTGCGCCATATTCCTTCGCCAGATCGGCATAGATCGCATCGAACTTCGCCTGGAACTCCGGCCCGTAATTGGGAGGCGCGCGCATCCCCATCAGCAGGACTGGCACCTTCGCCTTGCGCAGGATTGTCAGCATCTTGGCCAGATTGGCGCGTGTCTCTTCTGGCGAGAGCCCGCGCAGCAGGTCATTGCCCCCCAGCTCCAGGATCAACAGCGCCGGTGGCCCATTCTTCTGCGCGGCAAGCGTGAATTCGAGCCGGCTCAGCCCTGCGGCGGTCGTATCGCCCGAGACCCCGGCGTTGATCACATCGGCATTGATACCCTTGGCACGCAGACCATTCTCCAGCTTTTCGGGATAGGCATCGCGCGGGTCCAAGCCGTAGCCAGCAAAAAGGCTGTCCCCGAAGGCGATGATCACGCGCTCGGGGCCCATCACGGGAATCGTGGGGAGCGCGGGTTTGCTGTCCTCGGCCACATCCGCGGCGGGCGCTGTCGCATCGTCCGGCTCCCCGCTGCACGCCGCGAGCATCAGCATCGCCGCGCCCGCGACCCCGATTTTCGACCAACCGCCATTGTGCATCCGCGAGCCTTCCATACCTGTAGCTTGTTGCAACCCATCACCTATGCCATCGGAACCAAGTGACAAGTCCCTCTCTCGCGATCAGCGCCCGCAACCTCACCCTCACCCTCGGCAGCAATGCTGCGCCGGTCACGATCCTGCGCGGGATCGATCTCGATATTCCCCGCGGGGAAGTGGTCGCTCTGCTCGGCCCATCGGGATCGGGCAAGAGCTCGCTGATGGCGGTGCTTTCGGGCCTCGAACGCGCGAGCGGCGGCAGCCTTACCGTGGCAGGCGCGGATTTCGCGGCGCTGACGGAGGACGGCCTTGCCGCCGCGCGGCGGGGACGGATCGGGATCGTGCTTCAGGCCTTCCACCTGCTCCCGACCATGACCGCGGCGGAAAACGTCGCCACCCCGATGGAGCTTGCCGGAATGGCGGACGCCAGCCCACGGGCGCTGGTGGAACTGGAAGCGGTCGGCCTAGCGCACAGAACCGGGCACTACCCCGCACAGCTTTCGGGCGGGGAGCAGCAGCGTGTCGCCATCGCCCGCGCCACGGCGCCGCGCCCCGATCTGATCTTCGCCGACGAGCCGACCGGCAATCTCGATGCCGCGACCGGCGAGGAGATCATCAACCTGCTGCTGGCGCGCCGCGCCGAAACCGGGGCGACGCTGCTCATCATCACCCATGACGCGAGCCTCGCGGCGCGGTGCGAGCGTGTGCTGCCCATGGCTGACGGGGTGATCGTTTCGGACACGCGGCCAACATCCACGGCCGCAGCATGAGCCTGCCGCCCAGAATGTCCTGGGGCACCGCATGGCGCATCGCCCGGCGCGACTTGAATGCGCGCTTCCGGGGACTGCGACTGCTGTTGGTATGCATCTTCCTCGGCACAGCCGCGCTCGCCGCGATCGGCACGCTGTCGTCCGCGATTGCCCGCGAACTCGCATCGTCAGGCCAGGAACTGCTCGGCGGCGACCTTGAGGTCGAGGTGTGGCAGCGCGATCTGAAGCCCGATGAACGCGCCGCGCTCGAAGCCTATGGCAAAGTTTCGAGCGGTTACCGGATGCAGGCGATGGCCAGCACGCCGGGCGCCGCCGCGCCGATTGAACTGAAGGCCGTCGACGCGCGGTGGCCGATGTTCGGGCGGTTGGTGCTCGATGACGGGCGCAAAGTCGGCGCCCCCACCGGCACCGATGCCTGGATCGCGCGCACCGCATTGGAGCGCCTGGGTATCCGCGTCGGCGATAGCTTCAAGGTCGGCACGCTGACCGTGCGCGCGGCAGGCGTGATCAGGGACGAGCCCGACCGCCTCTCCGAAGGCTTCCAGCTCGGCCCGACGATCATCGTCGCCGCTGATGTGCCCGGCAAGGCAGGGCTGCTCGAACCGGGCGCGCTTTACCAAAGCAAGCACCGGGTCGCCTTCAAACCCGCTGCCGGCAGCCCAGATGCGGCCGAAGCGGCGCTCACCAAGCGCTTTCCCAACGCCGGTTTCAACATGCGCACCCGCGACAAGGCCTCGCCCGGGGCGGAACGCTTCGTGCGGCAGATGAGCGACTTCCTCACCCTCGTCGGCCTTGCCGCGCTGGTGATCGCAGGGATCGGCATTGCCGGGGGCGTCTCATCCTATCTCGACCAGCGCCGCGCGAGCATCGCCACGCTGAAGGTGCTGGGCGCCACGTCCTCCGATATCGTGCGCATCTATGCGATGCAGATCGGCGTTGCGGCGCTGATCGGGAGCCTTGCTGGGCTGGCGGCGGGCGTGCTCGTGACGCCGCTGCTGGCGGGAGCATTGCAAGGCCTGTTGCCCGTCGAAAGCGGCTTCATCATCGCCCCCGCCCCGCTCGCGCTGGCGGCGAGCTACGGTCTGCTGGTCGCCTTCGCCTTCGCTGCCGCGCCGCTGCTGCGCGCACGCAGCTTCCCGGCGATGGCGCTGATGCGATCGGGCGTTGTGCCGCTGGCGCGTGACCGGCGCGCGCTGCTTGCGACCGCGCTGGGCCTTGCGGCGATCTGCGCGCTGGCGCTGCTGACGACCGCGCAGCCGATGCTTTCGGGCGGGTTCCTGCTCGCGGCGGGGGCTGCGCTGGTGCTGCTGGCGGGGCTTGGCTGGGGGATTCAGGCGCTGGTGCGCAGGCTTCCAAGGCCGGCCAATCCCTTGCTCAGAAGCGCGCTCGCCAACATCCACCGCCCCGGCGCGCCGACGGGCGCTCTGGTGACGGCGCTGGGCTTCGGGCTTGCCGCCTTCGTGCTGCTCGCCGCGGTGCAGAGCGCGATCGATGGCAACATCGCCCGGCGCGTGCCGAACGAGGCGCCCGACTATTTCGTGCTCGATGTGCCCCAGGATGGCGAGGCGCGCTTCGCGGCGGTGGTGAAGGACGAATTCCCCGCCGCCAAGATCCGCGCCGTGCCGACCATGCGCGGTGCGATCCTCGCCTATGGCCCCAAAGACCGGATGACCCGCGTTGCGGACCTGAAGGAAATTCCCGAAGGCGCCTGGGCGCTGCGCGGCGAGCGCGGGCTGACCTATGCCGATACCCTCCCCCCCGGCAACCGCGTGACCCAAGGCAAATGGTGGAGCCCAGCGCAAGCGGACGAGCCGCAGGTGTCGGTCGATGCCAGGTTCGCCGAGGCGGTGGGCCTCAAGCCCGGCGACTATCTCACCATCGGCATCCTCGGGGTGGAGCGAACCGCACGCGTCGCCAATCTGCGCGAGATCGACTGGGAGAGCATGGGCTTCAACTTCGCGCTGGTGTTCAGTTCGGGCGCGATTCAAGACGCGCCGCACAAGCTGGCCGCGACCATCGACCTGCCGGAAGGGGCGGATTCGGCCGCGCAAGGAAGGCTGCTGCGCGCGCTGGTCAAGGAGCTGCCTTCAAGCTCGGTGATCGAGGTTGGCGGCATTCTCGTGGAGGCGCGCAAGCTGCTTGAGCAGGTCAGCCTCGCCACGCTTGCTGCGGCGGCGGTGACGGTGCTGGCGGGCCTCGCGGTGCTGATGGGCGCGATCGCCGCGGCGCGGGCGGCGCGCACCTATGACACGGTGATGCTGCGCGTGCTGGGGGCGAGCCGGCGGCAGATCCTGCTGTTGCAGCTCGCCGAATATGGCCTGCTTGCCGGCGTGCTGGCGCTGGTCGCGCTGGGCCTTGGCGGGGGCCTCGCCTGGGTGGTGATCACCCAGCTGTTCGAGTTCGACTGGCTGCCCGATTGGGGCGAAGTGCTCGGCGTGCTCGGGATCGGCGTCGCAGTGGTGCTCGTCTTCGCGCTCGCCGGTTCGCTGCCGCTTCTGCGGGCGAAACCGGCGCGCGCGCTGCGCGAGCTTTAGCTCAGGCGAACACTTCCTCGAGCGATTCCGCCCCGCCGCCGGTGACCTCGTTGTGCATCGCTGCGGCAAAGGCGGCGGCGTAGACCGAGTAGACGATGAACAGCGGGAAGAAGGCGAGGAAGGCGATCAGGACGACGCCTGCCGCGCCGGCCGAATTGGGATCGCCCAGATTGACCGTGGTGACCAGCACCGCGACCGGCGCACCTAAGACCACCAGCGAAATCAGCAGGAAGCCGACGAACGCCAGCAGGATCGACAGCACCTTGCCGCGCGTCACCGCCCAGCTGCGCCGGATCGCCGCGATGGGATTGAACACCCGATCAACCGCGACCACCGGCACCAGCACCGCAAAGCGGCAGGCGAAGTAGGTCAGCACCGGCAGGAAGGCGAGGCCGACAACCGTCTGCACCACCGTGTTGCCGCCCGAAGCTGCGCCCACCATCGCGCCGATCCCTCCAAAAACGACGAAATAGCCCAGCATCAGGATCACCGCGATCCCGAAGAACGGCAGCGCGCTCTTGAAACCGCGGGACAGCGCCGCGCCGAAGGCGGGCTCCTCAAGCGGGGAGGCGAGCGTCACCAGCGCGGCCTGCTGGGCAAGGATGATGACCAGATAGGCCGCGTAGAACAGCGCCAGGAAAACGATCATGCCGATCCCCAGCCCGGCGATGGCGGCCGGGTCCTCGATCCCCGCAGCCCCGCTCGCCATCGCGCCGGCCCCCATCACCAGCGCGCCGATGCCAAGCGCGAAGAAACCCGCGATCTGGATCGCAAAGAACACCGCCCACATCCCCACCAGCAGCCAGAAACGCTGCCGGAACATCGCAAAACTCGACGAAAACACGTGGCCGATGTCCATCGCTGATCCCCCTGTTGGCGGCCATCCCTGTGCCGCGCTCCCAAGATGCAATGGGCAGTCACTTGAAGCAATTGGAAAAGCCGCAGGCTCACCGGCAAAGGAAAAGGCCCCGCACCATGGGTGCGAGGCCTTTCCTGATCTCAGCGGCGTGCCGCTTAGAACTTGAAGCGAACGAGACCGCCCCAGGTGCGCGGCGGGCTCGGATAGCCAGTAACGGTTCCTGCCTGGGCGACGCCCGGGAAGATCGTCAGCGGATATTCGGCGTTGAGCAGGTTGCGCGCGAACAGGCCGACTTCCAGTCCGTTGCTCAGAGCAAGGGTGGTCGACGCGTTCACGAGGTTGACCTCGCGGTTGAACAGGGCTGCATTGAAGCCGGCGATCCCGTCGAGAATCTGGACCTTGCTCGAGTGGCTGTAATCGACCCGGGTGATCAACGTGGCACTGTCACCGAATTCCTGCGTGTGGGTCGCCGAGGTGCGCAGGTTCCATTCCGGAATACCGGCCGGACGCCTGCCCGAAAGGTCGCCGAGCGGGCCGCCGGTGAAGTCGTCATACAGCGGATCGAGGTAGGTCGCCGCGAAGGTGAACTCCAGCGCATCGACCGGCTGGACCCGGGCATCGAACTCGAAGCCCCTGACCGACTGCTCGCCGGCGTTGGCGAGGCCGAAGCCCAGACCGGTGAACAGGAAGCTCTGGAAGCCCCTGATCGACTGGTCGAACAGCGCGAGGTTGAAGCCGAAGCCGTCCCAATTCGCCTTCATGCCAACTTCCCAGACCTTCGCGTTTTCCGGACCCGCGAAGCGCGAGCCGGTCGTGAGGTTGGGCGTGGCCAGACCCGCGTTGATGATCGGCGAGGCCGGTGCGGCGAAGGTGGAACCGAGCGGGCCCGGGATGTAGTCGCTCGACAGCGGGCGGCTGTCGCGCGAAAGGTTGACCGAGCTCGCCTTGAAGCCGGTCGCGTAGCTCACGTAGACGTTGATCTCGTTCGTGACCTCGTAGGCGGCGCGCAGCAGGTAGGTGAGCTTGTTATCGGCGGTCCGGCCGGGCTCGACCGCGTTGGGAACGACCGGGGCCGAGGTCTGGAACTGCAGCGCACGCAGACCAAGCAGCGGGTTCACAGCAGGGTTTTGTGCAGCCGCAAGCAGCGCAGCCTGATTGGCAGCCGGAAGCGCCTGGAACTGGGCGCGGGTGCGCACAGTGCCACTGGTCGCGCCGGCAATGAAGGCGTCGACCAGATTGATGTTGGCCAGCGGATCAAGGCCCCGGTGGTCGATCTCGAAGTTCTTCTTGTCGTCGGTGTAGTTGAACCCGGCGGTCAGGGTCAGCCTGTCAGTCGGCTTGAAGTCGACCGTGCCGAAGATCGACCACGACGTGTTGTCGAGGGCGAAGCGGCTCTGGGCCAGACCCGTTGCGGTGTTGCCGAGGATCGAGCCAAGCGGCAGGCCAAGACCGGCCTCGGCGTTGCGCAGCACGGCATTGCCGACCGCGATCCGCTGAGCAGCAGTCGGGTTGGCCGGCAGCAGGCTGGCAGGCGCGGCCTGAATCGCAGCGAAGTTGCGGAAGTCACGGCCCAGGGACAGCGAGTTGTCCTCGGTGATCGACTCGTCGAAGTAGTAGCCGCCGAGCAGGAAGTTGATCGGGCCGTCGAAGTCCGAGGCAAGGCGCAGTTCCTGCGTGAAGGTATTGATGCCTTGATCGCGGGTTTCGACGGTGATGTCGGCGCTGGTGAAGTCGACGTCCTGCGAGAAGCCGTTACGCAGCTCGCGATAGGCGGTGATCGAGGTCAGCGAAAGGTTGCTGCTGAGGTTCCAGTCAACCTGGCCCGAGAAGCCGTAGTTCTTGTTCCTGTTGTTGGGAACGACGTTCAGGAAGTTGTCGTGGGCGAACAAGCTGGTGGGGAACTGGCCACCCACACCGCCGATGGCGAGCTGGGTGATCCCGCCGACCACGAGGTTGCCGGTTTCGCAGCAGACTTCGTCGATCTTGGTGTAGTCCGCGATCAGGCGGATCTTGATGTCCGTCGTCGGCTCGATCAGCAGGCTGCCGCGTGCCGACCAGCGGTTGCGGTCATTTATGTCGGCATTGTCGAGGTTGACAATCCGGCCGAAACCGTCGCGCCGCTGATAGGTGCCGTCGATCGAGAAGGCGATGTTCTCGGCAATCGGCCCGGTCACTTCGCCGCGCAGGTTGAGCGTGTTGAAATTGCCGTAGCTTGCTTCGACCTGGCCGCCGAATTCGTATTGCGGCTCCTTGGTGATGATCGAGATGACGCCTGCGGACGCGTTCTTGCCGAACAGCGTCGATTGCGGGCCGCTGAGCACTTCGACGCGGTTGATCATGTTGAGATCGGACAGGGCCGAGGCCGAGCGCGAACGGAACACGCCGTCGATGAACACACCGACCGAAGGTTCGATGCCGAAGTTGTTATCGCCGTTGCCGAAGCCGCGGATGATGAAGGTGGTGGCCGAGGAGGTCTGGAGCTGGCTGACACGCAGCGAAGGCACCACGGTCTGCAGGTCGAGCACGTCGCGGATCTGCGCACGCTCAAGCGTCTCGCCGCTGGTCACCGACACCGAAATCGGGGTTTCCTGCAGGGTCTGCTCGCGCTTCGAGGCGGTGACGATGATGACGTTGCTGGCCTCGGGGGCCTCATCGTCCTGCACGTCCTGCGCGAAGGCAGCGCCCGGCATCGCCAGAGCAAAGGTGGCCGCACCTGCAAGCAGAGTGAATCGGTACGTGCCGGCGACGCCGGTGAAAGTCGATTGCATGGAAGCTCCTCTCCAAAAATCCCCCCGATCACGGCGCCCGCTTCGGACACGCACCTTGTCAGCGCGCTCTCTCCCGTGATCGTGTTGGGCCGTATTAAGCCAGCCGCGCCGCGCCGACAAGCCGCCGACCCGCGCTTTTCATGGGCAATCCGGGATAATGTTGCGCAAGAGTCACACCTTACGAGGGAGGCTGGCAGGCCCCCATGAGCCCTCGGCGCTTGCCCCGCGCGACCGCCCCTGCTAGGCGCCGCCGCGATGTTGCAACGCAGCACATCCGCGCGCGCGGCCCAAAAATGCAGTGGGCCGTAGCGTCGGATGGTTGGACTGCCCAATAACCCTGCCTGATGCAGCGCGCCCGCCGCTCTGCCTCCCGTTTTCTCCCCGGATGCACCCCGCGCATCCGGCCTTTCACCGGAAGTGCCTCCCTCTATGTCGTCCGCCCTCAGAAATATCGCGATCATCGCCCACGTTGACCACGGCAAGACCACGCTGGTCGACCAGCTGTTCCGCCAATCGGGCACCTTCCGCGAAAACCAGCGCGTCGAAGAACGCGCGATGGATTCGGGCGATCTCGAAAAGGAACGCGGGATCACCATCCTCGCCAAGTGCACCAGCGTTGAGTGGCACTCGGAAAATGGCGACACCACCCGCATCAACATCGTCGACACCCCCGGCCACGCCGACTTCGGCGCCGAGGTGGAGCGCATCCTGTCGATGGTCGATGGCGTGATCCTGCTGGTCGACAGCGCCGAAGGCGCGATGCCGCAGACCAAGTTCGTGACCGGCAAGGCGCTCGCGCTGGGCCTGCGTCCGATCGTCGTCGTCAACAAGATCGACCGTCCCGATGGCCGCCCGCAGGAAGTGCTGGACGAGGTGTTCGACCTGTTCGTCAGCCTCGATGCGGCAGATGACCAGCTCGAATTCCCGGTGCTCTACGCCTCGGGCCGTGATGGTTATGCGAGCGAGGACCAGGACCGCCGCGAAGGCAGCCTTGCCCCCTTGTTCGAAAAGATCATCGAGCATGTGCGCGCCCCGGGCCTCGATCCCGATGCCAAGTTCAGCTTCCTTGCCACCCTGCTGGATCGCGACAACTTCATGGGCCGCGTCATCACCGGCCGCGTCCAGTCGGGCACGATCCGGGTCAATGATCCGATCCACGCCATCGACATGGATGGCAAGGTGATCGAAACCGGCCGCGCCACCAAGCTGATGAGCTTTGACGGGCTGGAACGCGTGCCGGTCGAAATCGCCCGCGCGGGTGACATCATCGCGCTCGCCGGCCTCGAAAAGGCGACCGTCGCCAACACCATCTGCGATCCCTCCGTCAGCGAACCGATCGCCGCCCAGCCGATCGACCCGCCGAC
>JAIYAL010000219.1 GCA_027489095.1 Erythrobacteraceae bacterium
CCGCGCCAAGGCGAAGAAGCTGTATCTGGCGGGCGAGATCGTTCCGATCGACCTGGCGGCGTAAGCTATTTCCCGTCGCCCCGTGCTCGACACGGGGCTGGGCTTCTTTCAGTTCACTCGCGGATCAAGAAAAGCCAAGCCCCGGATCAAGTCCGGGGCGACGTGGAGGTTTTTCGCGCCCCCTCGTCACCCCAGCGACAGCTGGGGCCTAGGGCAATCAAGCGCGGAGCGTGCCGCCCTAGGTCCCAGCTTCCGCTGGGAAGACGGGGTTGTATGGCGCTCCCCACGCCCCACACCAACGATAGACGCCCACCCCCATCCGCCTTACCATGCACCCGCACGCTTGAAAGGCGTGTCTTAGATCACTAATACAGCGGGGAGCACGTGCGCGCATCATCAGGCGCGGCGGGCACAAGGGAGCACGAGAGCAGGTATGAGCACCGAAACGCAGACCACCACCGCGACCCCCTTCACGCTCACCGCGCCCGATCCGGTGCCGCAGGTCGCGCCTGAGCAGGCCGCAGGGCTGGTGCCGGTCACGACCGAGCAGAAGTCCAAGCTCGACAGCAAGGTCGATGCCTTCGTCAATGAGTTGGTCATCGCCGATGCCAATTCGCCCGCCTTTGGCGAGAAGGTCGATCAGATCACCCGCATGGGGCAGGAACAGATCCGCTCGGCCGCCGCGATGTCGAACCGCTTCCTCGATCGCCCGGTGCGCGCGATGGATGGGGACGGGACGGTCGGCAAGGACTTGGCTGAACTGCGCCGCACGGTCGAGGATCTCGATCCCGGCAAGCAGGGCAAGCTTTCGGGCCCGCGCAAGATCCTCGGGATCATCCCCTTCGGCAACAAGCTGAAGAACTACTTTGACAGCTACACTTCGGCGCAGGGGCATATTTCTTCGATCCTCACCCGGCTGGAAAGCGGCAAGAAGGAGCTGCACCTCGATAACGCCGCGATCGATACCGAGCGCCAGAAGCTTTGGGCCGCGATGGGTGAGCTGGAGCAGATGATCCACATCGCCAAGACGCTGGACGAACGGCTCGAAGCCAAGGCGCTGGAACTCGACAGCTCCGATCCGGCCAAGGCCAAGGCCTTGCGCGAGAGCGCGCTGTTCTATGTCCGCCAGCGCACGCAGGATCTGCTCACCCAGATGGCGGTGAGCGTGCAGGGCTATCTCGCGCTCGATCTGGTCAAGAAGAACAATGTCGAGCTCGTGAAGGGTGTCGACCGCGCTTCGACGACCACCGTGGGCGCGCTGCGCACTGCGGTGACTGTGGCGCAGGCGATGACCAACCAGCGCCTCGTGCTCGGCCAGATCACGGCCTTGAACAAGACCACCGCCGATATCATCGATTCGACCAGCACGCTGCTGCGCGAACAGACCGCGCAGATCCACGAACAGGCCGCGTCGAGCACGATCCCGATCGAAACGCTGCAACGCGCCTTCCAGAACATCTACGACACGATGGACGAGGTTGACGCCTTCAAGCTGCGCGCGCTGGATTCGATGAAGCAGACCGTCAACGTGCTGACCAGCGAGGTCGAACGGTCGAAGGGCTACATCGCCCGCGCCGAAGGGCAGGCGCAGGCGCAGGCGAAGGTCGCTTCGCAGACGCCGTCGCTGCTCGCGCTGGATAGCTGATCGGGAGCCTGATGGTCTACGAAACGCCCGAACAGCAAATGCGCAGCGCCAAGCGATCCTTGGTGACCCAGCGCGATGGCGGCACCCACCGCCCGGGCCAAGGATTGGGGCGCGGGAGCATCGGCAAGGGTTCGGCGGAGCTCAAGGCCAAGAGCCTGCTCAAGCGGGTGCGCAACATCGCGCTGGCGGTGGTGGCGATCTGGATCGGCGCGGGGATCTTCAGCGCGGTGATCGGCCCGCTCCTGTTCTGGGGCTTCATGGCGATGCTGGTCGCCACGGTTGTTGCCGTCGGCGTCTTCGGGGTGTTCCCCAAGGTGAAGGTGCCCAAGCGCGCCGAACTGAAGCAGGGCAATCCCAAGCAGATGGTCGCCCGCACCGAGCTATGGCTTGAGGCCCAGCGCCCCGCGCTCCCCCCGCCCGCGCAGGTGATCGTCGACCAGCTTGGCGTGCAATTGGATGCGCTGGGGCTCCAGCTCAAGGGTCTGGGCGATGACGAACCCGCGATGGCCGAAGTGCGCGAGCTTGTCGGCGAATACATCCCCGAGACGATCGACAATTACCGCAAGATCCCCGCAAACCTGCGTTCCGAAGAATATGCCGGCAAGACCGCTGACGCGCGCCTCGTCGAAAGTCTCACCAAGCTTTCGGGCGAGGTTGACCGGGTGACCCGGCGGCTGGCCGAAGGCGCGCTTGACGATCTCGCGATCAAGAGCCGCTATCTTGAATATCGCTACGGCGGCGCGGAAGCTTTGGAGGATGTCCTGATAGATCAAAAGGGGCCCGATACCGGCGTGCCCCTGCCCGACTTTTCGGCGATCCCCACGAAGCAGGAGCGGTAACGGAAATGCGCGTCACCTTGCCCCACACCCTCACCAAGGAAGAAGTGCGCCGCCGGATGCACAAGCACGCAGGCGAGATCGGGAACTTCTTTCCGGCAGGCCTCGCGCGGGTCAGCACCGCTTGGCCGAACGAGGACCGGATGAGCATCAGCACCGAGGTGATGGGCCAGGCGATCCCCGGCGGGGTCGAGATCCGCGACCATGAGGTCGTCATCGAAATGGACCTGCCGCTGCTGCTTAGCGTGATGAAGGGGCCGCTGGAGGCGGCAGTGAAGAAGGAAGCCGGGCGGCTGCTCGCTCCTTAGGCGCAGGCCGCCGCGCAAGGGCTCACCCGCCCCCGCACCGGCCCCGCACCGGCCCCGCACCGGCCCCGCACCGGCCCCACACTGGCCCCGCACCGGCCCCGCCCAGCCCACGCGCAGATTGCCTTGAGAGCGACTCTGTGTCATATGGGTTGGACACATTTTTTTGCCTAACTTGCCTTACACTCTGGATCGTGGGGCGGATCGGCTAAGAAGCCGGTCAGGGCAGGAAGGACGGGTCAGATGGCACCAGTCGCACACGCAATCATGGACAAGGCCAGGCCGCAGGACAGCCTTCGCGGGCACCTGCGGGCCGCAACGATGGCCGCGCACGAACTGCTCGATCACGCGATGCAGGCAGCCAGCGGCTGGCAGACCCGCGCCGATTACGCCCGCTTCCTCGCGCTCCAGCACGCCGCGCGCGCGCCGCTTGAAGCGTGGCTGACGGCCCACGCCCCGGCTGACCTTGTCCCCCCGCTGCAGACCCCTTTGCTGGAGCGCGATTTGGCGGTGCTCGGGGCGGGCTTGCCCCCGTCCAGCCCCCCCTTTGACCCCCTCCAGACCCTCACCAGCCCCCTTCTGGTGGGCGTGTTTCACGTGAAACACGGTGCGTTGGGGGCAGCCTGGGTGCTGGCGGGATCGGCGCTCGGCAACAAGGCGATTGCCAAACAGGTGGCGCGCATCGGCGGCGGGGCATGGCCCACCGCCTTCCTCGGCGACGATGCGATGATGGCCTTCTGGCAATGCTTGCGCGCCCGGATCGAACAGCCCGCCACCCCCGCCGAAGCCGCCGGGGCGACCCGCGCGGCCGAAGCGGTTTTCAGCCACTTCCTTGCTGTCGCCGATCGCCTGCAGCTATCTGAAACGTCAGAATTTTTTGAACAACCGGAGCGTTCAGACAAGGACGCCGAAAGTCCGGCCACGTGAACCTCCCACAGCGCGATCACACACTCACCGAGTGCGATCGCGAGGCGATCCACCACATCGCCGCCGTGCAGAGTTTCGGGGCGCTGATCACGGCTGACCCGCAAGGGAACATCGCCCACGTTTCGGCCAATGTCGCCGATTTCCTCGGCCTTCCGGCCCTGCCCGAAACCGGTACGCCGCTGGCCGCGATCATCGCCCCGGCAGCGCTCGCCAGCCTGACTAAGGCGCTTGCCGCCGCGGCCGGTCCCGATGCGATAGAGCGCCGCTTTGGGCTTGATTTAACGGGACAAAACCGCCCGTTCGACTGCGCCGTGCACAACAGTGGCGGGCTTGCTGTCATCGAGATCGAGCCCCACGCCCGCAATGATTTTGCCGATCATGTCAGCATGATCGTCCCCGTCATCGCCAAGCTTGAACAGGCCAGCACCGTGGGCACCCTGTGCGACACCGCCGCGCGGCTGGTGCGGCAGATGACCGGCTATGACCGGGTGATGATCTACCGCTTCCAGCCCGACGAAAGCGGGGAGGTGATCGCCGAAGACCGCCACGAGGAGCTCGAACCCTTCAAGGGCCTGCGCTACCCTGCCGCAGACATCCCGCAGCAGGCCCGTGAACTGTTCCGCCGCAACCGCTTCCGCATCATCGCCGACATGAACGCGCAGGCGGTGCCGATCCTCCCGGAAGGGGGCCCCAAGGACGTTCCGCTCGACCTGTCGATGTCGATGCTGCGCGCGCATTCCAAGATGCACCTGGCCTATATGCGCAACATGGGCGTGGGCGCCTCGCTCGCCATTGCCATCGTGCGGCATGACCGGTTGTGGGGGATGATCTCCTGCCACCACCGCGAGGCGCGGCTCCCGCCCTACTCGCTGCGCACCGTGGCCGAGCTTTTGAGCCAGACCTTCTCGCTGATGCTCGACCGCATCCTCGTGGCGCAGGCGGAAGCGCTGCGGGAACGGGCGCGGCAATTGAACGACCGATTGTTGCTGCGCATGGCAGGGGGCGTCGCCCTTGCAGACAGCCTGCCGATGATCGAGGAGCTGCTGCGCGGCACCATCCAGCATGACGGCATTTCGCTGTTCGCCGATGGCGAATACCGCGCCAGCGGGGAGGCGCCCGATGATGCCCAGTTCCGCGCCATCGCCCCGCTGCTCGCCAGCACGATGGGCGGCGCAACCCATTCGTCCACGCGGCTTGCGGACCAGATCGTAGAGGCCGACGCTTTCGCGGAACGGGCAGCGGGCGCGCTGGTGCTGCCCTTGTCACGCGGCACGCGGGATTCGCTGGTGCTGTGGCGCCGCCCGCAGACACGCACCGTCACATGGGCGGGCGATCCGGCCAAGACCGCCGCCGCGCCCGGCGAACTGCTCCAGCCGCGCGCCAGCTTTGCCGCCTGGCATGAAACCGTGCGCGGCCACAGCGCCGAATGGTCGCCTGAGGAATGCGAGATCGCCGCGCGCTTGCGGCGCACGCTGATCGAGGTGATCCTGCGCATGAGCGAGGATCTCACCCGCGAACGCGCGCGCGCCGCCGAGCAGCAGGACCTGCTGATCGCTGAATTGAACCACCGGGTGCGCAACATCCTCGGGCTGATCCGCGCGCTGGTCGCGCAGTCGCAGGCCGAGGCGCTCTCGGTTCCCGGATTCGCCGCGATCATCGGCGGGCGCATTGCCGCGCTGGCAACCGCGCATGACAACATCACCGCCAAGAACTGGGGCCCGGCAAGCCTCGCGCGGCTGATCGAGGCCGAGCTTGCGCCCTATGGCGGCGGCGATCGGGCGCGCTTCCGGTTGATCGGCGAGGACGTGCCGGTCACGCCCGAAGCCTACACCATCCTTGCCCTGGTGGTGCACGAACTCGCCACCAACTCCGCCAAGTACGGCAGCCTTTCGGCGCGCGCCGGCAAGGTTGAGGTGAGCCTCGCACGCACCGCCTTCGGCGATCTCGCGCTGGCCTGGCGCGAGGCGGGCGGGCCGCCGGTCACCGCGCCCACGCGCCACGGCTTCGGATCGACGATCATCACCCGCTCGATCCCGCACGATCTCAACGGCGAAGCCGACGTGCGCTACAAGCTTGCCGGGCTCGAGGCCGATTTCCTTGTCCCCGCACGCTATCTCGCCGCCCCTGAAGCGGGCGCGCGCCGCGAGCCGCCGCCCGCGCCCAGTCCGGCCGAAGAGGCCCGCCGGGGTGCTGTGCCCCAACCGGGGCGGGTGCTGGTGGTTGAGGACAGCATCATCATCGCGCTCGACACTGAAGAGAACCTGCGGCGGCTCGGGGTCTGCGACGTCCAGCTTGAAAGCTCGGTCGAGGGTGCGCTCGCGGCGATCGCGGACACCCCGCCCGACTTCGCGATCATCGATTTCAACCTCGGCGGCGAATCCTCCGAGCCAATTGCCGAGGCGCTGCGCCGGGCTGGCATACGCTTCGTGCTGGCGACGGGCTATTCGGAAGCGGCGGGCAGCTTCGAGCGGCTCGGCGCGCAAGCGGTGCTGCGCAAGCCTTATGGCATGACCGAGATCGAGCGGCTGCTGGTGGAGGCGTGAAAGCCCGCTCCAGACTCCTGCCTGACCCCTGCTAGACCCCTCCTAGACCCCAGTTAGACCCCTGCCAGAGGGGCCCCGGCTGCGGTGTTTCACGTGAAACACTGGCTGACGGGCGGCTCACACCCCGCAGGTCAGCAAGGTCACTTCGGCGCGGCTGAAATCCAAGCTCGCCAGCGCGCCAGCCACCAGACACTCCCCCGCCTGCGCCCGCGCCGAGCCGTCCTTCGCCGCGACCTCGCCCGCCAGCGGCAGCGCCAGCAGCGCGCCCGGGTAGGCGGCAAGGGTGCCCGCATCGGGCGCGCCTTCGATCCGGTCGAGCCGGAAATGCGGGCCATCGACCAGCACCGGCCCGGCCGCGATGGAGCGGCGGTGACGGGCGGCGTAGGGAATGCCCTCGGCCACTTCCAACCCGCGGGTCAGATGCAGCTCGCGCGGGCGGCCGTAATCGTAGAGGCGGAAGGTGGTGTCGCTGGTCTGCTGCACCTCGACCAGCGTCAGGCCGGGGCCGATCGCATGAACCGTGCCGGCGGGGAGGTAGAAAAGGTCGCCCGCGCGCGCCGGATGCCACGTCAGCAGGCTTTCGATCGTGCCGTCCATGGCCGCAGCCTCAACCTCGGCGGTGGTCACCGCGCGCTCGAAACCGATCGCCAGCCGCGCGTCCGGATCCGCATCGAGCACCAGCCAGCATTCCTCCTTGCCCGCTTCGCCGGGAAGCGCGGTCGCATCGGAGGGGTGAACCTGCACCGAGAGCTTTTCCGAGGTGAACAGGTATTTGACGAGCACTTGCGGCACCTCGGGCGGCGGCTCGAACCAGATCTCGCCGATCCGCGCGCCCGGCGGCGCGGCGAAGGGCGCAGGCAGCGTGTCGCGGCCCCAAACCTTTTCGACCATGCGCGTCGGCAGCTGGCGCACCCGCAGCGAACCGGCGGTCACGGAACAGAGGCTCCGGGGAGCTTGCCCACGAGCTGTGCGCCCTCGCGGGTGGTGACCAGCACCTCGCCCCCCGAGACGATGATGCACACCCCTTCGAGCCCGACGGCGGAGATGCGCGGACCATCGGTGAAGGCAAGCACGTCGGAACACCCGGCAATGTCAACAGCCCCGCGCGCGACATTGCCGCCCGCATCCGCCTCGCCCGCAAGCGCATCGGCGAGCGCGGCCCAGTTGCCGATATCGGACCAGCCCATGTCGGCAGGGACCATCGCCGCGCGGGCGGTGTTTTCCATCACGGCGTAATCAATCGATTCCCCGGCGATGGCGGCGAAGGGCTCGGCCGCAGGGTGGAAGCGCGCGCCCTCGCTGTGTCCGCCCGCCACGGCCTCGGCCACGAGCCGTGCCATCTCGGGGCGGTGCGCGGCGAGTTCGGCGAGCAGGTGCCCGGCGCGGAAGGCGAAGATCCCGCCGTTCCAGCTGTATTCGCCGCTGGCAAGATAGGCCTCGGCGCGCGGCCGGTCGGGCTTTTCGACGAATTGCCGGATCGCATAGCCCCCAGCGAGCGGCTCGCCCCGGCGCAGGTAGCCGTAGCCGGTCTCGGGGCGGTCGGCGGCGATGCCGAAGGAGACAAGGTAATCCTCGCGCGCCAGCGCCGCAGCGGCGAGCGCGGAAGCGCGGAAGGCGGCGCGGTCAGCGACGTGGTGGTCGCTCGGGCAAACCAGCATCACCGCATCTTGTGGCAGCAGCGCAGCCGCGAGCGCGATCGCCGGGGCGGTGTTCTTCGCCGCAGGCTCGATGACGAGGCGCGCGCCGGGCCGCTCTCCCAGTTGCGCGGTGACGAGCTCGGCATGGGCCGCGCCCGATACCACCATCGGCGGAGCGAAATACGCCCCGTCCGCAACGCGCGCCAGTGCCTGCTCGAACAGCGTCTCCTCGCCCAGCAGCGGCAGGAACGGCTTGGGCAGCGCCTGACGGCTCACCGGCCACAGCCGCGTCCCGCTGCCGCCACACAAGATGACCGGATGAATTGCCGTCACTCTGCCTGATCCCCTTCCCTCATGCCGCGCTATATCAGGGGGAAGCGGCGATGCCAGATCGAAGTTGCACGCACCGCTCGGTCAGAACCACTGCTGGCGCCAATAGAAGGGCGCAGGCACCGGGTCGCCCCCGGCGTCCAACGCGGGGCGGAAGCGGAGCCGGGTTTCGACGAGCTGACAGGTGATGCGGTCGGCCTCGGGATCGGGGCTGGCGCGGACGACGGAGCAGTCGCGTGCTCGGCCATCGGTGCCCACGGTAACGCGCACGATCACCTGCGTGCCGCGCCGCGCCGCGCGGCCGCCGGCGGGGACGGGATAGTCGCGCGCATTGTCGATCGCGCCCGAAACGAGCACGGGCTTGCGCGCCGCCCCATCCCCGCGCCCGTTGCCGGCATTGCCGCTGCCGGTGCCGTTTCCGCTCCCGGCTGCCCCCGTCCCCTCGCCCGCCGCCGCCGCGCCCGAGAGGCTGGCGATGCCGGTCGAGGCGGCGCGGGGCGCAGGCGGATCGCGCTTCACCCGCACCTGCGGCGCAGGGTTGATGACCGGCTTGGGAATAGCATCGCGCCCCGGATCACCAGCCGCGCCCGCATCGGGTTCAGAGGGGTTCTCCGGCGGCGGCAGCGCCGGCTCGGGCGGAACTGTGATGCTGAAGGCGGAGACGACCTGCTGCATGGCTGCAGCGGTGACATCAGGCGCCAGCGCGCGGGCGAGTCCGTAGAGCGCGGCGATATGGGCAAGGACAATACCGACCACCAGCGGCCAGCTCAGCCGCCGCGGGCGGGCGCCGTAGCCTTCCTTCCCAGCCATCGCCACAAGCTTGCTCCTTGCGCATTTGCTCCGAAACGGATGCACTTGTGCCCGCAATCGGTGTGGCGCGACTATAACAGAGGTGCGGCAATTGGCGATGGAGCGCCCCGATCGAGCGCGCACTGGATCATGACCGGCACGGCGCGGAAGACCGCGGCGGTGCCGAAGCGGACCTCTCCTCCCCGGACGTGGTGGTCGAAGGCGTGCCTGCGCTGGGAACCGACTCGCGCGCGCGCGGGCCTTCGGGGGATGCGGCGAGCGGGCTTGGGGGCGGGCCGGGTGACGCTGCGCCGAGCGGCTCGGGCGAGCCTGACACGCCGCTGCCCCAGCCGCCCCTGCCCCGCCCACCGCAGTCCCGCTCACCGCAGCCCCAGCCGCCGCTGCCCCAGCTGCCTCTGATCGCGCGAATCGCGGGCGCAGCGCGGATCGCCGCCGGGCCGCTCGACGGAGCGAGCCTGCTTGCCGCGCTGATCGGCGGAGCGGGCTACGGGGTGCTGGCCTGCCTCAGCCTGTGGCTCGTCGATGCAAGCGGGCAGGCCGGGCCGGTGTGGCTTCCCAACGCCTGCGCGGTCGCCCTGCTGCTGCGCGCACGGCTCGGCAATGAGCTGCCCTTCCTGCTTGCCTGCTTTGGCTCCAGCCTCGCTGCCAACGCGGTGCTTCAGCTGCCCGATCCGGTTGCGCTGCTCCAGGCCTTCGCGCACGTGGCCGAGATCATTGTCGTGCTGGCGCTGACCCGCGCCCCGGGCCGCAACCATACCGACATGACCCGGCTTGCCGACCTTGCCCGCTTCGTTTGGGCCGGGGGGCTGGTCGGCCCGCTCGTCTCTGCGCTCTTGATCGCGCCGGTGGCGGGGGTGAGCCTTGGCGAAGTGCGTGCCGGGGTGGTGGCGTGGTTCCTGACCGACAGTATGGCGATGGTGCTGATCGTGCCGACCGTGCTGCTGCTGGTCGATCGCTGGCGCGGCGCCTTGCCGCTCGCTCCTGCCGCGCCGGCCGAGCGCATCGCGCTGCTCGGCGGCGGCATGGTCTGCGCCTTCCTGGTGTTCAAACAAGGCCATTATCCGCTGCTGTTCCTGATCCAGCCGATCACGCTGCTCCACGCCTTCCGGTTGGGGAGTCTCGGGAGCGCGCTCAACGTTGCGGCGGTCGCGTTGGTCGCTGCGGCGATGACCTTCGCGGGTCACGGGCCGATCGCTGCGGCGAGCGGCGGGGGCATCGCGCAGCTCCACCTGCTCCAAGCCTTCATCGCCGCCAACTTCCTCACCGGTCTACCGGTCGCCGCGATCCTCGCCGGGCGTGACCGGATGCTGGCCCGGCTCGCAGTCGGCAAGCGCGAAGTCGACCTCCTCGCCGAAAACATCTCCGACGCCATCCTGCGCTTCGACCTCCTCGGGTTCTGCACCTATGCCTCCCCTTCGGTGCGCGAGGTGCTGGGATCGGAACCCGAAACCTTCCTTGGCCGCCACGCCACCGCCCAGCTCCATCCCGACGCGCAGGGCCGCGCCTCGGAGGCGCTTGCCCGGCTGCTCGATGGCACGAGCGAGCGCGAGCGCGTGACCTACCGCCGCCTCACCGATGGGCCGGATGGCGGACCGGTGTTCCTCGAGGCCGATTGTGCGGTGGTCGCCAACCCCGAGACCGGTGCGCGGGAGGGCGTTGTGGTGGCCGCGCGCGACGTGACCGAACGGGTCGAACTCGAACTGCTGCTGACAAGGGCTCGCCGCCATGCCGAGAACGCGACCCGCGCCAAATCGGAATTCCTCGCCAATATGAGCCACGAGATCCGCACGCCCATGAACGGCGTGCTGGGTTTTGCCGAGCTGATGCTCCAGGGCGAGCTTGCCGCCGACCAGCGGCGCTTTGCCGAGCTGATCGTCCAGTCGGGGCGCTCGATGATGATGCTGCTCAATGACGTGCTCGACCTGTCCAAGATCGAGAGCGGGCAGTTCGCGATTGACCGCGCGCCGGTGGACCTCACCGGCTGCCTTGCCGAATGCGCGGGCCTGCACCGCCCGGCGGCGGCCCGCAAGGGTCTCACCCTCGAAATCACGCGGGACGGCGGCACGGACGCGGACGCAGACGGGCCGCCCTGGCTGCTGACCGACGGGCTACGGCTGCGGCAGATCCTGCTCAACCTGATCGGCAACGCGGTGAAGTTCACCGAGCGGGGGGGCATTCGCATCGCTTACTGCGTCACCCGGAACGAGGTGCGCGTGACGGTTACCGATAGCGGCATCGGGATCAGCCCGCTCCAGCTTGAAACGATCTTCCTTCCCTTCACCCAGGGCGAAAGCTCCACGGCGCGGCGTTATGGCGGCACCGGGCTCGGCCTGTCGATCAGCCGCCAGCTGGCGGGGCTGCTCGGCGGACGGATCGAGGTTGAAAGCCAGCCTGGCGAGGGCTCCCGCTTCACTCTGGTGCTGCCTTCAACGCTGGCACCGCCCCGCCCTGAACCCGAGCCCGGTTCGGCGCTGGACGATGCGTTGCTGGGCGATCCGGTCGCTCCGACAGAGCTCGTACCCGAGCTGCTCGGCGCTTCGCGCATCCTCCTCGTCGAAGATCACGACATCAACCGGATCCTCGTCACCGAGATGCTTGAACGCTGCGGACAGGAGGTCGCGCTCGCGCATGACGGGAACGAGGCGATTGCGATGGTGATCGATTCGATCATGCGCGGGCGGCCTTACGATCTCGTGCTGATGGACGTGCAGATGCCCGATTGCGACGGCCTCGCCGCGACCCGTGCGATCCGGGCGGAAGGGATCGGGCCGGGGCTGATGCCGATCATCGCGCTTACCGCCAACGCCTTTCCCGAGGATGTCGCTGCGGCGCGCGAGGCGGGGATGCAGGGCCATCTCGCCAAGCCTGTCGTCTTCGCGCAGCTCGCCCGCGCGCTGCAACGCTGGTTGCCAACCCGGATTGTCGAGGACGCGCCGACCGCTGCGAGCGACGCCGCGCCTGCCCGCTCGCTGCGGCTGGTGGCGCGCTGGGAAGCACGGCGCCGCGAGACAGTCGCCGCGGTGCGCAAGGCGCTGGAGGAAGGCTGGCTTGAGGAGGATCCCGCTGCGGGGGAGATGGCGGAGGCCCGCACACCAGACGTGCGGCGCGTGACCCTCGCCCGGCTGCTCCACAAGCTGGCGGGTACTGCGGCGCTGTTCGACCAGGCGGCGCTGGGCGAGGCGGCGGGCGCGCTCGAACGGGCGCTGGGCGCGGGGCAGGATGCAATGACCTGTGCCGCTCTGGCCACACGGCTGTTGAACGAGGCGCAAAGGCCGGCGCCGATCGCCGGCGCAATCTCAGGCCCCCCCTGACCCACAGCGCCGCGAGGCCCCCAAACACAAACGGCGGAGCCCGAAGGCCCCGCCGCTCATGTGTCAGTGGCTGACGGCTACGGATCAGAATTCGTAGCGTGCGCCGATCTGGACGCGCCACACCGAAGGCGCCGCGATGGTATCGGGGACGCCCGATGCCGGGCTGAAGCCGGTGATCACGTAACGGCCCTGCGCGTCGTAGCTGGCGTCAACCAGGTCAACGCGGCCATCGTTGCCGCCCAGAGTGCGGACCACGTTGCCTTCGGAGCTGATCAGGTTGAGCACGTTGACGACGTCAGCGAACAGCTCGATCCGATCCTTCTTGATCCCGGTCAGCTTGCCGAGGAACGGAAGTTCCTGGCTGATCCGCAGGTCGAGATCGAACACCCAGGGGTTGCGGCACTGGTTGCGATCCACCGTCTGGCCGGCGGTGAAGGCGCAGTTGAGCTGCTGGCGGCGACCGGTGTTGCCGATCGGAACGCCGTTCTCCAACGCATCGAGGAACGCCGCGACGGCCGCCGGGTCCGAACCGCCCGTCCGCACGCCCGCCGAGTTGAAGATCGCCGGGGCAATCCTCGGATCGTTGGCGCCGGTCGGGATGTAGGCCAGGATGTTCTCTTCAACCGACTGGCTGGCGCGGAACGTCGGCGACGCATCGTCGAACACCAGGCTGTACGGGCGACCTTCCGTAGCGCGGAAGAAGAACCCGAAGCTGGTCTTGTAGTCTTCGATGAATTCTTCCTGGAAGGCCATCGACAGCGTGAAGTTATGACGGGTTTCGAAGCCCGACTGCGACACGCCCAGGTTCTGCGGATCGAACGCCGCGGTGCCATCGAAGAACGAGCCGGCCGTGGCATCACGCGCGTTCGGCGACTGCTGGCTATCGGTGAAGGCATAACCGAAGTTCACGTTCACGCTGCCGCCGTCGGTGAAGATCCCTTGGCGGAAGCGCTTGGTCAGGATGAACGAGGCGGTGTGCGATTCGAAGCTCGGGCCGTTGGTGAGCTGCAGGAATTCCTGCAGCGTCGAGTTGACGCTGTTGAAGCAGGCCGGGGTCAAACCGGTCCACTGCGGATTGTTGCCGCCAGTGCCGACGATCCGCGCCGAGCAGCCAGCGCGCAGCGGGTCGATCGGACGGTAGATCGGACGACCATCAAGCGTACGCCCGTTCACGCCCTGCGACGGATCGATCTGCTGGAGCAGGTCGACGACGGTCAGGGTGTCGTTGAAGCGGGTGTAGATGTAGTCGAGGTTCATGCGCCAGTTGCTGAAGAACCCGCTCTCGGTCCCGAGCTGGGTCGAAAGGCCGATATTGGCGCGCACCGCGGTCGGCACGTCGAGGTTGGGGTCAACCGTCTGGACGTTGCCGCCGCCCGCAGCCGCGATGGCTTCACCTGCGTTGCGCACGCACTGCGGAATGCCGGTGAACTGGCCCTGCGCGTTGAGCACGCTGATCTTGCCGCCCGCCCCACGCGTCAGCTGGCCCGGAGCACACGAGCTGGTGTTGCCAGTGCCGAAGGAGAAGCCGTCGTTCGAGAACGCGTTGGAGAAGAACACCACCGGATCGCCGCCCGAGAAGATCCCGACGCCGCCCGTAAGGTTGGTGTTCGAGAAGAAGCCTTCGTTGTCGAAATTGTAGGTGGCCGAAAGGCGCGGCAGGATCTGCGGATCGAGCGAAGAGAAGCCCGTCGTGTTCGAGAAGCCGATGCGCTGGGTGAACAGATTGTTCTGATCGGGCGCGCCGCCATCGAACAGCTGCACGCGCACGCCAGCGTTGATCGAGAGCTGATCGGTCGCCTGCCAATCGTCCTGCGCGAAGAACGAATAGATGGTGCGCGAGAACGCGGCAGCCGAATTGTTCACGTCAAAGCCGACAGGCACGTTGATTTCGGCACCGATGGTCTGGTTGCCGACCAATCGGTCGCTGTTGATGGCGGTGTTGGTGCCGCCTGCGATCAAGCCGGCCTCGAAGTCATTGAGGTTGGCAAAATACAGCGTGCCGGTGGCGTTCTGGAGGAAGAGGTTGAAGGCATTCAGCTTGTTGTATTCAGCGCCGATCTTGATGCTGTGACCGCTGCCCGCATCGATGTTCATGATGAAACGAGCCTGATCGACTTGCGTGTCGAGCTGGTTGAGCGCGCGGCTGAAGCCCGGGCCCGAGAACAGCTGGCCGTTGCGACCGCCGGGGATCGCCGGATTGACCGCGCCGACCGCAGGCAGGTTGTTGGTGCCAACGATCAGACGCGGAACCGGGTTCGCGCCGTTCGCTTCGTCGAAGCCGAACGGGCCCTGCACGTCGCCAACGTCCGAACGGCTCACGCGCAGTTCGGTCGAGACCGAATCCGACCACTGCGAGTAGAGCTGGGCCGAGTAGTAGTTGGAGATCGTGCCTTCATCTTCGAAGGAGTTGATGCCCGAGAAGGCGGCGCCGGAGTCGTCCTCGATCTTGCTTTCATCGAGGCGCTGATAGGTCACAACCACGCGGTGATCATCGTTGATCTGGCCGTCGATGCGGCCGAAGTAACGCAGGCTGGTGTTCGCAAGCGATGTGGCGAACGGGCCGGTTTCCTGACCGTACACGCGCTTGGCGACTTCACGGAAGCGGTTGAACTCTGCCAGCGTCACGCCGAGTTCGGGGTTACCGATGCCTGCGCCGAACGGCGAATCCCCGGCGCCTTCGATCAGGTCGACTTGTTCATAAGCGAAGCTGAAGAACAGGCGATCCTTGATGATCGGGCCCGACAGGGTTGCACCCCAGCGCTTTTCCTCGCCGGCATTGACTGCGCGGGTCGTACCGTCAGCGATAACGACTTCGTTGTTCTGCATCCCGCCGTCGAAATAGGTGACGAAGGCCGAGCCCGAAAACTCGTTGCTGCCGCCCTTGGTCACCACGTTGATGAGGCAGCCGGTGAAGTCGGAATACTCAACATCGAACGGCGCGAATTCGACCGAGGTCTGGTCGACGGCGTCGAACGGCAGCGGGAGCGAGTTGCGCGCGGCAAACGGCGTGCCGTTGAGGCCGAACACGTCGGCCTGGACGATGCCGTCAACCGTGAAGGTGTTGGCGCGGTCGTTACCGCCAAGGCACGAGATGCGGTCGAAGCCTTCGGTGCCGTTGAACTCGAGGCTGACGCGCGGGTCGATGCGGATGATGTCGCGGATGTCGCGGGTGATCGACGGGAAGGCGCCGAGCTCGAGCGAGCCGAAGGCCTGGCCCGGGCCGACCGCAACCTGGGAGACGCCAGCGCGCGCACCGGTAACGACGATCACATTATCGCTCGCACCCGAGGCCGTGGCGGTCAGCGCGAAGCTGAAGCTCGTCGGACGACCGAGCGCGGTGTAGACGTCCTGCACCGTCTGGCCTTCGAAACCGTCCGAGCTGACGGTCACTTCGTAGGGGCCGCCCGGCGGAAGCGCAGCAACGCGGAAATTGCCTTCGCCGTCGGCAGTCGTGGTGCGCACGGCGTTGGTGCTGGTGTTGGTCACGGTGACAGTCGCGCCCGCGAGCGGGTTACCGGATTCGTCGGTCACTTGGCCTTCGACATCGGTAACGATCTGCTGAGCAAAGACCGGCGTGGCAATCATGGTGGTCGCCGCAAGGCTGACGACGCTCGCCGCGAGGAGATACTTAAGCTTCATGGATTGAGGCCCCTGGTAGGATGGAGAGAGAACAGGAAACTGGTATGACGTGGCCTGCGCTAGGCCCGAACGCTTGCGGCAAAGCGACTGTTCTGTGACAGTTTGATGAAATGCCCCGGGCGCGCGTAAGCTTTCATTAATGCGACAGCTTTTTGACGCAAGAAAAGTCCCGCATTTGCGCGCCTTCCGGGCCAATGTGTTGCATCGCAGCAACGCCGGGCGGAATTTTCCTCAAGGCAATCAAGGGGGCCGAAAAGCCCCGTCAGGCGAGATTGATCTCGCGCAGGCGCTGCATCAGGAAATCATGCGCGGTGATCGGCGGCAGAGGGGGATTCGCGGCGCCCTCGTCGATGCATTCGGGCAGCGGCTCGATCAGGAAATCGGGCCGGAAGTGGAGGAAGAACGGCATCGAGTAACGCGCCCGCTTCGCCGCCTCCCCGCGCGGATTGACGACCCGGTGCGTGGTCGAGCGCAGGCGGCCGTTGGTCTGGCGGTCGAGCATATCGCCGATATTGATCACCAGCGCGCCCTCGGCCGCCGGGATCGGCAGCCACTCGCCCGAGCGGGAGAGCAGTTGGAGCCCTGCTTCCTCGGCCCCGAGCAGCAGGGTGATGGTGTTGATGTCCTCATGCCCCGCTGCGCGCACCGCGCCTTCCGGCGCGCCCTCGCCCAGCGGCGGATAGTGGAGCAGGCGCATCACCGAATTGCCGTCCGCGACGCTATCGGCGAAGAAATCGCGCGGGCGCCCCAGATGCAGCGCGATCGCTTCGAGCACGCGGCCGCCGGCGGTTTCGAAGGCCTCGAACAGCGCGCTCATCGTCTCGTGGAAGCCTGCGACCTCAGCGGGCCAGACATTGGGGGCCATGAATTCGGCAAGCGGATGGCCTTCGGGCAAGGAGCGGCCGACGTGCCAGAACTCCTTGAGGTCGAACACCTCGGCGTCCTTGGCCTTCTCGGTGCCGAACGGCGTGTAGCCGCGCGCACCGCCGCCGCCTTCGATCTTGTAGGCGCGCTTGACGTCGTCGGGGAGCGCAAAGAAGGCCTTGGAGACCGCCTCGGCACGCTCGATCAGATCCTGTGGGATGCCGTGATCGCGCACCACCGCAAAGCCGTATTCGCCGAAGCTGCGGCCGAGTTCGTCGGCGATGGTTTCGAGCGGCTGGGCGAGGCTGACGGATGCGATATTGATCATGCGCGGCCTTTACACCCGGGCCTGCGCGCCTGCCAATAGCCTAGAGCGGCAGGAACAGGCTGGCGAGCGCCGCGCTCATCAGGTTGGCGAGACTCCCCGCGGCAAGCGCCTTGAGGCCGAGCCGCGCGATCACCGGGCGCTGGTTGGGGGCAAGCCCGCCGGTCACCGCCATCTGGATCGCGATCGAGGAGAAGTTGGCGAAACCGCACAAGGCAAAGGTCACGATCGCCCGGCTGCGCGCGGTCAACTCGCCCGCCTGCATCTTGCCAAGGTCGATGAAGGCGACGAATTCGTTGAGCACGATCTTGGTGCCGAACAAGCCGCCCGCGATCTGCGCCTGATCCCAATCAGAAATGCCGATCAGGAACATCACCGGCGCGAACAGATAACCGAGCAGCTTCTGGAAGCTTACGCTTTCGAGCCATGTCGCCAAAGCCGGGTCGAGCGGCATGTCGGCTTGCGCGGCAATGTTCACCACCCCTGCGCCGATGCCTGCGAGCATACCGTTCGCCAGCGCCACCAGCGCGACGAACACCATCACCATCGCCCCCACCGCGACCGCCAGCTTGACGCCGGTCTGGGTGCCTTGCGCGGCGGCCTCGATGATGTTGGCGGGGCGCTGGCCTTCCTCGAAAGTCTCTGCCGCGCTGACCTCGTCGGCCTTTCCGCCGCCCTCAACCAGCGAAGCCGGGCCGACCGCGCTGATCCGCGCCTGGGGGAGTTCGACCTCCTGCCCGTTCTCGTCATACATGACCACGCGGGTCGCCTCGGTGAGCGCGTTGGCCTTGCCCCGCGCCCGTGCGACCGCCGCGGTTCCGATCGCGCGGTCATCACTCAGCAGCCGCTGCGGATCATCGGGCATGATGATCTTGGCCATCAGGATCCCGCCCGGCGCGGACATGAAGGCGGCAGCCAGCAGGAAGGGCACGGCTTCTTCGCCGATGAAGCTGGCATAGGCTGCCAGGATCGTCCCCGCGACGCCGGCCATCCCGACGCTCATCAGCGTGAACAGGCCCGACGGGCTCAAGGCGGCGAGATAGGGGCGCACCACCAGCGGGCTTTCCGACTGGCCCACGAAGATATTCGCCGCCGCGCCCAGCGCCTCGACCTTGCTGATCCCGGTGATCCAGCCAATCGCGCCCCCCACCCAGCGCACCAGCCTTTGCATGATGCCGAGGTGATAGAGGATCGAGACGATCGCGGCGAAGAACACGATCACCGGCAGCGCCGCGATCACGAAGGTGTTGGCGAAGGGATTGGTCTCCATCGGCCCGAACACCGAGGTGATGCCGATCTTGGAGAAATCGAGCAGCGCGATCACCCCGCTCGAAAGCCCGCCGATCACCGCCACGCCGGCATCGGTGCGCAGCACGATCAGCGCGGTCACCGCCTGCAACGCGAAGGCCGATCCGACCACGCGCAGGTTGATCCGGCGCCGCGCGGAGGACAGCGCGGTGGCGATGCCGAGGATGGCGACCACGCCTGCAAGGCTCAGCAGGATGGACGTGATACTTGCGTTCACGGCAGCGCATGTCCCTTAATGAAAGAATTCGTCCCGATCCGCCGCGCCCAAGTCACCTTGCCGCGCGCACAGCACGTTCGGGCGTGGCAGTTTGCGCCGAGAGTTGCAAGCCGGATGCGCGGGCGCTCGTCGCAAACTGAGGCGCGGCGCCGGTGACAGGCACGGCGTGAGCGCTTTTCTTTTGACCTCGCGCTGGGTAGCGTGCCGCGGATGGAAACGCCCCCGCCCACCGCCCCTTCCCTTGGCCCCACCTTCGCCAACACCGCAACCGTGTCGATCCCGCTCGCGATGTTCGTCTATACCCTGCTTTACGGGGGCATGACGGTGCTGGCCGGCGTGCTCGCCTTCAAGCAGGTGCAGCTGTGGCCGACGAGCCTTGCGGTGGAGAGCGGGATCTTCCCGTTCCTGCTGCTGGTGGTGATATCGAGCACGCTTTCGCAGCTTTACGGGCGCGATGCGGCCAAACGGATCGTGTGGTGGGGCTTCTTGCCATTGGGGCTGTCGGCGCTGCTGATGTGGCTGGTGCTGTCGCTGCCCGCGTCCTCCGAGATGGTCGCCTTCCGCCCCGAAGACCTCGCCGCCTTCGAGCGCGTGAACCAGTCGACATGGCGCGTATGGATGGCGGGGCCTGCGTCCTACATCACCTCGCTGCTCCTCAACATCTGGATCTTCGACCGGTTGCGCGGAAGCGGAGAGGGTGAAAGCACGATTGGCCTGATGGTGCGCGGCGCGGTCGCCTCGGCGCTCAGCCAGGCGGTGGATTCGGTGATCTTCATCACGCTCGCCTTCTACGGCGAGTTCGACATCACCGACCTGATGATCGGACAGGTGATCGCCAAGGTGGTACTGAGCCTGGTGCTGGTGCCGTTCCTGATCACTGGCGGGGTGCAGGCGGCGCATTGGCTGGACGGGCGCAAGAACGCCCCCGCCTGAGCGCCGCCACGGCGACCTAACTCCCCGACCGCGCCGCCTGCGCGATCCGGCGGCGCCGGTTGCGCTGCACGATATTGAGGAGCTCCACCCCGACCGAGAAACCCATCGCCGCGTAGATGTAGCCCTTGGGAACATGGAAGCCGAAGCCGTCGGCGATCAGCACCAGGCCGATCATCACCAGGAAGGCCAGCGCCAGCATCACCAGTGTCGGGTTGGTCTCGATGAACCGGGACAGCGGTGTCGCGGCGAACAGCATGATGCCGACCGTGATGACCACAGCGGCGACCATGATCGGAATATCGTCCGTCATGCCGACCGCGGTGAGGATCGAATCCACCGAGAAAACCAGATCGATGGCGATGATCTGCGCGATCACCGCACCGAAGCTGGCGGTGGCAGCCGCGGCCATGCCCGGGGTCTTGTCGAGCAGATCGCCCGAGGCATCCTCCGGCTCCATCGAGTGGTGGATTTCCTTGGTCGCCTTCCACAGCAGGAACAGGCCGCCCGCCAGCAGAATCAGGTCGCGCCCGGAAAAGGCGGTCTCGAAACTCACCTTGTTCGTGCCCTCGACCGGCGGCCCGGCGATCCCGAGATCGAACAGCGGCTGCTGGAGCGTGACGATCCAGCCGATCAGCAGCAGCAGCCCGATCCGCATCCCCAGCGCGAGCAGCAAGCCGAGCCTGCGGGCGCGTTCTTGCTGATGCTGGGGCAGCTTGTTGGACAGGATGGCGATGAAGATGAGGTTGTCGACCCCCAGCACCACTTCGAGCGCAATCAGGGTCAGCAACGCCAGCCAGGCGGCCGGATCGGAGAACAGCGCGATAAGTTCCATGACCCCATTCCTGCCGCAACCGGGCGCATCCTGCAACGTCCGGTGCGGGGCAAGGGCAGGAGACGGCCGGAAAGATGGTGGACCTGCATGGAAGAAAATGGGTACTGGGTTGTCCAGTGCTCAAAGCCATCGCTGGTCCCCGAGACAGATGCGTGGGGCTACTCACCGGGCGAAATGATCCAAGAGATCGAGTCACTCTTGCCGAAGACTCCGGCGTACATCACCACCCATGCACTCGCAGCCCAGATGTCGCGAGGTTCACAACGTCCGACGAGGGAACTCCTGAAGTCGATCCAGAAGAACCTTCGGACGCTCCGCAAGCGGGGAGCCGCCCGGTGCGTGCGGCTAGGAAACTCGACACAGCTTGGTTGGTGCATCACGTATACCGACTATGAGGAGAACGCATGATGGCGTCCTACCTCGTACACCTGATGGGGCAGCGCGCACCCGTCCACATCGATCTGCCGTTTGGCGACGTGGAAGAACTCGCCGCC
>JAIYAL010000167.1 GCA_027489095.1 Erythrobacteraceae bacterium
CGACGATCACGAAGGCCTCGCGCCAGCCCACCCGGTCAGCCAGCGTCCCGCCGATGATCATGCCGAGCAGCGTGCCTACCGGAATGCCGAGCGAATAGAAGGCGAGCGCCGAAGCGCGCTTTGCGGGCGGCACCATATCGCTGATCAGAGAATGCGCTGGCGGCGTGCACCCCGCCTCCCCTACGCCCACGCCGATCCGGGCGAGCAGCAACTGCGCGAAGTTCTGGGCGAGCCCGCATAGCGCCGTCATCGCCGACCACAACCCCAGCGCCACCGCAATCAGGCGCGGACGGCTCGTCGTCTGCCGATCGGCGAGCCGGGCGATGGGGATGCCGAGCACGGTGTAGAACAGCGCGAAAGCGAGCCCCGTCATCAGCCCGATCTGGGTGTCGGAGAGCTTCAGGTCGCGGGCGATGGGTTCGGCCAGGATGTTGACGATCTGGCGGTCGATGAAGTTGAAGACATAGACGACGAGCAGCACCCACAAGGTGAGCCTGACGGACGCAGTGGCCTTATAGCTGGCGGCCGTGCTTGCCATGTTGTCTCTCTCCCATCGGTGACGGTTGTTCCGCCATCCTTGCGTGCACGGTCACGCCGCTACGCCGCCAATCAGTAAAGCAGGTATGGGCGCACCTCGGCAACCCAGGCCGCCTCGTCATGTGACGTCATGGCGTCAAGATCGTCCGCCGTCGCGGTCTTGTCGTCGACCCATTCGCGCAGCGAAGGCCCGCCGTTGATGACGTCGATCGCAAGCCGGGTGAGCTCGTATTCGTAAGGGAAATCGCGCCACAGCGGATAGTCGGGGTAAAGCAGCCGGATCGCCTTGAAGGCGAGCGCCTGCAGCCGCCAGGGGCGGAAGGCGTGGTGTTCGTAGAAGCTGCCTTCCGCGTGGATCATCAAGGCATTGCACAGCATACCGTGGTGCTTGTGGAAAGTGGGCTCGAACCAGCATTCGCGGATCGCGCAGCCCGCCAGCCATTCGGGCGCGAGCTTGTTCATCACTTTGAGCACCCCGCCCGCATCGATATCGGGCGCACCGAACAGCACCTCCAGCGGGCGCGTCGTCCCGCGCCCTTCCGAAAGCGTCGTGCCTTCAAGCATCACGGTGCCAGCATAGCAGCGCGCCATGTTGACGTTGGCGGCATTGGGCGATGGATTGATCCACAGGCGTGACGTCGGCCAGCCCCAGCCCGTTCCCTGCGCGCCGTCAGCATCATCGGGACGCCAGCCCTCCATCGCCACCACCTTGTAAGCGACGTCGAGACTGAAATGTTCGATGAACCAGTGGCCCATCTCCCCCATGGTGAGGCCGTGGCGCATCGGCATCGGGGCGGCGCCGACAAAGCTCTCCTGCCCTGGCACCAGGAGCGTGCCCTCGACCGGGCGCCCGGCGGGATTGGGACGATCAAGCACCCACACCTCCTTGCCCGCCTTGGCCGCTTCCTCGAGCAGATAGAGGAGCGTGGTGACAAAGGTGTAGATCCGGCACCCGAGGTCCTGGAGGTCGAACAGGAACACATCCGCGCTCGCCATCATCTGGCCGGTGGGGCGCCGCACCTCGCCATAGAGCGAGAAGATCGGGATGCCGTAGCGCGGGTCCATCGCGTCGGCGGTCTCGACCATATTGTCCTGCTTGTCTCCCTTGAGGCCGTGTTGTGGGCCAAAGGCGCTGTTCACCTGCACCCCTGCGGCGATCAGCGCGTCGAGGCTGTGGGTGAGGTCTGCCGTCACGCTCGCCGGATGCGCGACCAGCGCGACGCGGCGGCCCTTCAGCTGGCGGAGAAGTTCCGGATCGGCGAGCAACCGGTCGATCCCGGTCTTCATGGAGCCTGTCGTCATGCAGCGATGAGTTGGATCAGTGCGCGGCCAAAGGCAATCGCTTTGCTTGAGCGTCCGGGGAACATTTCGGGTGCTGGGAAGGTTAGGTCTCCATGGACAACAGCTGGACCCCGATTTTCATTGCGGCAGGATGGGCAATCATTCTTGGCGGCTTGGGCGGGGCGCTGACCGATATCGGGCAATGGTATCGCGACTTGCGCAAGCCATCGTGGCAGCCGCCCGACTGGCTGTTCGGCCCGGCCTGGACGGTGATCCTCGGGCTGGCGGGCTGGAGCTTCTACATCGGCCTCACAAGGGCCCCCACGCCCGGGGCGCTGGCCGGGGTGTGGGCGCTGTTCGGCGCCAATTTCGTGCTGCACTTCCTCTGGTCGCCGCTGTTCTTCAAGCTCAGGCGTCCCGACTGGGCCTTGGCCGAAAACGTGTTGCTGTGGCTATCCGTGACGGGGCTGCTGGTCGTGCTGCCGAGGCTCGTGGGCGATAGCTTTGCGGGCTGGCTCAATCTGCCCTATTTCGTCTGGGTGAGCTTCGCGTTCCTGCTCAACGCCAAGATCGTGCAATTGAACCGCCCTTTCGGCGCAGCGGCGACGGCCTAACGCTCGAGGATCAGGGCGCGGTTGGCTTCGGAATGGAACTCCGGCTTGCCGGGCGGGAAGGCGAGCGCCCAGAACTGCTTGGCCCCGTCCGCCTGCTCGATAACCGCGTTGAGCGCGACCTGTGCTGGATCGGGCAGATCGGCGTTGATGCGGGCGGTGAGCACCAGACCGGCCTCGTCATGGGCGCAAGAGATGGATATCGCCGCGATCGGTGCATCGCGCATCCCGGTGCGGAACGAATCGAAATCATAAGCCGCCCACTGCCCTGAGGGCGAGAGGTTGAACTCGCGATATGCGGTTTCACCAAGGGGCTGCCAGAAAACCTCGAAGCAGGTCGTCTGCCAAAGGTTGTCGCGCCGCTCCGGCGCGGCGAGCGGGGGCACGATGATCGCAGGCATATGCCCATCGAGCCGGAATTCGGCCACACAGCCCTCGGGCGTGGCCGTCACCGCGGCGGTGACGGCGCGGATCGGGCCAAGATCGCAGGCGACATGGAGCATCAACGGGTGCATCGCGCCTGTCTGCCGCCTCCCCGCCCCCCCGGCAAGCCACTTCCCGCAGCGGCTTCGCGCTGATAGGGCGGCGGCCCATGAGCACCTACGAATCCGACCTGCTGCGCCTCCTCGAAGAGCGCGGCCACATCCACCAGGTGACCGATCCGGTCGCGCTCGACAAGCTTGCCCGCACTGAGGTGATCACAGCCTATGTCGGGTTCGACCCCACAGCACCCTCGCTGCACATCGGCAACCTGGCGTCGATCATGCTCCTGCGCCGCGTGCAGCAGGCCGGACACCGCCCAATCGTTATCATGGGTGGCGGAACGGCGAAGGTCGGCGATCCTTCCGGCAAGGACGAAACGCGGCAGATGCTCACCGATGCCGTGCTGGCCAGCAACATCGCGTCGATCAAGGACAGCTTCCGCAAAATCCTGCGCTTCGACGACAGTCCGACCGGCGCGCTTCTGCTCAATAATGACGACTGGCTGAGCCAGCTCGGCTACATCGAGCTCCTGCGCGAGGTTGGAACGCACCTCACCATCAACCGGATGCTGACTTTCGACTCGGTGCGTCTGCGGCTTGATCGCGAGCAGCCCCTCACCTTCCTCGAGTTCAACTACATGATCATGCAGGCGTATGATTTTGTCGTTCTCTCAAGGCAGTATGATTGCAAGCTGCAATTGGGTGGCAGCGATCAATGGGGCAATATCGTCAACGGCATCGAACTTGCGCGTCGGATCGACGGGAAGGAAGTCTACGGCGTGACCGCGCCGCTGATCACCCGTTCTGATGGGCAGAAGATGGGCAAGTCGGTTTCGGGTGCGATCTGGCTCAACGAAGACCAGCTGCCAGCCTACGATTTCTGGCAATATTGGCGCAATGTTGATGATCGCGACGTGGGCCGGTTCCTGCGGCTGTTCACCGACTTGCCGCTGGATGAGATTATTCGCTTGGAAGCACTTGAAGGTGCAGAAATAAATGCCGCCAAGACCGTTCTCGCAAACGAGGTGACGAAGCTGGTACGCGGCGACGAGGCTGCGATCCGGGCAGAAGCCACGGCGCGTGAGACCTTCGCTGGCTCTGGCGCGGGCGAGGACCTGCCCAGCATCGCCACCGGCCCCGATGGTATGCGGATCGCCGCTCTCCTCACCGAGCTCGGCCTCACCGCCTCAGGCGGCGAAGCCAAGCGCAAGCTTGCGGAGAATGCGGTCAAGCTTGATGGCGAGACGATCACCGACCCGGCCTTCCTGGTCATGCCCGCCGAGGGCCAGACCTTGCGGCTTAGCCTTGGCAAGAAACGGCACGCGCTGGTCCGGCGCTGACTTTCACGCCCGGGCAGTACGGGCCTTTACGAATTGTCAGCCTTTCTAAGGCATTTCCCTTCTCTTGAACCGTGCGGAGGGAAGGATCGCGACACGTGGCGAGCGGAGCTAATCTAAGCGTAACCGATTTGCGGCGTGCGGCGCGCCATCCGGTCGATTTTCCTGCGATTGTCGAGCATTTCGCGCATGGCGACCTGCACCTGCACGTCACCAACCTTTCGGCGCATGGCTTCATGGTCGACAATGCAGACCGCCTGTCACGCGGCGACAGGATCATCATCCGCCTGCCGGTGGTGGGCCGGATCGAGGCCTATGTGATCTGGACCCGTGACGCGCGCGCAGGCTTCCAGTTCGAACGGATCATCCGTCTCGACGATTTTGTCGCGATCATCGACCAGCTTCAGCCCAACCCGCGCCTGCGCCGTTCGCGCTGATCCAGCCGGGGCTGGCAAAGCCTTGCTGAAAGCCTGACAAGTTTCGCCTGCTTGGCAGCGGGCAGAACGCCTGCCATGGCGCCCCGGTGACCAAAAGTGTGACCGAACCGACCTCCCCGCTACAGATCGCCGACTACAGGCGCTACTGGATCGCGCGTTTCATGGGCGTGTTCGCCACCATGTCGATGGTGGTGCTGCTCGGCTACCAACTCTATGCCGTGGCGCGCGACGATTACGGCATGAGCGTCGCCGAGGCCTCGTTCCAGCTGGGCCTGCTTGGGCTGGCGCAATTCGTACCGCTGTTTCTTCTCACGCCCGTGGCGGGCCTCGCTGCCGATCGATTCGACCGGCGCCACGTTGCCGCTTTTGCCAACGGGATCGACGCCTGTGTGGCAGGGGTGCTGGCGTTGCTGACCTGGGCAGATGCGCTGGACTTGCCGGTGCTGTTCCTGCTTGCAGCGGGGCATGGGGCGGCGCGGGTGTTTGTCGGGCCATCCATGAGCGCGATCGCCCCAAACATCGTGCCCCCTGCCCTGCTGCCGCGCGCGATCGCGCTGTCGTCGATTGCATGGCAGAGCGCCAGCGTCGCCGGGCCAGCGGTGGGCGGGCTGATCTTCGCGCGCGCCGAATGGCTCCCTCATGCCATTTCGGCCGTGCTGCTGGGGGGCTCGATGCTGCTGATCCTCACCGTCCGCCCAATCCGCGCCAAGCATGATGGCCCGCCGCTGAAGCCGCTACGGCAGATCGTCGATGGCATGGCCTATGTCTGGCGCGAGCGGTTCCTGCTCGGCTCGATCACGCTTGATCTGTTTGCGGTTTTGCTGGCCGGGGCGACAGCGCTGCTGCCGGTGTTTGCGCGGGACATCCTGTTCGTCGGCCCCGAAGGGCTCGGCCTGATGCGCGCGGCGCCGGCGCTCGGCGCGGCGAGTGTCGCTTTGTGGCTCTCCTTCCGGCCGCTGGAGCGCGAGGTCGGGGTCAAGATGCTGTGGTCGGTCGCGGCGTTCGGCGCCCTGACCATCGCCTTTGCCTATTCGCGCAGCTTCGCCCTCTCGCTGGCGATCCTTGCGGCAATGGGCGCGGTCGACATGGTCTCGGTCTTCATCAGAAGCTCGCTGGTGCAGCTCTTCACCCCCGACGACAAGCGCGGCCGGGTCTCGGCGATCTCGGGTCTTGCGATATCCGCGTCGAACGAACTGGGCGAAATGCAGTCGGGGCTGGCCGCGGCGTTGTTCGGCGCGGTCGGCGCGGTTGTATTCGGCGGCGCTGGTGCGATATTCGTCACTCTGATCTGGGCGTGGTATTTCCCCGAATTGCGCCGCGCCCGCAGCTTTGAGCCGCAGGCACTCAAGAAAGAGGTATCGACATGAAGGCTGACACCATCCTCGCCACGATCGGCGCGACCCCGCATATCCGCATGTCGCGGTTGTTCCCTCATCATGAGGTGTGGGTGAAGTCCGAACGCGCCAATCCCGGCGGATCGATCAAGGACCGCATCGCACTGGCGATGGTCGAGGATGCTGAAGAGCGCGGGGCATTGAAGCCGGGCGGCACGATCGTCGAGCCGACCAGCGGCAACACCGGGATCGGCCTGGCGATGGTCGCCGCGGTCAAAGGCTACCGGCTCGTGCTGGTGATGCCAGAATCCATGTCGATCGAGCGCCGCCGCCTGATGCTCGCCTATGGTGCGAGCTTCGATCTCACCCCGCGCGAAAGGGGCATGAAGGGCGCGATCGAGCGCGCGATGGAACTCGTCGCGCAGACTCCGGGCGCGTGGATGCCGAGCCAGTTCGACAATGCAGCCAATCCTGCCGTCCACGCCCGCACCACCGCGCAGGAAATCCTCGCCGACTTCGCCGAGACGCCGATCGACGCACTGATCACTGGCGTCGGCACCGGCGGACACCTCACGGGATGCGCCGAGGAGCTGAAGAAGCACTGGCCGGCGATGAAGGCCTATGGGGTCGAGCCCGCGCTCTCGCCCGTCATCAATGGCGGCCAGCCCGGCCCGCACCCGATCCAGGGGATTGGCGCAGGCTTCATTCCCGGAAACCTCCACACGGCTGCGATCGACGGGGCGATCACCGTCGATGCCGACGACGCCAAGGAGATGGCCCGCCGCGCTGCGCGCGAGGAAGGGATGCTGGTCGGGATCTCGAGCGGGGCGACGCTTGCCGCAATCGCCAAGAAGCTCCCCGAACTGCCGGTCGGCGCGCGGGTGATGGGTTTCAATTACGACACTGGCGAGCGCTATCTCTCGGTGCCTGATTTCCTGCCGCTCGAATGAGCCTGCATGAGGAGGTTGGCTTTGCCGACGGGGCCAGGTCGCGCCGCCGCCGTTATGGGGCTGAATAGACCGATTCCTTAACCCCCGGGGCGCTACCTAGGCCCGCGAGTCCTGCGGATGTCCGCGACGCTCCCCGGGAAACGGCGACCATGAAGTTCATCAAGCTCGAATCGCGCGGCGGCAATTACCTGGTCGTGGCCGAGAACGTGGCGTGGCTTCGCACGGCCGAGAACGGGCAGACGAACGTTGGCATCGTCGGCGGTCAGCCATTGCTGGTGGTGGGCTCGGTCGAGGAGGTGGCGGCGAAAATTCTTGCCGCTGCCGACCCGGACGACGAGACGTCTCCCGTCCCGGCCCCTCCCGCCCCAGCGCCGCAGCAAGCCGTGACCCCAGCCCCACCCGAGCCCGAGCCCGAGCTTGCCCCGCAGCCAGCCGCAATTGAACCGGCACCGCAAGCCGCACCGATTTCCGCAACCCCTCCCCCGCCCGATCCGGAGCCGGAGCCGGGGCCGGAACCCTTGCAGGTTGAGGCCGGCCCTGGGCCCGAACCACAGCCGGAGCCTGCGCCCGCGCGCGTCACGACCAAGCCGGTTGCCCCGGCCCGGCCGCGCCCAGCCATCAGCAGCGCGGCATCACTATGGGAACGCCCGGTCGCGCCGCCCGCTAAGGGCCTCAAGATCAAGGCTGGCTCGCAGCGCATGATGGGCATGCTCGAATAACGCCAGGCCCAAAAGCCGGCGCCAAAATCGTTGCGTATGCCGGGCCGCCTGTTACCTCTCTCCTGAAAGACCGGGGGAGACAAAAATGACGCGACAATTGATGGGTATGGGCATGGTGGCGGCCATTGCGCTGGTGGCGGTGCCTGTGGCGGCAAAAACGCCCAAGCGCGAGCAGCTTTCCACCACGGTAGCAGCGCAGCATGACGCCACGGTCAAGGCGCTTCAGGACTGGGTGGCGCTGCCCACCATCGCCGCCGAGAAGCGCGGCACGCCCGAAGGCGCCGAATATATGCGCAAGCTCGCGCTCGACGCCGGCTTCCAGCAAGCCAAGATCATCCCCACCGACGGCGTGCCCGCGGTTTTCGCCACGCTCGATGCAGGCGCCAAGACCACGGTCGGCATCTACTTCATGTATGACGTGAAGCAGTTCGATCCGACGGAATGGAACTCTCCCCCGCTTGAAGCAAAGCTGGTCGATCGTCCGGGCGAAGGCCTGGCTATCGTCGGGCGCGGGGTCGTCAACCAGAAGGGCCCGCAGATCGCCTTCCTTGCCGCAATCAAGGCGATTCAGGCGAGCGGGCGCAAGCTCCCGGTCAATCTCGTGCTGGTGGCAGAAGGCGAGGAGGAAGTCGCCTCGACCCACTTCGATCAGGTCGTTGCCGTCCCCGAAGTGCAGGCTGCCCTTGCAAAGACCATCGGCGTGTTCATTCCCTCGGCCAACCAGAACAAGGATGGCAGCGCGGAGATCACGCTCGGGGCCAAGGGCGCGGTTGAGTTCCAACTGGTGGTGGGCGGCGAGACGTCGGACGCGTATCCCAAGACCGACATCCACTCGTCCAATTATGCGCGGATCGAAAGCCCGGCGTGGCGACTGGTCAAGGCGCTCGATAGCCTCGTTGCCGATGACGGCCATACCCCTGCGATCGACGGTTGGTTCGAGAACGTCCAGCCGCTCACCCCGCGCCAGAAGGATCTGATCGCACAGGCCGCCAACCCCGAGCGCGAGAAGCAGGAAAAGGCGCTGCTCGGCATCGGCAAGTGGATCGATAACGAGGATTACCGCACCAGTCTCGAACGGTTCTATTCGCAGCCCACCGTCAACATTCAGGGCCTCGTCTCCGGCTATACCGGCGAAGGCGGCAAGACCGTGCTGCCAGGCCGGGCCGAGGCCAAGCTCGAATTTCGGCTCGTCCCCAACATGACCAAGGCCGAGGCTGTGTCGAAGCTCAAGGCGCACCTTGCCAAACGCGGGTTCGATGATGTGCGGGTCACGGTGTCGGGCGGCTATGGCCCCAATGAAACCGCCGAGGATTCGGTCATCATCCGCGCGCAGAAGCGCATGTTCGACGAGATCGGCGTTGGCTACACCATCCGTCCGCGCAATGCGGGGAGCTGGCCGGGCGTGGTCTTCAACGGCCCGCCGCTGGGCCTGCCCGCCTCGCAATTCGGCCTCAGCCGCGGCGGCGGCGCCCACGCGCCCAACGAATGGTTCCTGATCGAGAGCAGCGATCCCAAGGTCTACGGCCTCGACAAGGCGGTGATGGCCTATGTCGACTATCTCTACGTGCTCGCAGAGGAAGCCGCGAAGAAGTAGCGCACAAAAGCGAAAGGCCGCCCTGCGCGAAGCGGGGCGGCCTTGTCTTTGTCCCGTCCTGTTCGAGGCTTACGCCGCGGTGGCGAAGGCCTCTGCCGGAAGCTTCATCATGTATTCGCTGCCCGCTTCGAGCTTGCGGCGCAGCGCGCCCGCGTCAGGCAGGAAACGTTCGGAGTAGTAGCTGGCCGAAACCAGCTTCGCCTCATAGAAGGCCTTGTCCTCGGGCTCACCGGCGAGCTTCGTCAGCGCGACCTTGCCCATCTTCAGCCAGAAGAAGCCGAGCGTCACGATGCCCATGATGTGCATGTAGTGATGCGCGCCCGCGCCGAGGTGATTGGGGTTCGCCATCGCGTTCTGCATGAACCACATGGTCGCGGCCTTCTGTTCGCCCAGCGCCTTTTCGAGGCGTTCGGCCACGTCCTTCAGTTCGGGAACCTGCTTGGCGGCGGCAATCTCCTCGTCGATCATCGCGAAGAAGGCCTGGATCGCCTTGCCGCCATTGGCG
>JAIYAL010000165.1 GCA_027489095.1 Erythrobacteraceae bacterium
GGGCCATGGAACAGTTCGAGCAGCCAGTGCTGTTCATCGAGTTGCACCAGCGGGGTGACGGCGGCGTGGGAGAACTGGCCGCAATAAACATCCATGCAGATGTTCTCCAGTTCCTGCTCGGTCAGGCTGTCACCGATGAAGGGCCGCATCACTTCGACCGCCACTTCCCAATAGGGCCAGCCGCGCATCGCGCGGATCTCGTCGGCGGTAAAGCGCGGCCATTCGGCCGGCACATAGAGGCCCCCGTCGCTGGCGAGTCCCGCCAGCGTCACCCCTTCGAAATCGAGCGCCGGTGCGCTGCCGCGTGTCGAGACGTATTGCATGGGGAGAAGCGCCTAGAGTGATTTCGAGGGAAATGGAACATTTCCCGGCTCGGAAATCACGGCATCAGGAAACGCGCCCTCGCCGCCGCAACGCCAGCACGTAGATGACGAGCGCGGTCAGGGCGAAGAAGAACCACTGCCCGGCATAGGCGAGATGGTTGTTGGGCAGATCGCCCGGATCGGGCTTGGCCATGGGTTGCAGCCCGGCAACCGGCGGGTCGGCGACAAGCCGCGGGCCCGGGGCGATCACGCCGGAAACCACGCCGGACTTCCAATCCACCGTGTTCAGATCGCGGCTGAAGCCGAGGTCGACAGGGACGGTCTTTTCAAGTGTGACGACGCACTGTGCGCGCTGCACCCAGCCCTTAGTGCCGTTCGCAGCGGTGCCTGCAACCGGGCCGATACCCGTCACCGCGTTGCAGACAAGCGCGCTGCGGCGGAACAGTTCAGCCTCGCCCTTGCCATCGAGCGGGAAGAGAACCGGCAAATCATTTCCCGTGGCCGCCTCATAGCGGGCGATCAGCGCTTCCTTCTCCTTCAACCGCCCAAGCTGCCAGATGCCCAGCCCGATCATGGTGACGACAGCGGCCAGCACGATGATCGTGGAGAAAACGGGCAAGCGTCGGGTCATTCTGCGCGTTCCTCGTATTGGTGATAGACCCACATGGTCTTGTAGAACCTCAAGCCGAAGATGACGCTCCCCACGGTCACCGGCCCCCAGAACAGGAAGCTCGCCCACAGCGGGGGTCGCAGCCATTCATCGACGCCCATGCTTGCGAGGATCAGCACCAGCGCCAGCAGCATCGTCACCACGCCCACGAAGCGCCCGCCGCGCTCAAGAGCCATGATATCGAGCCCGCAGCCATCGCATTCAGCAGCCAGCGCGGCGGGTGCCGCAAACAGCGTCTTGGCGCCGCAGCGGGGGCACAAACCGGAAAGGGCAGCCGAGACTAATCCCGGCTGCCCTTTCTGATCATTCGGACCGGCGGGGTCCGTGCCCATCAGTGGTAATGCGCGCCCCAGCCGCCCCACACGTAGATGGCAACGAACAGGAACAGCCACACCACGTCGACGAAGTGCCAGTACCACGCCGCCGCTTCGAAGCCGAAGTGCTGGCGCGCGGTGAAGTGGCCGAGGTAGCTGCGATAGAGGCACACCGCGAGGAAGATCGTCCCGATCATCACATGGAAGCCGTGGAAGCCGGTCGCCATGTAGAAGGCGCTCGAATAGGTGTTGCCGCCAAAGCCGAACGGCGCTGCGGCATATTCGTAGGCCTGGATCGAGCTGAACAGCAGGCCGAGCAGGATCGTTGCCCACAAGCCCTGCTTGAGGCCCTGACGGTCGCCGTGGATCAGCGCGTGGTGCGCCCAGGTCACCGTGGTGCCCGAGCACAGCAGGATCAGCGTGTTGAGCAGCGGAAGCGCGAAGGGATCGAGCACCATCATCCCCTGGGGGATGAACGCAGCGACTGCACCCTCGGTGCCGAACAGGCTGGTGGTGGCGCCGGTCGCCTCGTCGAACTGGAGCGCGGTCGGGAACAGCGCGAAGTCGAAGAAGCTCCAGAACCAGCCGACGAAGAACATGACCTCCGAAGCGATGAACAGGATCATGCCGTAGCGCATGTGCAGCTGCACCACCGGGGTGTGATCGCCGCGCTGGGCCTCGATCACGATGTTCTTGAACCACATGAAGAAGGTGGCGATCAGGCCGGCGAGGCCCGCCCACATGGCGAAGCCCGCAGCCTTGCCAAACACTTCGGGGTGCAGGTGCATCACCAGCCCGCTGGTGAAGGTCAACGCCGAAATCGAGCCGATCAGCGGCCAGATATCGGGTTCGAGAATGTGGTAATCGTGGTTTGCCTTGCCAGCCATTTGGATATCCCGTCCCTGGGTTTAGCGGATCATTGGGGAGCCGAAGGGGTCGCTGCTAGCGGCTCTTCGGCGCGGTGGAAAGTGTAGCTCAGAGTAATCTGCTCGACGCCCTTCATGTTCGGATCGCTGAGCATGGCAGGATCAACGAAATAAAGCACCGGCATGGTCACTTCCTGCCCGGGTGCGAGCGTTTGCTCGGTGAAGCAGAAACACTGGATCTTGTTGAAATACTTGCCCGCCTGCTCCGGCGTGACGTTGAAGGTCGCCATGCCGGTAATCGGCCTGTCACTGTTGTTGCGGGCGACGTAAGTGGCGATATCACGCTCGCCGATGGTGACGGTGTCGGTCGCCTGGGCGGGGTGGAAGCTCCACGGCATTCCCATCGCGGTCGACGCATCAAAGCGAATCGAGATGGTCTGGCCGGTGGCCGCAGCAGCAGCGCGCGCGGCCTGGCTCTCGCTGGCGACCATCGTCGTGCCACCAAAGCCGGTGACCTGGCAGAACAGGCGGTAGAGCGGGACCGAGGCATAGCCCAGCCCGAGCATCGCCAGCGCACCCGTGAAGGCGAGTGCACCCACGCGCAGGTTGCTGCGCGCGATGTCACCGGAAACGGGCGCGTGGCTCGCCATCAGTGCACCTGCCCGCCGATGCGCACGATCGTGATCGCGTAGAACAGCACCACGAAGAAGATCAGCGTGCCGAGCACAACCCAGTTGCGCGCCTTGCGGCGGCGGATGAATTCGCGCTCTTCTTCGGGGGTCATGCGATCCACCCCTGATAGGCGGCCACGCGGTCGATCACGAGCGCGGCGAACAACACGAACAGGTAGACGATCGAAAACTTGAAGAGCGCCTTTTCCGGCGTCATCGCATCAACCTCGGCGCGCATCCGCGTGAAGACCGGCATCGCCAGCACCACGAACAGCGCGGACAGCACGACGGCGACCGATCCGTAGATCCAGCTGGTGCCGCCGATGTACCACGGCGCGATGGCGATGGGGGCGAGCAGCAGGGTGTAGATCATGATCTGGCGGCGGGTCACCTTTTCGCCCGCGACCACCGGAAGCATCGGGATGCCGACCTTGGCGTAATCGCTCTGCACGAACAGCGCGAGCGCCCAGAAATGCGGGGGCGTCCAGAAGAAGATGATCGCGAACAGCAGGATCGGCATCGCGGTGATGTCACCGGTTACCGCCACCCAGCCGATCAGCGGCGGAAATGCGCCAGCACCGCCGCCGATGACGATGTTCTGCGGGGTGCGCGGCTTCAGCCACATGGTGTAGATCACGGCGTAATAGATGATCGCGCCGAGCAGCAGCGCGGCCGCCAGCCAGCCCACCGCAAGGCCCATCAGCACGATCGACACGCCCGACAGGAAGATGCCGAAATCGCGCGCATCCTCGCGCCGCATCCGCCCGCCCGGGAGCGGACGGTTCATGGTGCGCTTCATGCCCGCATCAATATCGGCTTCCCACCACATGTTGAGCACCGCCGACCCGCCTGCGCCCATCGCGATCGCAAGGATCGCGGTGAAGCCGATGATCGGGTGGATTGTGCCGGGTGCCGCCAGCACGCCGCAGATTGCGGTGAAGATCACCAGCGTCATCACCCGCGGCTTGGTCAACGTGAAGAAATCACGCCATTCCGTGGGCATGGCCTGACCGATGCTCTCGGGCGCGCTCTGGGCTGTGGTCTGGGGTGCGGTGCTTGCCATATTCTTGGGTTCCATGGGCAAGGAGCGCGACTATCAGCCGCGCTCCCCCCGTGTGCTTATGCTCCGAAAGGGGAGCCGATCACGCCGCCGTTATGCCGTTGCCGGACGGTGATCGTGGTAGTCATTCGCGTCGGTGATGACCGGCAGCGTTTCGAACTGGTGGTAGGGCGGCGGGCTCGGCAGGGTCCATTCGAGCGTCGTTGCGCCTTCGCCCCACGGATTGTCCTCGGCCTTCTTGCCGGCGACCAGCGCGTAGATGATGTTGACGAAGAAGAACACCATCGAACCGGCCATGATGTAGTACCCGTAGGTGCTGATCTGGTGCCAAAAGTGGAACGCCTCGGCGTAGTCCGGATAGCGGCGCGGCATGCCCTGCATCCCGAGGAAGTGCTGCGGGAAGAAGATCACGTTCACGCCGATGAAGAAGGTCCAGAAGTGGATGTGGCTGAGCAGCTCGGAGTGCATCCGCCCGCTCATCTTCGGGAACCAGTAGTAGAAGCCCGCGAACATCGAGAACACTGCGCCCATCGACAGCACATAGTGGAAGTGCGCGACGACGTAATAGGTGTCATGCAGGTTGTCGTCGATCCCGCCATTGGCGAGCACCACGCCGGTCACGCCGCCCACGGTGAACAGGAAGATGAAGCCCATCGCCCACACCATCGGCGACTTGAAGCTGAGGCTGCCGCCCCACATCGTCGCGATCCAGCTGAAGATCTTCACACCGGTCGGCACCGCGATCACCATGGTCGCCGCCGTGAAGTACATCTTGGTGTTCACGTCGAGGCCCACGGTGTACATGTGGTGCGCCCAGACGACGAAGCCGACCACACCGATCGCGACCATCGCGTAGGCCATGCCGAGGTAGCCGAACACCGGCTTCTTCGAGAAGGTAGCGACGATCTGCGAGATCA
>JAIYAL010000035.1 GCA_027489095.1 Erythrobacteraceae bacterium
CCAGTGAACCTGATCCAGCAGATTGAAGCCGAAGAAATCGCCAAGTCCGGCAAGGACATCCCCGAATTCCGCGCAGGCGACACCGTCCGCGTCGGCGTGAAGGTGAAGGAAGGCAACCGTGAGCGCGTTCAGAACTACGAAGGCGTCGTGATCGCCCGTTCGAACCGTGGCATGGGCAGCAACTTCACCGTGCGCAAGATGAGCTTCGGCGAAGGCGTCGAGCGCGTTTTCCCGCTCTACTCGCCGATCGTGGAAAGCATCACCGTCGTCCGCCGCGGCGTGGTGCGTCGTGCGAAGCTCTATTACCTGCGCGGCCGCACCGGCAAGAGCGCACGTATCGTCGAGCGCCGCGACAACACGCCCAAGGCGTAAGGCTCACCAGCCACTGATTTCGCGAAGGGCGGCTCCTATGAGCCGCCCTTTTGCATTGAGGCGCCGTTTTCGTCATTGCGAGCGTCAGCGAAGCAATCCAAGGATCGTCCGTTGGATTGCCGCGCCGCCTTGTGGCGGATCGCAATGACGAGGTGAGCTTTGGATGCGTTCGGTTCTTGCTGCGATTGCCCTTGTGTTGGCCACCCCTTCGCTGGCGGAGGATGCCATGCCTAAAGCGGCACCCACCCTTTCCTTCGAACGCGTCTTCGCCTCTCCGGGCCTCGATGGCCCAGCGCCGCGGCAGGTCAAGCTCTCGCCGAACGGGCGCTATCTCACCCTTCTGCGCAACCGCGCTGATGATCGCGAGCGCTACGACCTGTGGGGCTATGACATCGAATCCCGCGACTGGCGGATGCTGGTGGATTCGGAAAAGCTCGGCTCGGGCCGCCAATTGTCCGAGGACGAGAAAATGCAGCGCGAACGCGCCCGCGTCGCGGGGCTCAAGGGGATCATCACCTATCAATGGGCGAGTGATGGCACCGGCGTGCTGGTGCCATTGGACGGCGATCTCTATCTGGCCAAGCTGGATGGCACCGTTACGCGGTTGACCGACACCGAGGGCACCGAGCTCAACCCCCAGCTCTCACCCAAGGGCGGCTCGGTCAGCTTCGTGCGCGACCGGCGGCTGTGGGTCGGGCCGGTGGGCGCGGAGGCGCAGCCGGTCACCCCGGCGGGCGAGGCGGAGACGATCCGCTGGGGCGAGGCGGAATTCGTCGCGCAGGAGGAAATGGCGCGCCTGCAAGGCTATTGGTGGAGCCCCGACGACAGCCGCATCGTCGTTCAGCGCACCGACGAGGCAAGCGTCGGCGTTGTCACCCGCGCGGCAATCGGCGCCAAGGGCACCAAGGTGTTCGACCAGCGTTACCCGGCGGCGGGGACTGACAATGCGGTGGTCGAGCTTTACGTTATGAACCCGGATGGCTCGGGCAGCGTGAAGGTCGATCTCGGCCTCGATCTCGATATCTATGTCGCCCGCGTCGATTGGGCGCTGGACGGCAGTGCGATCTACGTGCAGCGGCAAGACCGCGCGCAAACCCGCACCGATATGCTGCGGATCGACCCAGCGACCGGCGCGAGCGCCGTGTGGTTCACCGAAAGCGCCGCGCGGCCCGATTACTGGATCAACCTCTCGGACAATTACCGCTTTCTCAAGGACGGCAGCCTGCTCTGGTGGTCCGAGCGTGATGGCTTTGGGCATTTCTACCGGGGGGCATTCGCGCCGCTAAACACTCATGACGGCGAGACGCCCTTTAATGGGTGGCAGTGGCAGCAGCTTACTCGCGGCACCTCACCCACTTCCACGCTGGTCGGCGTGGACGAGGCGGCGGGCACCTTCACCTATCAGGCGACCGCGGACGTCCTCACGCAGCAGATCTATCGCGCGCGGCTGGATGGGGTGGGCGAGCCGGAGCTGCTCACCGATCCAGCGTTCACCAACGGTGCGAGCATGGATGGGGCGGGCAGGCTGCTCTATGTCAGCCGCTCCGCGCCCAATCAGCCCTCGCAGTCCTATCTGGCAACGCCAGACGGCACTCGCATCGCGTGGATCGAGGAGAACCGCGTTGAAGGCGAGCACCCCTACGCGCCCTTCCTCGCGGGCCACACCGCGCCTGAATTCGGCACGATTGCCGCCGAGGACGGCACCCCGCTGCACTGGATGATGCTCAAGCCGAAGATGGAGCCCGGCAAGCGTTACCCGGTGTTCTTCCAGCACTATGGCGGTCCTGGGCCGCAGACGGTGACCAAAGGCTGGGGCGGGGCGCTCGCCCAGGCGATCGTGGACAAAGGCTACATCTTTTTCGAGCTCGACAATCGCGGCTCAGCCAATCGCGGGGTGGATTTCGAACAGCCGCTCTACCGCGCCATGGGCACCGCTGAGGTGCGCGACCAGAAGGCCGGGGCGCTGTTCCTCAAGAGCCTCGATTTCGTCGATCCGGCCAAGGTCGCGACTTATGGCTGGTCCTATGGCGGCTACATGACGCTGAAGATGCTCGAAGCCGATCCGGGTCTTTATGCTGCGGGTATCTCCGGCGCGCCGGTGACCCGCTGGGAGCTGTACGACACCCACTATACCGAACGATACATGGGCGATCCCCGCGAGGTGCCGGAAGCCTACACGAAAGCCAGCGCCATCCCCAATGCCACCAAGATCGCTGATCCTATGCTGCTGATCCACGGCATGGCCGATGACAACGTGGTGTTCGAGAACTCATCCGAACTGATCAGCGTGCTTCAGGAAAGCAACACACCCTTCGAGATGATGCTCTATCCGGGCTATACCCATCGTGTGTCGGGGCCGATGATCGGACCGCACGTGTGGAACGGCATCTTCCGGTTCCTCAAGGCGCATGGGGTGACTCCGCCCAAATAGCTTGGGCCCGCCGAATAGGTCTGCACAGCGACGATAGCGGTTGCGCTAGGGCCAGCGCTCGCTATCTCGCGCTTGCGAAGTCAAAGGAGAATGCCAAGTGGGTTACCGGGTGGCAGTGGTCGGCGCGACCGGCAATGTCGGGCGCGAGATGATGCAGGTCCTCGCCGAGCGCGAGTTTCCGTGCGATGAGGTCGCCGCGGTCGCCTCTGCGCGTTCGACCGGCACCGAGGTCGAGTTTGGCGACACGGGCAAGATGCTCAAATGCCGGAACATCGAGCATTTCGATTTCGCGGGCTGGGACATCGCGTTGTTCGCCGCAGGCTCGGGCCCGGCCAAGGAATATGCGCCAAAGGCCGCCGCCGCAGGCTGCATCGTGATCGACAATTCCTCGCTCTACCGCATGGACCCTGACGTGCCGCTGGTCGTTCCGGAAGTGAACCCCGACGCGATCGATGGCTACAAGGCACGCAATATAATCGCTAATCCCAACTGCTCGACTGCGCAGCTGGTGGTGGCGTTGAAGCCGCTCCACGACTTTGCCAAGATCAAGCGCGTGGTGGTTTCGACCTACCAGTCGGTTTCCGGCGCGGGCAAGGCGGGCATGGACGAACTGTTCCAGCAGAGCCGCGCGATCTTCGTCGGCGATCCGGTGGCTCCGGACAAGTTTACCAAGCAGATCGCCTTCAACGTGATCCCGCACATCGACAGCTTCCTCGACGACGGTTCTACCAAGGAAGAGTGGAAGATGGTGGTCGAGACCAAGAAGATCCTCGATCCCAAGATCAAGCTCAACGCCACCTGCGTGCGCGTGCCGGTGTTCGTCGGCCATTCCGAGGCGGTCAACATCGAGTTCGAGAACGAGATTTCGGCCGAGCAGGCGATGGACCTGCTGCGCGAAGCGCCCGGCGTGATGCTGATCGATAAACGCGAAGACGGCGGCTATATCACCCCGGTCGAATGCGTCGGCGATGCGGCGACCTTCGTCAGCCGCGTGCGCGAAGACCCGACGGTGGAGAACGGCATCACTCTGTGGTGCGTCTCCGACAACCTCAGGAAGGGCGCGGCATTGAACGCGGTGCAGATCGCCGAACTGCTCGGCCGCCGGCACCTCAAGAAGGGGTGAGGCCCGAAGTGCCGCGGCTGGCGAAGGCGCAAGGCTGGATGCTGGCGGCGGTGGCACTTGGCATTCCGCTAAGCGCCTGGGGGGCGATTTATCCGACCAACACCTGGCTTCAGGTGGGGCCAGTGGCAGTGTTCCTGCCGCTCGCCTACCGGGGGCTGCGGCGCTGGCCGATCAGCAACCGCTCTGCCGGCTGCGTTACTGTGTTTGTGCTGCTGCACCTCATTGCCGCGCGCTGGTCCTACAGCTTCGTTCCCTATGATGCCTTTCTCCCTTCCGGGTTCAGCGCGGCATTCGGCTTCGAGCGGAACATGTTCGACAGGCTCGTCCACTTCGCGTTTGGCGTCCTGGCGATTCCGCCGATGGTGGAGGCGGGCGTGCGCTATGGGGCGCTCGCGCCGCGCATGGCGTTGGCCTTCGCGCTGCTTTTCGTGCTGGCGGTTGGCGGACTATACGAGATTTTCGAATGGGCGCTCACGCTTGCGCTCTCGCCGGAAGATGCAGGCGCGTATAATGGCGAACAGGGCGACATGTTCGACGCGCAGAAGGACATGGGCTTGGCCGGGCTCGGCGCGGTTCTGGCGATGCCTTTCGTAAGGGCCGCCGATTGGTGGAAAGGGATGCAAGCATGAACCCGAAGATCGCGCTCCTTGCCTTCGGAGGCGCCCTCGCGCTGACTGGCTGCGACAGCGGCGGGGTGCCCAGCCCGGCCGAAAAGCTGGAGGGCAAGACAACCCAAGCGCCGGTCGCCGCCAATACCGTCGAGCTGCGCGGCGAGGGGCTCGCGGCAGGGACTGAGGCGTTCTACTTCGCCGCCGGGCAGACCGAGGTCGAGGCCGCGCTCGCCAAGGCGCTTGGGCCGACCTTGCGCAGCGGCGAGAACCGCGAATGCGGGGCCGGGCCGATCACCTTCACCGACTATGCCGGCGGGCTTACCGCCCACTTCCAGGACGGCCGCCTCGTGGGGTGGAACTGGCACGGCGCACAGGACGGAGACCGCGCCGCGATCGGCACAATCAGGTTGGCGGGCGATGTGCAGCTTGGCAGCGCCCGCAGCGTGGTGGAAGCCGCGTCCGGCTTTGCGAGGGTCAAGGACAGCACGCTCGGCGAGGAATTCGCGCTTGGCGACAAGGTCGGCGGCTTTGTCGAAGGCGATGTTACCGGGATGCTCTACGCCGGGACGCAGTGCTTCTTCCGCTGACCTGAGGTCACTCGGACAGCGCCACCTGTCCTGCGGGCCGCGTGTTTTTGCGCATCAGCAAAGCGAGCGGCGCGGCGGCCAGCGTGATCCACATCATCAGGTAGAAATCGTCGATATAGGCGATCATCGCCGCCTGTCGGTTCACCTCGGCATTGAGCAGCACCATCGCGCTGTCACCGACCACCTGGAAGCGGTCGACTGTCGAGAAGTCGATGAAATGACCGGTCGCTGCGGTCACGTTCGCGCCGAGATCGGCATGGGCGGTCTGGATGTTGCGTGCGAGCAGCACCGTCATCATTGAGATCCCTGCCGAGGCGCCCAATGAGCGGAACAGGTTGAGCAGGCTTGACCCGTCGGTGCGCAGCCGCGGGTTGAGCGTTGCGAAGGCGCTCACCTGCAGGGGGATAAAGACGAGGCCCATGCCGAGGCCCTGCAGCAGCCCGCTGACGATGACGTGGAACTCGTCGACGCCAAGCGACCAATGCGCCATCTGCCACAGCGAGAAGGCGCAGATCAGGAAGCCGCTCACCACCACCGGCCTTGCGTCAATCCCGCGGCGCATCAGCAGGCCTGAGACCTGCATCGAAACGAGAATGCCGACCCCGCGCGGCATCAGCACGATGCCGGTGTCGATCACGCCGTAACCGAACAGGTTCTGGAGCATAGGCGGCAGCAGCGCCATCACCGCGAACATGACGATTCCGATCACCACCATGAACGAAAGCGAGATGGCGAAATTTCGGTCGGCGAATAGCGAACGCTCGAACATCGGGGTGCGCGCGGTGGCGAAGTGGATGACCACCATCCACGTCGCCGAGAGCGTGATGAGCAGGTAGGCCCAGATTTCCGGCGAGGCGAGCCAGTCCTCCTGCGTGCCGCGATCGAGCAGCAGTTGGAAGGCGGCAAGCGCAAGAGCCATCAGCACGAAGCCCAGAATGTCGAAGCGCCGCTCGCGCTTGGGACGATGCGGCAGGCAGGTAAAGAGGATCACCAACGATGCAATGCCGACGGGGAGGTTGACGAAGAACACCCAGCGCCAGTTGGCGGTCTCGGTCAGCCAGCCGCCAAGGATTGGCCCCAAAATCGGCCCAATCATGATCCCCATGCCCCACACCGCCATGATCTGCGGGTGGCGGCTTGGGCGGGTGGCGTCGAGCATGAAGGACTGACTAAGCGGCGCGATGAAGGCCCCGGCCACGCCCTGAAGCGCGCGAAAGGCGACCATCTCCTCAAGGTTCTGCGCAAGGCCGCACATCATCGAGGCGAGGATGAAGCCTGCCACCGAACCAATGAACAACGTGCGCGCGCCGATCCGGTCGGATAGCCAGCCGGTGATCGGCAGGGCCACCGCCGAGGCGATGATGTAGCTGGTCAGCACCCAGGTAATCGTGTCGACCGTCGCGCCCAGCGAGGATTGCATGTGCGGCAGCGCCACATTGGCAATGGTGGTATCGAGGATCTGCAGCAACGAGGCTGCCATCACCCCCACGATCATCAATGGGTAATTGCGCGAGACAAGTTCGGGCACGTCAGCCGGCGGCACGGGCGGCGTGCCGGTACCGGCAGGGGGCATAGCTGCTGGAGGGGCGTCGGCCCGGCTTGCCATTTCAGCGCTTGCCGCGGTTATCGGTGAAGACCGTCACCTCGCTCGAGAGTCCTGCGATCAACCGCCGCGCGCTTTTGCCCTCTATCGCGATCCTGACTGGCACGCGCTGGGTGACCTTGACCCAGTTTCCGGTCGCGTTCTGCGCAGGCAGCACCGAGAATTCCGCCCCCGTACCGGCTCCGATCGTGGCGACCCGGCCCTTCAGGACGAGTTCGGGATAGGCGTCGAAGCGGATCTCGGCGCGCTGGCCGACCGCCATGTCGGCTAGGTCGGTCTCCTTGAAATTAGCCTCCACATAGGTCGAATTCTCGCGCACCAGCGTCAAAACGGGGAGGTTGGGGACGACCTGCTGGCCGATCTGCAGGCGATCGGCTTGGGCGATGCGCCCGGCGGCGGGCGCCCGCACTTCGGTGCGGCGCAGTGACAGCCGGGCATTGGCGCGCCGCGCCTCGGCGGCGGCGACCTGCGGATTGACGCCCGGGACAGCTGGCCCGCTGGCAAGCCGCGCGCGCGCCTCGCTCTGGCGGTCCTGCGCCTGCCTCACGGATTCGCGCGCCTGCACCACGGCCTGCTGGGCGGCCTCGAAATCGGCCTTGGTCGAAAAACCCTTCTCGCGCAGCGCCCGGACCCGCTCGAAGCGCGCCTCAGCGAAGGCCACATCGCTGCGTGCGGCCTCGATGTCGGTGCCGGTCAGTTCCGGCGCGCTGCCCAGCGCGATGACATTGGCTTGCGCGCCGGCGATCGCGGCATTGGCTTCGGCAATCTGCAGGCGGAAGGGCTCGGGGTCGATCCGGAACAGGAGCTGGCCTGCGGTGACCTCGGAGCCGTCCTTGACCATCGCTTCGATGATCGGCCCGCCCACCTCCGCGCTCACCGAGACCATGTCTTGCTTGAGATAGGCATTGTCGGTCGAGACCTTGCCCGCAAGGCTCTGCCAATAGGCGAAGGCCCCGATCGCCAGGGCCATTGGCACCGCGAGCATCAGCGACCAGCGGAGCCACGGGCGGCGGCTGGTCGCTTCCTCCTGGGGCGCGGGAAGCGGCGCGGCGGCCCCGGTCCGGGGCGAGCGGGCGGGATCGGCGTCAGCCATGGACCACCTCTGGCTGGCGTGCGGCAAGGATGTTGGCAGCAATGCGCTCCAGCAGGCTGTCGAAGAGCGCGCGTTCGGCCGGGTCGAAGCCGTCGAGCATGGCCTCGAACAGGGCCTCGACGCTGGCATTGAGCCGCGCGACGATGCCGCGGCTCTTGTCGGTCAGGTGCAGGATGCGCGCGCGACGGTCGAAGGGATCGCTCCTGCGCTCGATCCAGCCGGCCCCCTCGAGCCGGTCGACAATGCGGGTTAGGGTGATCGGTTCGATCTCCAGCCGCTCGGCATAAAAGGCCTGATTCTCGTTCGGATTGCGCTCAAGCGAAAGCAGCAGCCGCGCCTGCGGGCCGGTCACGCCGAGTCCCCGGACGCGCTCGTCAAACAGGCGGCGCAGCTGGCGCGAATTGTCAGCGAGTCGGTATCCGGTAACATTTATCATGTGCCCACGTATAATAAGTGTGCTTATTACATTCAAGCCCGACCTGATCTCGCGCCGTCTGGCACCTGACGCCGAACCGCGCTAGCAGCCGCTCCATGAGCATTTCGACCGAGCACTTCGCCAGCTTCGACGGCACAGCCCTTGCGTTCCATATCGTGGGTGAGGGTTCGCCGGTGATTATGTTGCACGGGCTGTTTTCCTCCGCGCAGATGAACTGGATCAAGTGGGGCCACGGCGATCGGCTGGCCGCGAGCGGCTTCAAGGCGATCATGCTCGATTTCCGGGTGCACGGGGACAGCGCCGCCCCGCATGACCGCCAAGCCTATCCGCCAGGCGTGCTGGTGCGCGATGTCGCCGCGCTTGCCGAGCACCTTGCCCTTGCGCCGGGAGAATTCGACCTCGTCGGCTTCTCATTGGGTGCGCGCACAGCGATCCATGCCGTCGCCCACGGCATTCTCGAACCGCGGCGTCTGGCAATCTGCGGGATGGGGGTGGCCGGGCTCGCCGGCTGGTCGCTGCGTGCGGACCATTTCAAGCGGGTAATCGACGAGTTTGACACGATCAGGCCCGGCGATCCGGCCTTCGCCGCGCGCACGTTCCTCAAGTCGCAAGGAACCGATCGGGTGGCGGCGCGGCTGCTGCTCGATGCGATGGACGACTTCAACCTTGCCGCGCTCGCCAACATCACCATGTCGTGCGCGGTGATCTGCGGTGACGAGGATCACGACAACGGCTCGGCCGAGGAGCTTGCCGCGCTGTTGTCCGATGCAGCTTACGTTGAGGTGCCCGGCGGACACATGAACAGCGTCACCAAGCCCGAGCTTGGCGCGGCGATCGCGGCATTCCTCGCCGCCTGAGGGGGGCGGCTTGATTCGCGCCGCCGCAGCGTTCAAACCCGCGCTTATTGTGATTTGACCGACGGGATCCAAACGCCTCATGAAACATGCCGCCACCCCGCTGCGCCCCATGCTCAGGGCCGCCGCCGCCGCACTTGCTATCGGGCTTGCTGCGCCGCTTGCCGCTCAAGACAGCGCCCCTCCGGCCCCCGATGCGGCCACCGCCTATCCCGAGACGCCTGAGGGCGCCAAGGCATGGCTCGGGTCGGTCGAGGCCGATCTTGCCACCTTCACGGTCGAATTTGCCCATGTCCAATGGATCAACGCGACCTACATCACCCACGATACCGACCTCGTCGCGGCGCGCTACGGCGCCCAGCTCACTGAAAAGCAGGTCGCTTACGCGAACGAAGCGGCACGATATGCGCGCGTGCCGGGGCTCGATGCCGAGACTGCGCGCAAGCTCGATACGTTAAGGAACGGCATCATTCTCCCAGCGCCCACGCGCCCTGGGGCGGCCACCGAGATGAACGACATCGCCACCGCACTCGGCTCGGCCTATGGGCGGGGCAAGGGCACGCTGGACGGCAAACCCATCAACGGCTCGGACATCGAGGCCGAGATGGGCAATCCCGCGCGCACGCCGGACGAGCTCAAGGAGATGTGGGCCAGCTGGCACGACAATGTCGGCGCGCCGATGCGCAAAGACTATACCCGCATGATCGGGATCGCCAACGAGGGCGCCAAGGAACTGGGCTTTGCCGACCTTGGTGCGATGTGGCGCTCTGGCTACGATATGCCGCCCGACCAGTTCGCCGCCGAGACCGAGCGGATGTGGCAGGAGGTGAAGCCGCTCTACATCGCGCTCCACACCTATGTGCGCCGCAAGCTGAACGAGAAATACGGCGACGCAGTGCAGCCGCGCACCGGCCCGATCCGCGCCGACCTGCTCGGCAACATGTGGGCGCAGGAATGGGGCAACATCTACCCGCTGGTCGCCCCGAAGGGTGCGGGCGACATCGGCTACGACGTCACCGATCTCATTGCCAAGAAGCAGCTCGATCCGGTCGGCATGGTCAAGGTTGGCGAGCAGTTTTTCTCCTCGCTCGGCTTCGCCCCGCTGCCCGCCACCTTCTGGGAGCGCAGCCAGTTCACCAAGCCCGCCGACCGCGAAGTGGTGTGCCATGCCTCGGCCTGGGATCTCGACAATGTCGATGACCTGCGCATCAAGATGTGCATCAAGACCAATGGCGACGATTTCGTGGTGATCCACCATGAGCTCGGCCACAATTACTACCAGCGCGCCTACAACAAGCAGGACTTCCTGCATCTGAACGGCGCCAATGACGGCTTCCACGAAGCGATCGGTGACATGATCGCGCTGTCGATCACGCCCGAATACCTCGTGCAGATCGGGATGCTCGATGCCGCAAAGGTGCCCAGCGCCGACAAGGACATCGGCCTGCTGCTGCGCCAGGCGATGGACAAGGTCGCCTTCCTGCCCTTCGGCCTGCTGCTCGACCGTTATCGCTGGGGCCTGTTCGATGGCTCGATCCCCGAGAGCGCCACCAACACCGGCTGGAACGACCTGCGCCGCCAATACCAGGGCATTGTCCCGCCGGTGCCGCGCGATCCGGCCGGCTTCGATGCCGGGGCGAAGTATCATATTCCGGCGAGCGTCTCCTACACCCGCTACTTCCTTGCGCGCCTGCTGCAGTTCCAGTTCTACAATTCCGCCTGCAAGACCGCCGGGTGGAAGGGGCCGCTCCATCGCTGCTCGTTCTACGGCAACAAGGATGTTGGCGCGAAGCTCGATGCGATGCTGGCGATGGGCGCATCCAAGCCCTGGCCCGACGCGCTGGAGGCCTTCACCGGTGAGCGCCAGATGAGCGGCAAGGCAATGGTGGAGTATTTCGCGCCGCTCAAGACATGGCTCGACGCACAGAACAAGGGCGAGAAGGCCGG
>JAIYAL010000049.1 GCA_027489095.1 Erythrobacteraceae bacterium
CTCCTGATCTTCAAGACCGCGTGGGAGATGGACAACATGCCCCACGACCAGATCGAGCGGACGATCAGCGACAAGGTCTCGATGTGCAATTACTGGGCGAACCGGCTGGTGTGCGAGGCGGCGGACCGCGCGATGCAGGTCCACGGCGGCATCGGCTATTCGCGCCACAAGCCGTTCGAGCACATCTACCGCCACCATCGCCGCTACCGGATCACCGAAGGCAGCGAGGAGATCCAGATGCGCAAGGTGGGGGCCTACCTGTTCGGCTATCTCGGGCCGAAGCGGGGCCAATTCTCCTGACCTACGGCTAACCCCGCCGCCGCCACCACCCCGCCAGCAGGCTGCCGATCAGCACGTGCCACACCGCCGAAATCGCGGCCGGCACGGGGGCGAGCGCGGCCTGCTGGACACTGGCGAATTGCGCGGCGAAGGCGGGGGTCTTCGCCAACCCCGAACCGAGGCCGGAGTTCTGCATCCCCACCTCGATGCTGATCGTGCGCGCCTCCACCTCGCCCAGACCCAGCGCCCGCGCCAGCACATAGCCGAGCGCGAAACCGCTCGCGTGGAGCAGGAAGGTCGCCAGCAGCAGCACGCCCGCGTGCTCGGCGATCTGCGCCTTTGCCCCGCCGACGATCCCGCCGACAATCAGGATGACAAGCACGATCGCGATCAGCGGCAGAACCGCGCTCACCCGCTCCGCCGCGCGCGGGAACAGGCGGTTGAGCAAGGTGCCCAGCACCACCGGCACCAGCACCACCGCGACCATGTTGACCAGCAGGTTCAGCCGGTCGATCTCGACGTAAGCCCCCGCCAGCCACCCGGTCAGCAGCGGGGTCAGCACCACGGCGGCAAGGGTCGAGGCCATGGTCATCGCCACGGACAGCGCCACGTGCCCGCGCGCGATGTAGGTGACGATGTTCGACGCCGTGCCGCCCGGGCAGCAGGCGACGAGGATCAGGCCCACCGCCAGCCCCGGTTCGAGGGCGAGGGCGCGGGCGATGACGAAGCCCGCGAGCGGCATGATCGTGTATTGCAGCGCCACCCCGGCCACGAAGGCGCGGGGCATCCGCGTCAGGCCGCGATAGTCCTCGAAGGTCAGCGTCAGGCCCATCGCCAGCATGATGACCCCCAGCGCAAGGCTGAGCAGCGGCTGCCCGGCCACGGAATTCCGTCCGTCGGTCATCCACGTGAAGGCAGGCGGGAAGAACCACGCAAGCGCGACGCCCCCAAGTGTCAGCGCGGCGAAATTGTCTGTGATCCTTTGCAGCATCATGGCCCCCTGTGCTTGCCCATCGCGCGGTCGTTCCTAATCGACCAACGACACTGCCGCCCCTAGCAATATCCTTTCCCGCCGCTAGTCTCCGGCGCCGACAGAGGGAGACTTGATCCATGCGCTATCTCACCGCCGCCCTGCTCGCCGGGGCCGCCTGCATTGCCACGTTTGGGGCCACACCGCTTGCCGCCGCGCCCAAGAAGGACGCCAAGGCAGAAGATAAGTGGAGCGTCGAGGCGCCCAAGGGTGCGGTGCTGAAGCAGGTCGCGATCAAGACGAGCGAGGGCACCTGGATGGATGTCGACGTCGCGCCCGATGGCAAGACGATCGCCTTCACCCTGCTCGGCGATATCTACACCATGGCCATCACCGGTGGGACGCCCAAGCGGATCTCGGAGGGCCTTTCGTGGGACGTCCAGCCGCGCTTTTCGCCCGATGGCACGCGCATCGCCTTCACCTCAGACCGTGCCGGGGGTGACAACATCTGGGTGATGAACGCCGATGGCAGCGACAAGCGGCAGATCACCAAGGAAGACTTCCGCCTGCTCAACCAGCCGAGCTGGTCGCCGGACGGGCGCTTCATCGCGGCCAAGAAGCACTACACCACCGAACGCAGCGCCGGCACCGGCGAGATCTGGCTCTACCACGTCTCGGGCGGCGGCGGGGTGCAGGTGGTCGAGCGCGCCAATGAGCGGCTCCAGAAGGAGCTGGGCGAACCGACCTTCGCGCCCGATGGCACCGCGATCTACTTCACCCGCAACACCACGCCGGGGAACACCTTCGAATACGCACAGGATTCGCAGACCGGGATCTTCGCGATTGAGCGCCATGATCTGGCGACGGGCGAAGTCACCACCGCAGTCGGCGGTTACGGCGGCGCCGTGCGCCCCGCGCCCTCGCCCGACGGGAAAGCGATCGCCTTCGTGCGCCGCGACAAGGACCAGACCCAGCTCTGGGTGAAGGACATCGCCAGCGGCCGCGAGACGATGATCTACGGCAAGCTTGATCTCGACGTGCAGGAGACCTGGGCGGTCACCGGGGTCTATCCCAACATGGACTGGCTGCCCGACAGCTCTGCCATCGTGTTCTGGGCGGGCGGCAAGCTCAACCGGGTGAACCGCGACGGATCGGGCCACGCGGTGATCCCCTTCGCCGTAAACGACACCCGCGCCGTGGCCGATGCCCCGCACCCCGTGATCGACGTTGCGCCCGATACCTTCACCACCACCATGCCGCGCTTCGCCACACTTGTCCCCGATGGGTCGCGGGTCGTGTTCGAGAGCCTCGGGCGGCTCTATACCAAGTCGGCCAAGGGCAAGGATGCGCCCGCGCCGCTGACCGGCGATAGCGCCGACGTGGTCGAGGCCTTCCCCGCCTTCAGCCGCGATGGCACTCGCCTCGCCTATGTGCGCTGGAGCGATGACAAGCTGGGCGAAGTCGTCATCGCGGATGCGAACGGCCAGAACCGCCGCGTGGCTGCGGGGCCGGGGCACTTCGGCAACCTCGCCTTCTCGCCCGACGGCACGATGCTCGCCTTCGAAAAGCGCGAGGGCGGCTATCTGACCGCGCCGGGCTTCTCGGAAAATCCCGGCGTCTATGTGATGCCCGTGAGCGGCGGCGAGGCGAAGCTTGTCACCCGCGACGGTGCGAACCCGCAATGGGGCGCGTCCGGCGACCGCCTGTTCATGCTTGCCCGCGACAGCGGCAAGCTCGCGCTGGTCTCGACCGACCTCGATGGCGAGGCCAAGCGCATCCACGCACGCGGCGAGCTTGCCAATGACCTGCGCATCGCGCCCGATGGCCGCACCATCGCCTTCCGCCAGAACTACGAGGTCTTCGCCATGCCGCTGGTGCCCGGCGGCAAGCCGATCGACGTCGGCGAGAGCGGTGGATCGCTCCCCGTCACCAAGGTCAGCACCGGGGGCGCAGACTACCTCGGCTGGGCACGCGGCGGCGAGACGCTGTTCTGGTCGATCGGGCCGTCCTTGCAGAGCGCAAACGTCACGGACTTCTTCGCGAGCGCCCCCAAGGCTGACAGCGACAAGACCGGGGGCGACAAGACGGCTGCCTTCACCCCTCCCACCAGCGGTATCCCGCTGGGCATAACGGTGCAGAAGGCAAAGCCCACCGGCACCACGGTCATCACCGGGGCGCGGGTGCTGACCATGCGGGCCGGGCTTGATGCGAACGATCCGGGCGTGATCGAAAACGGCCTGATCATCATCGAAGGCGACCGCATCACGGGCGTCTATGATGCCACCGTGGTGAAGATCAAACTGCCCGAAGGCGCGCGGATGATCGATGCCAGCGGCAAGACGATCATGCCCGGCCTTGTCGATGCCCATGCCCACGGCGCCTACGGCGTCGGCGATCTCATCCCGCAGCAGAACTGGGCGCTGATCCAGGATCTCGCGATGGGGGTGACGACGGTTCACAACCCCTCGAGCCAGGCGAGCACCGTGTTTGCCGCGGCGGAACGCCAGCGCGCCGGGCTCACGCTCGGCCCGCGCATCTTCTCGACCGGCGAGATCATCTACGGCGCCAAGGCGGCGGACGTCTATGCGCGGATCGACTCCTATGACGACGCGCTCGCCCATGTGCGCCGGATCAAGGCGCAGGGCGGGATTTCGGTCAAGAACTACAACCAGCCGCGCCGCGAACAGCGCCAGATGGTGGTGCGCGCTGCGGCGGCTGAAAACATGCTGGTGGTGGCCGAAGGCGGATCGCTGTTCGGGATGGACATGAACATCGCCGCCGACGGCAATTCGACGCTTGAGCACAACATCCCCGCCGACGTGTTCTACGAGGACGTGCTGCAGTTCTACGGCCAGGCAAACACCAACTACACCCCGACGCTGGTTGTCACCTATGGCGGCCTTGCTGGCGATCCCTATTGGCGGCAGGCGACCAACGTGTGGGAAAACCCGCTGATGGTTCACACCCCGCCCAAGATGCTGCTCGCCGATACGGGCCGCCGGGTGAAGGCACCTGACTGGGCCTATGTTGATGACAACAACGCCCGCGAGGCAAGGAAGCTTGCCCAGCGCGGCGTGAAGGTCAGCATCGGCGCGCACGGACAGCAGGCCGGGGTCGGCGCGCATTGGGAGCTGGGCAGCTTCGTGCGCGGCGGGATGAGCCCGGTTGAGGCGCTGAAGGCGGGCACCATCGTCCCCGCCCAGTCGCTCGGGATGGCGAAGGATGTCGGCAGCATCGAAGCTGGCAAGCTCGCCGATCTCGTGATCCTCTCGGATGATCCGAGCGCCGACATCGCCAACTCCGACAACATCGAAAAGGTGATGCTCGGCGGGCGGCTGTATGATGCCAGGACGATGAACGAGGTCGGCACCGGAGACGCCACACGCCGCGCCTATTTCTGGGAAGGCGACGGCGCGACCGGCGCGGGCGGATCGCAGCGTACGACGAACGAAGGCCGCGGGCACGCGGATGGGGATGCGGGGTAACTTCTCTACCGTCATCCCAGCGAAAGCTGGGACCTAGGGCCGCATGGTGCAGCGCTTGCCGCTCTAGGCCCCAGCTTTCGCTGGGGTGACGAAAGTAGCTAGCCCTCCAGCAGCCCCCGCAAATCCTTCAGCGCCTTGGCCCGCAGCTGGTGGACACGCGGCACGCTCACTTCGAGCACGGCGGCGATTTCGGTGAGGTTCAGCTCTTCGACGAAGAACAGCTGGAGCACCAGCTTGAGCCGATCGGGAAGCTTGATCATCGCCTCGATCAGCCGCTGGCGATCCTCTGCCGCGCAGAGCGCCTCGAACGGATCGGGATCGTCGCTGGCGAAGGCGAGGCTGGTCTCGTCATAGGCGTCGTCAATCGGGGTGAGCCTGATGCCGGACGCCTCGATCGCGAGCAGTTCGGCATCGCCAATGTCGAGCGCGCGGGCGAGCTCCGCCCGGCTCGGTTCGCGCCCCAATGATCCGCGCAAGGCCGCAAGCGCCCGCTCATAGGAGGCGCGCCTGCTGCGCGCGGTGCGGCTGTCATGGGCGACGCGGCGCACCTCGTCGAGCATCGCGCCGCGCACCCGGATCTTGGCATAGGCGGCAAAGCCGTCTTCGGTCGGCCCGGCGTGGCGCTGGGCGCATTCGGTAAGCGCGAGAATGCCGACCTGCACCAGATCCTCGATCTCGAGCCCCTCCCGCCCGCGCCCGTTGATGTGCCAGGCGGCGCGGCGCACCAAGGGCAAGAAACGGCGCACCCGATCCTCGATCTCGGCGCGGCCGGGCGCATAGGTTGCGGCATAGGCCTGCGTGAGCGAACTGAAGCCGGCGTGATCGTGCTTCATGCCGCCAACCCCTCGGGATGCGGCGCTGCAATTGTGGCGCTCTCATCACCGCCGCCGATCACGCCGACGACGGCGATCGGTTGTGCGCTCGGCAGTTCGGTGATCGACAGCACCAGACAGCGCGGGCAGCGGGCCTTGAGCAGCGCGGCCAGAGCGCGGCGTGCGGGCGGCTGGACGATCAGGGCGATCGGGCTCCTTTCCGCGTCGGCGATCCGTCCCGCCTCGCGCACGATCATGCTCCCGCAATCGGGCTCGATCAGCGGCTGGCCGGTCGCGGGATCAACCATCCCGCCGAGGATCGCAGCTTCCAGCCCGGCATCGAGCGTCACCACCTTCAAGGGCTCGCCCGGTGCGGTGATCCGCGCGACCAGCCGCGCGGCCATGTCGGCGCGCACCGCGTCAATCACCGCGTCGAAGTCCGAGGTCTTTTGCAGCGCCAGCGCCAGCGCGGTGAACAGCGGCTGGGGATGGGCGAGCCCAATCCCGTCGGCGATCAGGGCGCGCAAGGTGCGGGTCAACGCGGCAAGCGGCAGCGGGTCGGGATAGACGGCCTCGACCAGCGCGGGCGCGCGCGGCTTGAGCCCATCGACCCACTCGCGCACCTCGTCGGGCCCGAGCAGCTGGTGCGCCTCGGCAAGCAAGGCCTGGTTGGCGTGGGTGGCGATCACGGACGCCGGGTCGACCACCAGAAAGCCCTCGGCCACGGCATGGTCGCGCGTGGAGGGTGCGATCCACAGCGCGGGGCAATCGAAGCTCGGATCGCGGGTCGGCTCGCCGGTCAACCCGTGACCGGGACGCACCTCGCCCGCGTCGATGGCGAGCAGCTTGGCCGGCCGCACGCTCCCGCGTGCGATGCTCACTCCGCCCATCAACACCACATAGTCCTGCGCCGGCAGATCGAGCGAATCGCGGATCCTGAACTGCGGCAGCACAAAGCCAAGATCGCGCGACAATTGCTTGCGGATGCCGGTGATGCGGGTGACCAAGGCCGCGCCCTGCTGGACGTCGACCAGCCCGACAAGGCCGTAGCCCAGTTCGAGCGTGACCAGCGTGCTATCGGCGACATCGGCGAGCGCGATGTGATCGGGGGCAATCTCGTCGACCGGTTCGGCAGTCGGTGCAGGGGCGGCGGCACGGCGTTTCAGGCGCCACCAGATCGCCCCGGCGATCCCGGCTCCGGGGAGGAAAAACAGCTGCGGCATGGCGGGCACCACGCCCACCGCGCCAAGGATCAGCGCCACCGGCAGCCACCCGCGCGGATCGGCGAACTGGCCGCCGATCTGCCCGGCGAGATCGCGGCTGTCGGAAACCCGGGTGACGATCGCCGCCGCCGCGATCGAGAGCAGCAGCGCGGGCACCTGCGCCACCAGCGCGTCGCCCACCGCGAGCGTGACATAGGCCTCGCCCGCCTCGCTCGCCGAAAGACCGTGACTGATCATCCCGATTGCAAAGCCGGCGACGATGTTGACCCCGAGGATCAGCAACGCGGCCATCGCGTCGCCCTTCACGAACTTGCTGGCACCATCCATCGAGCCGTAGAAATCGGCCTCGACCGTGACCTCGCGGCGGCGCTCGCGCGCTTCGTCGGCGGTGACGAGCCCCGCGGCGATATCCGCGTCGATCGCCATCTGCTTGCCCGGCAGCGCATCGAGCACGAACCGCGCCGAGACTTCCGAGACGCGCCCCGCGCCCTTGGTGATGACGATCATGTTGATGATCATGAGAATTGCAAAGACGAACAGGCCGACGACGAAATTGCCGCCCACCAGGAACGCCGCGAAGCTCTCGATCACGTGTCCGGCGGCCGCTCCGCCCTCGTGGCCATGCACCAGCACGACCCGGGTCGAGGCGACGTTGAGCGCGAGCCGCAACAGCGTCGCGAACAGCAGCACGCTCGGGAAGGAGGAGAAATCGAGCGGGCGGCGCGCGTTCAGGGCCACCATCAGCACCGCGATCGAGATCGCGATGTTGAGCACGAAGAAGATATCGAGCAGCAGCGCCGGGATCGGCAGCACCATCAGCGCCAGCAGCGCGAAAATCCCGACCGGCAGCGCCAGCGAGGACGTCGCGCCGCCAAGCCGGGCGAGGGGGGTGATCGTCACAGACGGTGCGGTCACAGGCCGAGCGCCTTCAGCCGGTCATAGGCGCGGCGAACACCCGGAGGTGCGGCGGCGGGATCATCGCCGAAGGCCGAGCCGAGAATCTGCGACATGGGGAGGCGCTGCGGCGGGCGCAGGGTCGGCGCGGGGATGCTATCCTGCGTCAGCGCCGGGGGCATTCCGGGGCCGAACACGGCCTCGTCCGCGACCAGATAGGGAGATGGCGTGAAGCCTGCCCCGCCGCTGCTGCCCGCGCCTGCGTAATCAGAACGGGCGTAGTCGGCGCGGGCGAAGCGCACCGGCTGGCCGTCGTTAGCGTTGGTGCTCGCCCGGGCGAGCGCTCGGTCGAGCTTGCCGCCGATCACATCCATCACTTGGGCCAGGCTCCGGGGCGAGCCGTCGGAGGCGTAGAAGATCGCGCGGTTGGCAGCGGCGGGCCGGGCGAACAGTGCGGCGGCGTTCTGGGCCGGGTCGGCCTGCAATTCGGACAGGAACCGGCCCGCTCCCCCTGCGCCGAGGAAGTGCGCAAGGTACAGCTCGGCATGGCTCGGCTGGCGGCCGAGGATGGGCATGAGATGGGCGCGGTTGTCCTCTGCAAGGCCCGCCGCCATCAGCGCGGCGACCTGCGGGTCTTTGCGCAGGGCGAGGATCGCCTCGCGCCGCGCCGGATCGGAGACCCATGCCTCGCCCGAGGCGGTCACATCGATCTGCTCGGCCACCGCGCCGAGGCCGAAACGATGGCCGTGTTTCCTCATCGTGCCGAGCCAGGTGCTGTCGATGAACTGGTAGAGCCCGGTCGCGCTCGAAGTGGCGGCACGCGCGCTCGGGTTCATCGCGGATTCGACCTCGGCCTGGGCGAGCAGGAAGTTGAAATCGACGCTGGTGCGCTGGGCGGCGCTGGCGATCGCTGCCTCGACGGGGCCGCTCGGCACCGCGATCTGGCGCGCGGCGGGCAGATCGCGCGCCTCCATCGCGTCACGCGCTGCGGCATGGGTGCGCGCGGCACTCTCGAAACCGGCACGGATCGAGCCTGCGGGCAGGCTCGTGAAGGGGATTGGCTGGCTCACACGTCCTCCGCCTGTCGTCGGCGCCGCGGGATTGGGCGCCTTGATCGCGGAGAGATCAGCAAGTGGTGTGCCAGAACCGGCGCAGGCCCGGCCCCGTAAGACTACTTAGCCCAAAACCTGCCTAACCACGCACCGGCACATAGGTCGCGCGCGGCATCCGGCGTCGGCCGCCCAGCGCCTCGATCCGCGCAGCGACATTCGCAGCGAGGAGATTGCGCACCCGGCGGTTGACTTCGTTGAGCTGGCGCGCGGTCTCGGCGAGGCTGCGGGTCTCGCCATCGAGCAGCTCTTTCGGGCCGATCTCGGCAAGCGCGTCGCACAGTGCCTCCTTGTCCTGCGCGGCGCCGATCAGTCTGTCGGCATCAAGCGCGGCAAGCGCCTGCCGCTCGCGTTCGAGCACGGCAATCATCTGCCGCAGGTTGCACACCAGCGGATCGCCGCTCAGGGCCGGGGCGGGCAGGTAAGCGGGGACGAGAATATCGGGCATCCGCTCAGCTCCGCTCGGGAAGCGACAGGCTGACCTGCGCGGCGATCATCGCATCGACGATCTTCGTGGGCACCAGCGGGTAGGAGCCTTCGCGCAGCGCATTGCGGATTGCGGCGACGCGCTCGGCATCGACTGGTGGTGTGGCGGCGGCGCTCGCAGCGGTGACTTCGAGGCTGATGCCGGGCACTGACGCAGCGCTGGCAGCGGCAGGGCTGCTGCCCGCGGCGGAGGCGGGGCGCGCTTCGATCTGCGCGCGGTCGCTGGCGGTCACGGCGCGCGACGCGCTGACGCTCGGCAATTTGCTCAGTTCGACAGAGGGCATTGGGTGGTTGTCCTTCGATCAGGTTCCTGCAGGCGAGAACGGCGGGGGCAAGGTGGGTTTAAGGGGCCAGTTAGCGGGCCAGTTCAGGGGGAGCCAATTCAGGGCGTTTCCGGAGCGTTCCTCAGCCGGCGGGAATCACCGCGAGGCCGGGGCGCTCGATCCGCGCGCGCAGACCTTCGGCCTTGCGGCTGGTGCGCACGAAGATCCATTCACCGACCGCGCCGCTCTCCATCGCCTCGCCCGGTTGCTGGACGCTGAAGCCGGGCCCGCGCACCATCACGGTGACAGCTTCGCCGCGCTTGACGGCGGAGGCGGCGCGGCTGGCCGACGCGCTGGCGGCTCCCTGGGCCTGGCCGATGGCGACGAAGATCCGCCAGCGCGTCGGCCCGGGGCATTCGACCTGCACGGCATTGCGCGCCGCAGTGTGCCAGCTGACCGCAAGCGTGCCCTCGCAGGGGGCAAGCTGGAGCCGCGGGTCGGTCGGGGTGCGCGCTCCCCCGGGGTTGCCGGGGGCGGCGCCGGTAAACTCGGCCACCGCGCGGTCGATCATCGCCGGGTCGGTGAGCCCGCGCGCCTCGGCGGCCGGGTCGCACAGTGGCAGCAGCATCGGCAGGGCGAGCGGGGCGAACCGCCAGCCGTGCAGCAAGGTCGAGAGGCTTTCCATCGGGCCAGGGCTCCTGTTGATGTCGTGTCGGATCGTGACATGCGCCCATCCAAGGCGGCAATCGGTTCGTCCGGAACCAGCAAGGGCCATGCCAAGCCCTGCCTAGGTGATAATCCTGAGCCCGCCTGCGGGGCGCCTTAAGCATGGCCTGCTAAAGCCGGAGCTGTCCCCTCCAACTCCCGAATTGTGCGCCCGCCATGCCTTTCCCGACCGGTTATCTCACCCGCTCCGCCCGCACCCCTCCAGAGCCCCCTGCGCCATCTGAGGCGATCCCGATTGAGGGCCGCGCGCAGGAGGCGCGCCGGGTGCTTCTCGCCCGGATCGGCGATTTCGTGGTGCGCCACGATCTGCCGGTGACCGCCCAGAACCTCGCCACGGTGTGCGGTGCGCTGTCGGGCTCGCAGCCCGAACTGGCCGAAGCCCTCGTCCAGCGCGAAGTCTCGGGCGAGCCGATCGACCAGCGTTGGCTCGACACGCTCAGCCGCCTCGATCCCGATGGGCACAGTCGCATCGCCGCGCTCGAGACGCTTTCCGACAAGCTCGAATATGCGCTGATGCGCTTTGCCCAGACCGCCCGCGCCGCGCAGTCCGAGACCAGCGATCATCGCGGCGCGATCGGCGTGCAGATCGAGGCGCTCGCCGGGCCCGAAGGGTTGGAGCAAGTGCTCGATCTGTCGCGCGCGATGCTTGCGCGGATCGAGCAGGCCGAGGCGGCGATGGCGCGAAGCGAGGCCGAGACTGAGCTGCTGCGCGAGAGCCTCGCCAAGGCGCGGATCGAGGCCGATGTCGACCACCTGACCCGCCTGCCCAACCGCCGCGCCTTCGAGCGGCGGCTGGTCTCGGCCGCGCTCGAAGCGCGCGAGCGCGACGAGCCGCTGAGCCTCGCCTTTTGCGATGTCGATCACTTCAAGCAGGTCAACGACCGCCACGGTCATGCCGCAGGCGACCGGGTGCTGTGCGCGCTGGCGGCAAGCCTCACCGAAGGCGCGGGCCAGGCCTGTTTCGTCGCGCGCCACGGTGGCGAGGAATTCGTGCTGCTGTTCCACGGCCTTGCCAAGGAGGCGGCGCGCGGGCGGCTCGATGCGATTCGCCGCGCGCAGGCCTCGCGCGTGCTGATGAACCGCGACACCGGCCAGCCGTTCGGGCGCATCACCTTCTCGGCCGGGATCGCCGAAGTGACCGAGAGTGCCGACATCCGCAGCTGCCTGGCCCGCGCTGACGCGGCGCTCTACAGGGCCAAGCAGCAGGGCCGAAACCAGGTCGAGCTGGGCTGAGAGGCGCCGCCCTCTCAGGCCTTCCGGCGCGCGCAGTCTGGCTCAGCTGACCCCGTCTGCCACTGGTTGATCATAGGCGAGGCTGGCGTAGAGATCCTCGGCATCCCCCGCAGTGATGATCGTGCGCACCCGTGTGCCGACGGCGCGTGCCTCGGCGGCAAGCGCCTCGGCCCGCGCCCAGGCTGCAGCCTCGCCGCCGCTCGTATGGGTGGCGAAGATCGTCAGCGTCGCGCGCCTGTCGGGTTGCTGAGCCGCCAGCCATGCGCCCAGACCCGGCCCGCCCGGCACCGCCCGGTACAGAGCCTGCGCTGCGGCGATCTGCGGGCGGGGGAGCCCGCGCGCATCCCTTTCGCTCGCCTCGCTGTCGGCCAGCCGCCGTCCGCTTTCGGCCTCGGCTGCGGGGAGCGCGGACAGGGTTAGCAGGAACAGGATCAGCGCGAGGTCGGCGAGGATCAACTGCCAGCCATGACCTCCGTGCGCCTGCCCCCCCGGAGAGGGCGTGGCGATGCCGGTCATGCAACGCCCCGCAGGTGCGCGCGGCGGGCCTGCGCGGCCGGATCGGCGCGGTCGATCTGCGCCGCGAACCACTCGGCAAGCGCCTCGCGCTCGCGCTCCTCGGCATGGCCTCGACGCTCGATCGCGCTCGCCAGCGGGTGGCAGACGAGGTGCGCGATCAGCGCGCCGTAGAGCGAGGTCAGCACCGCGGTCGAGATCGCTCCCATGATCGTGATCGTGGTGGGTGCGGAGGCATGGGGGGTGAGCTGTGTGAAGCCGTAGAGCGTGCCGATCAACCCGAACACCGGAGCAAGTTCGCCCGCCCAGCCGAACACCTGGACAGCGCCGACCCGCCGCGCCTCGTCGAGCGCGCGTTCGGAGCGGCGGATTTGCCCCAGCGCCTCAAGGGTGCCGTGCCGCAGGTAGGATTCAAGCATCAGCCCGAGCGCGCGGTCGGGCGGCAGCGCCGGGTCGGCGCGGCGGTGGCCGTCGCGCTGGATCGCGCTCACCGCCAGCGCCAGCGCGCGGCGGTTGGCCTCGCGCTGGAAGCGGCGACGCAGCAGCTGGCCCGCGGTACCCAGCGCCGCGCCGAAATCCCGCCAGCCGCAGCGCGCGACCGTGGCGAGCACCGTCCCGGCGACCACGATTCCCAGCGCGCCGGGATCGAACAGGGCAGAAAAGCTGTGCGGCATGGCGGATCCCCCGAGGCTGGTTGCGACAAGCGAGAACGGCCGCGCGGCGGGGCGATTAAGCCCCTGCGGTGAGACGCGGCACGACTTTGCCCGCGCTGCGCCCGCCGACCGGCAAAAGCCTGCCGCCGCGCCTCGCGGCTCCCCGTGAGGCGCGGCTCCCTTCGCCGGTTTGGCACGCTTCGTGCTGTCCATTGCCGCGAACCCGCGGGTCCCACCCCGCAAGCTGCTGACAGGAGACCGTGCAAGTGAACGAGCGACTTTTCGGCATCCACGGCGCCGCGCTGACCCTGCGCTCCGAGCGCATGGGTGTGATCGCGTCCAACATCGCCAATGCCGCGACCCCCGGCTTCAAGGCGCGCGACATCGACTTCAATGCCGCGCTCGAAACGCGGCTGGCGCAGGCGCGGGGTGTGACCATCCCCGGCGGGGACGCGCGCATGCTGTATCGCCAGCCGACCATGCCTTCGCTCGATGGCAACACGGTCGAGCTGAACCGCGAGCAGGTCGCCTTCGCCGAGAACGCGGTGGCCTACTCGGCGACGCTCAGCTTCGTGCAGGGCCGGGTCAGCACCATCACCCGCGCGCTGAAGGGTGAGTGACCATGCCCGAGCGCGCTCCCACCACACTGTTCTCCCTGACCACCCGCGCGATGAGCGCGCAGATGGTGCGGATGAACGCGGCGACTTCGAACCTCGCCAATGCCGGATCGGTCGCCTCGAGCGAGGAAGCCGCATACCGCCCGATCCGCGCGGTCTTTGCCGTCGAGCTCGACCGTGCCTCGGGCCTCGCCGGGGTGACCACCAGCGGGCTGGTGCGCGCCGATGCCGCGCCGACCAAGCGTTACGATCCGGGCCACCCGCTCGCCGACAAGGATGGCAACATCTGGGAGGCCCCGGTCGATGAGAGCGCCGAGATGGTCGAGATCATGGAGAGCGCCCGCCAGTATCAGAACCTGGTCCAGGCGCTCCAGACCGCCAAGCAGTTGATGCTCGAAACCCTGAGGAGCCAATAATCATGGACACGTCTTCGATCACCCCCGCCGCGCAGGCGACACTTGACCGCCTCAACACGCCCTCGAAGCTCAAGGGCAGCACGCAGTCGCTTGGCCAGGCCGACTTCCTGCGCCTGCTGACCACCCAGCTTTCCCAGCAGGACCCGCTCGCGCCGACTGACAATCAGGCGATGCTGGCACAGATGGCGCAGTTCTCCGCGCTTGCCGCGACGACCGAGAGCGGCGCGACGCTCGAGGAGATCTCGACCAAGCTCGACCGCCTGATCGCGGCGCAGGAAGCGACCGCGCGCCGGATGCCGCCCGCCTGAATCCGGCCCTTTCGACCCTCCCTCTCACCCCAAAGGATCACGCCCCATGTCTTTCTTCACTTCCATCTCCGGCCTCAAGAATGCCGAAACCGATCTGCGCATCATCGCGCACAACATCGCCAATGCCGAAACCGTGGGCTTCAAGAAAAGCTCGGTGCAGTTCTCCGACCTGGTCGCCAGCGGTTCCTCGACCGACCCGCGCCGCAGCCCCGGCATCGGTGCGACCGTCGCCGGGATCACCCAGGATTTCGTGCTCGGCCCGCTTGAGCAGACCGGGCGCAGCCTCGATCTGGCGATCGACGGTGACGGCTTCTTTGCGCTCACCAATCCCTTCTCCGGCGAAGAGACCTACTCGCGCAACGGCAATTTCCGCCTGACGGCTGCGGGCGAGCTTGAGGACAGCTGGGGCAACCGCCTTCAGGCCTACCCGGTCGACGCGGCCGGCAACCCGACCTCGACCACCGCCGCCGATGTCGACGTGCCGGTGGTCAATGCCAGCGGCTCGGCCCTTGCCAATGTCACCATCAACAATCGCGGGATCGTCATCGCCGCCTATGGTGACGGCACCACCCAGCCGGTCGGACAGGTCGCGCTGGCGACCTTCTCGGCTCCCAACGGACTGCGTGCGGTCGGGCAGACCAAGTGGCAGGCGACCGGGGATTCGGGCGCGGCGGTGTTCGGCAACCCCGGCATCGGTTCCTATGGCGAGATGATCAGCGGCGCGCTTGAACGCTCCAACGTCGATCTTGCCGAGGAGATGGTCTCGCTGCTCACCGCGCAGCGCAACTTCCAGGCGAATGCCAAGGCGATCGATACCGCCACGCAGATCTCCCAGACCGTCCTCAACCTGCGTTCGTAAGGCGATGGACCGGCTGATCTACACCGCCATGACCGCGATGAACGCGGCGATGGACCGGCAGCGGGTGGTGGCGAACAATCTCGCCAACGCTTCGACGCCGGGCTTTCGCCAGGAGATCTTCGCGGTCACCTCGGCAACGCTCAAGGACGGCTCGCTCGAGGCGCGCGCGATGGCACGCGGCAATGTGCGCGGGGCGGACATGGCTGCAGGCAGGTCGGTGCCGACCGGCAATGCGCTCGACGTCTCTCTGGAGGGCAAGGCGCTGATCGCGCTCCAGTCGCCCAGTCGCCAGGGCGAGGTCTATTCGCGGCGCGGCGACCTCAAGGTCGCGGCCTCCGGCGTGCTCGAGAACGGTGACGGCCTTGCCGTGCTGGGCGAGAGCGGCGCGCCGATCACGGTGCCGCCGGGCTTCATCCTCGCGATCGCGCCGGACGGGACGGTGCTGGGCCGCGACCCGGCGACGCCGGGCGCTGCGGCCGAGCCGATTGACCGCATCCGGTTGGTCAATCCCGAAGGGAGCCCGCTCGCCAAGGGAACCGACGGTTTCCTCAAGGTGCCTGCCGCCAATGGCTTGACTGGCGTGCTTCCCCCCGATCCGACCGCGCGCCTCACGCCAGGCACGCTCGAGATGTCCAACGTCGAGACCGCCGACACGTTGGTGCAGATGGTCGAAGCCCAGCGCGCCTTCGAACAGCGCGCGCGAGTGATCGCCACCGCGAGCGAGCTCGACGAAGCCGGCAGCGGCCTGATGGCGCTCCGCTGACCCCCCCTTTTTCCCAAGAGGAGAATTGAGACATGCCCACTTCCGCCCTTCACGTCGCCCGCACCGGGCTTGAGGCCCAGGATGCGCGGATGCGCGTCATCGCCAACAATCTTGCCAACATCGGCACCACTGGCTTCAAGCGCGACCGCGTCGACTTTGCGACGCTCGCCTATCAGGAGCAGCGGACTGCGGGGCAGGCCTCGACCGGGCAGACCGCCTTTGCCGTCGGGCTCAACCTCGGCACCGGTGTGCAGGTGCAGGGCACCAGCCGCATCCAGACCCAGGGCACCCTCAACACGACCGGCAACCGGCTCGACATCGCGCTCGACGGGGACGGCTTCTTTCAGGTGGAGCTGCCGGGCGGCGGCCAGCCGGGCTTCACCCGCGCGGGCAACTTCACCCTGTCGAACGACGGCACGCTGATCACCGCGCAAGGTTATGCCCTCCAGCCGCCGATCCAGATCCCCCCCGGCGCGCAGTCGATCACCATTTCCCCTGACGGCACGGTGAGCGCGGTTACCCAGGGCCAGGCCGAGCCGACGCTGCTCGGCCAGCTCCAGATCGCCAGTTTCGTCAATCCGGCGGGCCTCAGGGCGGTCGGCGACAACTTCCTTGTCGAGACCGCCGCGTCCGGCCCGGCCGAAGTCGGCCTCGCCGGCGAGAACGGGCGGGGGCAGGTGCGGCAGGGCATGCTCGAAGGCTCGAATGTCAATGTCGTCGAGGAGCTGGTCGAGATGATCGAGACCCAGCGCGCCTACGAGATCAACTCCAAGATGGTGAGCGCGGTCGATGAGATGCTGCGCAACGCCAACCAGACGCTGTGAGAGGCCGGATGACGGGTCGCACCTTCCTCGCGCTCACCGCGCCGCTGTGCCTTGCGGCCTGCATGGGCGGCGGCACAGGCCCGCAGCCGGGCTTCACCGCGCCCCCTCCACCCGGGGCGGCGATCAGCTTGGCTCCGCCGGGCGCAGGGCTGACCGCGGCGAACGCCGGCGATCCCTTCGCGGCGGTGAGCCCTGCGATGGTCCCGGCCGTGCCCCAGCCTGTCAGCGCGGGCGCGATCTTTCAGGCGGGCGGCGGCTATGCGGGGCTCGTCACGGGCAACCGCGCGCGGGCACTCGGCGACATGGTAACGATCCTCCTCGTCGAGGCCACCACCACCACCAAGAGCACCACCGGCGCAACCCGCCGCGAGGGCAGCTTCGGGATCACTCCGCCGACCAGAGGCCCGCTCGACTTCCTCGATCCCGAGGCTCTTAAAGCCGCCGCCGAAGGGTCGTTCAACGGCTCTGGCAATGCTGCGCAGCAAAGCCGCCTCAACGGCGCGGTCGCGGTCACGATCGCCGCCATCTACCCCAACGGCACTGCCGAAGTGGTCGGAGAAAAGCAGATGATGTTCAGCCAGGGCGACGAGTGGGTGCAATTCGCCGGCCGCATCCGGCTGGTCGACATCGACAGCGACAACCGCCTCGCGTCCTCACAGGTGGCCAATGCCCGGATGATCTATTCGGGCAAGGGCGCTCTGCAGCAGGCGAGCCGGCCGGGCTGGCTGAGCCGCTTCTTCAACTTCATCTCGCCGTTCTGAGGGGACAGGTCCATGACCAGCACCAGCACCAGCACCCGCATTCGCATCCTTGCGCCGCTGCTCTATCTGCTGCTCGCCGCGATCGCGGGCCAGATCCCGATGCCCGCGCATGCCGAGCGTATCCGCGATCTCGGCCAGTTCGAGGGGCTTCGCGCAAACCAGTTGACCGGCTACGGCATCGTCGTCGGCCTTCAGGGGACGGGCGACAACCAGCTCGAATATGCGACCGAGGCGATGCGCGGGGTCTCCGGACGGCTCGGCCTGCCGCTGCCCGCCGGCGTCAGCCCGACCTTGCGCAACGCCGCGGCGGTGATTGTTACTGCCGAACTTCCCGCCTTCGCCAAGCCCGGCCAGCGGATCGATATCACCGTCTCGACGCTGGGGCAGGCGATGTCCTTGCGCGGCGGGGCGCTGGTGCTGACCCCGCTCTACGGCGCTGACGGGCAGATCTACGCGATGGCGCAGGGCAATGTCGCGGTCGGCGGGCTCGGGGTGACCGGGCGCGACGGCTCGCAGCTCACCGTGAATGTCACCACCGTCGGCCGGATCGCCGACGGCGCGTCGGTCGAGCGCGGGGTCGCCACCGGCTTCGATGTCGCGCCGACCTTGCGCTTCAACTTGCACAAGGCCGATTTCCTCACGGCGGCGCGCGTGCGCGACGCGGTCAACACGCGCTACCCCGGCATCGCCAGCATCGCTGATGGTGTGAGCATCGCGCTCGCGCTGCCCCAAGGCAACGATCAGCGTTCGGGAATGATGGCCGAGATCGAGATGCTTGCCGTCACCCCGGCGCCAGTCGCCGCCAAGGTGATCGTCAACAGTCGCACCGGCACGGTTGTGATCAACGACGCAGTGCGGCTCGCCCCGGCGGCGGTCAGCCATGGCAAGCTGGTAATCCGCATCAACGAGAACCCGACGATCGTCCAGCCAGCACCCTTCAGCCAGGGCCAGACCGCGCAGGAGGAATCCTCAGACATCACCATCGAGGAACGCTCGGACCGGGTCGCCTACATGCCCGCAGCCGCCTCGCTCACCGAGATCGTCGACGCGCTCAACCTGCTTGGCGTGGGGGCCTCGGATCTCGTGGTGATCCTCGAAAGCCTCAAGCAGGCAGGCAGCCTGCAAGCCGAAATGATCGTGTTGTGACCGGGCCGGTATCCCCTTCCGGCCCGGTTGCAGCCGGCAGCGCGGTTCGCCCGGAGGCGTCCGGTTCGCTGGGCCCTTCTCCAGAGCGGGCCGCGCTGCAAGCCGACTTGCGCAAGGCCGCCGAGGGCTTCGAGGCGATCATGCTGCGCAAGATGATGGCCACGGCCCGCGCCGCCGGCTTTGCCGAGGAGACCCCGCTAACCGGCGGCGGGCGGCAGCAATTCGAGGCGATGCGCGACGAGCACTTCGCCGACGTCGCGGCCGCAAGCGGTGCCTTCGGGTTTGCCCGGAGCATCGAGGCGCAGCTTGCGCAATATCTTCCACCGTATCAACGCGCCCAGGGGGATGACTGATGCCAACCGCGATCTTCACCATCGGCCGCTCGGGCCTCACCGCGACCCGCCGCAACCTCGAGCTGGCGGCGCAGAACGTCGCCAATGCCGAGAACCCCAACTACTCGCGCCGCTCGCTCACGCAGGGCGAGCTGGTGATGACCGGGACAATCGGTACCAATACGCAGGATTCGCTCGGCGGGGTGCGACCCGGCACGATCGAGCGCGCGGAAAGCGCGCTGGTGCAGCGCCAGGCGCGCGACAGCTCCTCCGCGCTGTCGGCCGCAAAGGCCGAGTTCCTGGGCATGCGCGAGGCCGAGAGCGCGATCGAGACCTCCGGGCTTTACACGGGGCTCGTCGAGTTCGAGGCCTCGCTCACGCGCCTCCAGAACAATCCGCTCGAACCGGCGCTGCGGCTCTCGGTGCTTGAGGGCGCGCGCAAGATGGCGGGCAATTTCCGCATCGCCAACGGCACGCTCGGCAATGCCCGAACGCTGGTTCAGGCCGAGGTTAGCGCCAAGACGCTGACCATCAACGAGCGTGCCAAGGAGCTCGCCGCGATCAACGCCGACCTCGTCGGCGCGCGGGAGGGCACGGCGGGCCGCGCGGGGCTGCTCGATGCACGCGACAAGGTGCTGCGCCAGATGGCTGAGGAATTCGCGATCCAGCCGGTGTTCAACCCCAATGGCACCGCCGATGTGACGCTTTCAGGCACGCCGCCCATGACGCTGGTCACGGGTGCCAACGCGCAGAGCGTGAGCGTTTCCTTCGCCGCTGACGGCACCGCCAGCTTCGCGATCGGCGCGACCGGCTTCGTGCCTTCGGGCGGGGCGATGGCGGGCCGTGCCAGCGCGCTGATCGGCATGGCGGGGCTCCAGACCGATCTCGACGCAATCGCGCTTGGGGCGATCAGCATCGCCAACACGGCGCAGGGCAACGGCGCTGCCGCCGACGGCGCGCCTGGCCAGCCGCTGTTTGCCGGGACGGGCGCGGGCGACATCAACGTCGTGCTCGCCTCCGCCACCGGGCTGGCCACTGCGCCGTCCGGGGCGCCCGCGGGGAGCCGCGACACGGCCAATCTCGCCGCGCTGCTCGCCACGCTCGGCGCCAGCAACGGCCCGGTCGCGCGCACCGACACCCTGCTGCTCGGCCTGTCGAGCCGTGTCTCCGCGCTGGAGACCCGCAGCGACGGTCTCGCTGTCGTCGCCTCCAGCGCCGAGACCGAGCTCCTGCGCGAAACCGGCGTCGATCTCGACGATGAGGCCGCCAACCTGGTGCGCCTCCAGCAGGCCTTCGAGGCCAACAGCCGCGTGATCCAGGTCGCCGCCGAGCTGTTCGATACGATCCTGGGTCTGAGGTAAGGGAGCGTGCTGCGATGAGTTCCATCACCAATTCTGCCGGGTCCTTCTTCAACCGCTCGCTGGCGCAAATGGCCGATCTGCGTTCTGGCATCGAGCGCACGCGTTCGCAGATCGCCACCGGGCGCCGCCTGGAGCGCGGCTCGCAAGACCCCGCCGCCGCTGCCCAGCTGCGCAGTGTCGCGCGGCGCGAGGCGCTGGCCAAGGTCGAGGGCGACAATGCCGCACGGCTCGGGCAGGATCTCGGCGCGGCCTCGGGCGAACTTGAGGCGGTCACTCTGTTGCTCCAACGGGCGCGCGAGCTGTCGCTTCAGGCCGCGAACACGCCGATCGGCGACCGCGGGCGGCAGGCGATCGCCTTCGAGCTCGAACAGCTCGGGCAGCAGCTGTTCAGCCGCGCCAATGCGGCCTCGCTGACCGGCGAGCCGCTGTTTGCGGGCCAGGCCTCGGCGACCGCTTTCGTTCGCGATGCAGCGGGCAATGTCACCTATTCCGGCACCCCCACCAGCGGCGCGGTGCCGATCGCGGCCGGCACCGCGATCGAACGCGGGCTGCCGGGCAACGAGGTGTTCGAGTTCAGCGTCAATGGCAGCCCGACCAACGCCTTTGCTGTGCTTGGCACGCTCAGCACGGCCTTGCAGGGTGGCGCTGCCGATCCGGTCGTGGCTGCCACCACGGCGCTTTCCGGGATCGACGCCGCGCTTGACACCTTAGCCCGCGCGCAGACCATCTTCGGCACGCGCATGGCGTGGATCGAGCAGGTCCAGGATCAGCAGGGCGAGCGCGGCATTGCGCTGGCCCAGCAACGCTCGCGGGTGGGCGATACCGAGATCGCCGATGCCGTCGCACGGCTCCAGCAGTCGCTCACCGCACTCGAGGCCACCCAGGCCGCCTTCGCCCGCGTCAGTTCGCTGACCCTGTTCGACGCGCTGCGCTGAGGAGGCCTGATCCGTGTTTGCAGCCATCGGCATTGTCGTGCTTCTGGTCATGGTGTTCGGCGGCTTCATGCTCGCCGGGGGCGCCATGGGCCCGGTGCTCGCCGCCCTCCCGCTCGAATTCATGATGATCGGCGGTGCGGCGACGGGCGCGGTGCTGATCGGCAACTCGATGCACGAGATCAAACTGCTCGGCGGCGGGCTCGGCAAGGTCTTCAAGGGCCCGAAATACACCGACGAAGACCATATCGACGCGATTGCGTTGACCAGCAAGCTGATGAAGCTGCTGCGGTCGGAAGGGGCGGTCGCGCTGGAAAGCCACGTCACCGAACCGGCCACCTCGACGATCTTCAGCGAATATCCGCGCCTTCAGGCCGATCCGGTGGTGACCGCGATGATCTGCGATCCGCTGACGCTTATGGTTGTGTCCTCGGGCACGCTTGACACCCATGCGGTGGAGGACGTGATCGACAGCGCGATCAAGACCCAGCTCCACGAGATGGATGAACCGCAGCACATGATCCAGTCGCTCGCCGATGCGCTGCCCGCCTTGGGGATCGTCGCGGCGGTGCTCGGGATCATCAAGACCATGGGCGCGATCGACCAGCCCCCGGCGGTGCTGGGCAAGATGATCGGCAGCGCGCTGGTCGGCACCTTCCTCGGCGTGCTGCTCGCCTATGGCTTTGCCGGGCCGCTGGGCGGACGGTTGAAGCAGATCAACACCCACGACCAGCAGATCTTCCACTCGATCAAACAGGTGATCATCGCGAGCCTGCACGGCTATCCGCAGCCGCTGGTGCTGGAAGCGGCACGCTCGGGCCTGCCACCGGCGCACCGCCCCAAGCTCACCGACCTGCTCGACATGATGCGGGGACGCTGAGGTGGCCAATGCCGATCCCAAGCTGGCCATCCCCGCGCCGATCATCGTCAAGAAGGTCACGATCGTCGAGGGCGGTCACCACGGCGGGGCGTGGAAGGTTGCCTATGCCGACTTCGTAACCGCGATGATGGCCTTCTTCCTGCTGCTGTGGCTGCTCGGCGCCACCGAGGAGAAGCAGCGCAAGGGCATCGCCGACTACTTCACCCCGACCCTGGTCAAGCTGCGCAAGGAAAGCGCGGGCGCCAACGGCCTGCTCGGCGGCTCATCGATTACCGAGGTCGACAACTATCCCAACCGCAAGGGCCAGACCGGCCGCCAGGCGCTGACCATCCCGCGCGATGCCGTGGGCGGGCCGATGGAGGCTGGCAAGCAGACCTCCAAGGTGGAGGAGAACGAGCGCCTGCGCGAGATCCGCGAGGCGATCGAAAAGAAGCTCGCCGAGCGCCGCACGCTCAAGCACCTTGCGCGGCAGGTGCGGGTGATGCGCTCGCCCGAGGGGATCCGTATCGACCTGATGGACGATGCCGACTTTTCGATGTTCGAGCTGGGCACGACGATCCTGACGAAAGAGGCGCGCGGGCTGCTCGAGGTGATGGCCGATACCATCAAGGACGAGCCCGCCCCGCTGATCCTGCGCGGCCACACGGATTCGCTGCCGTGGCGCAGCGGCGTTGCTGCCAACAACTGGTCGCTCTCGGCCGGCCGCGCCGAGGCGACGCGCCAGGCGCTGGTGCTGGGCGGCGTGCCGAAGGGGCGCTTCGCCCGGATCGAGGGCGTCGCCGAAACCGAACCGCTGGTGGCGGACAACCCCGCCGACCCGCGCAACCGCCGCATCTCGCTGCTGCTGCTCGAGGGGCGGGGGGCGGGGGCGGCGGCCGAGCGGGCGCTTCCGGCGGCTCAGCCTTCGCCCAAGCCCAAGCCCAAGCCCTGAGACCAAGGCGAGGTGCACCGCCCTATAGTGGACGCTCGCAGCTGGAGCGATACACCATGCGCAAAATCACAGCCGGCGGCCCCGGATCGTGCGGTGCACAATCTCGGCGACAACTACGCACAGTGCGGCACGATCATTTTTTCAGCGGCGTGAAATATCGCTGCGCGGCAACATTGCCGATTGCGATGCCCGCGCCGCGTCCGGCTTCCATCGAGAAGCGGTAATGGACCCCGGCAAGGATACGGGACTCCGAAACTTCATCGATGTATTCCTGCGGCGTGTCGTAACGACGAAGCAAGGTGTCTTCCATTTCGAGCACGATTGGCGGGGCGTTGCTGCCAAATTCCTGATTGATCACGGCACCTACGGCACCTGCCGATAGGCAATGCCCGCAGGGGTATTCAGGATGCCATGGCGTTTCGACCATTGCTTGCCATTGGGAATCGGGCGTGGTGGCATCATTGCCGTCGGTTTGCGCATTGCGAATGGCGGTTATGGGGCGCCAGAACATGTAATGGTATTTGCCATCCATCATGGAGACGTAGGAATCGGCCCATGCCATTTCCGCCAGGGCAAGAAAGCGGGCATCATCCACCAGACTGCGCCCGGGACGCCCAATAAGCTGGTTGAGCACGATCCGCACGTCACGCCCGGCCCAAAATTTGCCGATATCGGTCTGTTCAGAGGTGCGATCTTTCGACTTTTTCGCCCCGAGACTTTTGACCTCATTGAAGTCACGCGCCCAGACCTCGCTGTCCAAAGCCGGCGGCGGCACAAATCGCATTTCATCGGGGCTGGTCATGATCCACGGCGTTTGCTTTGCCATTATCGTGCCGACCAAGGGCGTGGTTTGCACATAGGCGCCCGGTGTCGCGGGGCGATTCACCGGGTCTTTGCCCTCGGCCTTCGAATTGGCTCTCGCGGCGATGACGGCGGCTGCTGCGGCAGCACCGACTTTCTCGCCATTGTCGCGAGCTGTCTTGTCGGTGATGGCGTCGAGCGACGTTTTCAGTGCGCCCTCAAACATGCTTTTCTGATCGGCACAAACCAGCACGAGCACATCATGCGCGGCGCGCGCTGCCGCTGCTTCGGGTGAGCTGCCTTTGGGCGCTTCCAGCGGTTTGGTGTAGGGCGTGTATTTCGGCGTGACCGCATTGATGGCTTCGAACATGGCGACATGAACCATGGTATCGGCATCAGATTGTCGCGGATCGTCGCATTTGTAGGCATGGCCACGCCAATCGGTCAGCACATTATTGATGACACCGGCAGATGCGCTTGTTGCAGCAAAGGATCTGACAATAGCCGCGGAAAGAATCCACGAACCTTTCGCAGTGCGCATAAATGATTCCCCCCCCAGCCCGATTCGGACGCGTTGAAATTCTATACGCTTTTCGTGGCGGCCAATAGCGTCACTGTTTGCCAGCCAATCCGCGGGGGGCAGAACGGAACAGTCGAAGGAATGACACAACCGGGCCGCAAGCCGGACGGCAGATCTTGGCCGCCAAGGCGCCGGAGCTGCCAAGTGGCCGCCAGTCCTGAGGGCGGCATTTTCCTGCACCGCTGCGCTGCGATAGCATCGCTGCCGGATCTTTCGCATCGTGACCATCGCGGCCCGTGACACTGCCGGAAACGTCGTTCTTGCGCGCATTTCCGTGTCCGTCCGTTTGCATGACAAAAAAGCCCGGAGCCATTGCGGCTCCGGGCTCTCTCGTGCCCGCCCCTCAGGGGGAAAGGGGCGGAGCGGGTGAGACTTAGCGCAGCAGCGACAGGACGTTCTGCTGCGACTGGTTGGCCTGGGCCAACATCGCGGTCGAGGCCTGGCCGAGGATCTGGGCCTTGGCGAGCGCGGTGGTTTCAGCCGAGTAGTCGGTGTCCATGATCCGCGAACGCGCGTCGGTCAGGTTGGTCGAGACGTTGGTGAGGTTGTTCACCGCCGACTGCAGACGGTTCTGGAACGCACCCAGATCGGCGCGCGCGGTGGTGACGGCACCGATCGCGTCGTCGAAGTCCTGCAGCGTTGCAGCGGTGTTGACGGTGCCGGTCTCGGTCTCGCCGATTGCCACGGTGCGGAAGCCATCAGAGGTCAGGCCGGCAATGTCGGTGTCGGACAGCGTAACTTCGCTGGCGTTGGCGAAGTCTTGCAGGGTGGAATCGTCGGTCGCGTCAACCTGGAAGAACTGGTTGCCATTGATCCGCACGAAAGTGTCGGTCCCGTCGGTCAGCAGTTCGCGGGTCGCCAACACCGGATCACCAGCCGCAAAGCTCACCACGCCCGCCAGATCACCGCCAGAGACGTTGAGTTCCGGCAGGGTCAAGTCGATGGCATCGCTTTCCGACGCGCCGGCCTGAATGGTAATTTCGTTGGTGGGCTGGTTGAACAGATCGATGCCGTTGAAGCTGGTGTTGTTGACCACCGAGGTGATCTGGGCGGCCAGGGCGTTGCGCTCGGTGTCGATGTTCGCGACGTCGGTGGTCGAATAGGTCTCGTTCGAACGCTGCACCGTCAGCTCGCGCATCCGCTGGAGCATGTTGGTGACTTCGTCGAGCGCGCCTTCTGCGGTCTGAGCCAGCGAGATGCCGTCATTGGCGTTGCGGATGCCCTGCGCCATGCCGCGGATCTGCGAGGTGAAGGAGGCGGCAATCGCGAGGCCGGCGGCGTCGTCGGCGGCGCTGTTGATGCGCTTGCCGGTCGACAGACGCTCCATCGCGGTGCCGAGCATCTTGCCCGCCGACACGCTGGCGTTGGTTGCGCGCAGGGCCGAGATGTTGGTGTTCACTACGTTCATTGGTCAAACTCCCGAAAGGTCCATGCAGGACGAACTGGCCCGTCGCTGCTGGGGCTTAGAGCGGCCGCGCCGCCGGATGTTTAAGCCCGACGTTTCATTTCGAAAAATCAGCGCCTTGTGGGCAGAGCGCTGCTTTCTTGCGGGTCCGTACCGCCAGCCCTCGCTGTCGCGGTGCGGTGCGGCTTAGGGAAAGCTACGGGGGCTTAAATTTGCCTCCTGTGCAGCCTGATTGCGGCACAGGATTGCCGAGACCAATCACTCAGCCAATCACTCAGCCAATCACTCAGACAGTCAGGGGCAAGCATGATCGAACCGGTAAGCGGCACCGTGCGGGGCGCTAAGGCAGCGCCGCAGGCACGCGCGCACGATATCCTGATCGGCATGACCCTGCCACTGATGGGCGGCAGTTGGCAGCGTGACCGAATCGTGCTGGGCGAGACGATGGTGCCTGCGATGGCGGCGGGAATCGCGCGTAGCGGCAAGGTCGCGATTGCGCTCGACCATGCCGCGATCCCCTCGCTCGCGCTGGCGGGGCCCAACCGTGTCGCGCTTGCCTATGATCCGGCGATGCTCCCTGCGGCCCGTTCGGCGCTGATCGCTGCCTCGGCACAAGGGGGTTGGCCGGTCGCGGGCGATCCGCAGTCGCTGGCGCTGCTGACCCTCGCCGAGCGCATCGCTGCGAGCGATATTCCGGTGCTGCTCGAAGGCCCGACCGGCACCGGCAAGGAAGTGCTGGCGCGGTTCGTCCATCGTCTTTCACCCCGCGCGAACGGCGCCTTCGTCGCGGTCAATTGCGCCGCGATGCCCGAAGCGATGCTCGAGGCGCTGCTGTTCGGCCACCGCAAGGGCGCCTTCACCGGCGCGGCGGAAGCCGGGGAGGGGCTGTTCCGCGCGGCTGACGGCGGTACCCTGTTGCTCGACGAGATCGGCGAGCTGCCGCTTCCCTTGCAGGCCAAACTGCTGCGCGCGCTGCAGGAGGGCGAGGTGCTGCCGCTGGGCGCCACCAAGCCATCGAAGATTGACGTGCGAGTGGTAGCCGCGACCAACCGGCATCTTGCCGCCGAGGTCGAAGCCGGACGCTTCCGCGAGGACCTGCTCTACCGCCTCAACGTCTTCCCCCTGCGCCTGCCCGCGCTGCGTGACCGTCCCGGCGACATCGCCGCGCTCGCCTTTGCCATGCTCTTGCGTCACGCGCCCGCGCCGGGCCGCCCCGGCTGGATAGACGCTGATGCGTTGGCCCTGCTCGAGGGCCACGCCTGGCCCGGCAATGTCCGCGAGATCGAGAACGTCATCCGCCGCGCGATCCTGCTGGCGGGCGAGGCGGTGGCCATCGCGCCCGCCCATGTCGTCTTCGACACAGCGGTGCGTGCCGTCGCGCAAGCCCCCGCGCCCGCCGCACCCGACATGGCCCGATGCGCCGCCCCGCGCTCGCTGTCTGACGTCGCCTTCGCCTCCGAGGCGCGCGCAATCGTCGAGACCCTCGCCCGGCACGGCGGCAACCGCGCCGCCACCGCGCGCAGCCTTGGTATCTCGGAACGCACGCTGCGTTACCGCCTCGCCTCGATGCGCGGTGCGGGGATGATCGCGGCGGGAGGTGCGGCATGAGCGTCGCCAATGTCGGCCGCGTCGGCTTCGGCGTCGAGGACGTGATGGCCTTGCGCAGCCAGGTGCTCGCTCGCAGCGCCGCCTTGCGCGATGTGCGTGCGGCGAGCGAGGGCGCGCGCGCGACCAATGTTCTTGGCGCCCCCGCTCCGGTTCCCGGTGCGGGCTTTGCCGATACGCTCCACACGGCACTGCAGCAGGTCAGCGCGGTGCAGGCGCGTTCGAGCGCGATGCAGGTCGCCTACGAGCGCGGGGCCGTCACCGACATCGCCCAGGTGATGCTCGCACGGCAGGAAGCCGGCGTCGCCTTCGAGGCCACGCTGCAGGTGCGCAACAAGCTGCTCAATGCGTATCAAGACATCATGCGGATGGGGGGCTGATAGATGGCCGATGCCCTTCCCGTGCCCACCGATCCGGCGGGCCTGCCCGCAGTCCAGACCGGCTGGCGCGGAATGCTGCCGCCACCGGTGGCAGGCTTCCTCGCCCAGCCGGCGCTCACCCGCGCCTTGCCCGCGCTTGCAGCCGTGGGCGCTCTTGCGGCAGCCGCAGGCCTGTGGATGGCGATTTCGTCCGGCCCGCCACGCGTGCTCTATACCAGCCTCACGGACGCCGAACGCGCCAAGGTGGTCGAAACGCTCGAGACGGGCGGGATCGACTATGCGATCGACACCGGCACCGGCGCGCTTTCGGTTGCGGAAGCCGATCTCTACCGGGCCAAGATGCTGGTCGCCAGCAATGCCGGGATCGCCGCGCCCGAGGGCGCCGAGGCGATGCTGGATTCGATGCCGCTCGGCACGTCACGCACCCTCGAAGGCGAGCGCCTGCGGCTGGCGCGTGAACGCGAGTTGATGCTGACGATCCGCGAGATCGACGGGATCGAGACCGTGCGTGTCCACCTCGCCACCCCCGACCGTTCGGTGTTCGTGCGCGAGAACAACCCGCCCAGCGCCTCGGTGATGGTGCGGCTGGCGAACGGGCGCAGCCTGACGCAGGAGCAGGTCGGCGCGATCGTCAACCTCGTTGCGGCCAGCGTGCCGGGGATGAGCGCCGACGCGGTGCGGGTGGTTGACCAGAACGGTCGCCTCCTATCCGACCCGCGCTCGGCGCAGGGCGAGGGGCTGACCCTCCAGCGCGAGCATGAGGCGAAGCTGCGCGAACAGCTCGATGCCCTGCTGCTCCCCCTGCTGGGCGAAGGCAATTTCTCCGCGCAGGTGCAGGTCGAGCTCGATCGCAGCGAAGTGACCTCAGCGCGCGAGACCTACGAAAAGGAAGGCGTGGTGCGCTCCGAGAGTGAGCGTAACGCGACGCGCACCGGCGCCGCGCCCGCGGGCGGCGTGCCGGGGGTTGCGGCCAACACCCCGCCGCCGCAGGCGCAGCTCGTCAGCGGCCCGCCGCAGCCCGCCGCGCAACCTGCGCCCGCGACCTCGACCGACACCGAAACCGCCACCGACCGCAGCTATGAGCTGGGGCGCGAGGTCGCCGTCACCACCGCCGGGCCAGGGAGCCTCACGAAGCTCTCGGTCGCGGTTGCGGTGAGTGCCAAGGCCCTGAAGGCCGCCGCACCGCTCACCGCGCAGCAGCTCGAGGCGCTGGTCAGCGCCGCGGTCGGCGCCAACACCCAGCGCGGCGACATGGTAAAGGTCGTCGCCAGCAAGTTCGAGCCCGCCAACCTTGAGCCCCCGGCCTTCTACGAAGAGCCGTGGTTCGCAATGCTGGTGCGCTACGGCACCGCGCTGCTGGCTGTGATTCTGGTGCTGCTCCTTGCGGTCCGCCCGCTGATCGGCAAGCTCAAGGGCCGCGCCCCGGCGTCAGACGGGGTCGACGCGCCGCTTGCGCTCGCCGACGAGGGCAGCGCGGTCCCTGCCGTGCCCGCCGCCTCGCTCGAGGACTTGCCCCGCCAGGTCGAACTCGCCCGAAGGCTCGCCGCGAGCCAGCCTGATCGCGCGGTCGAGGCGCTCCAGCGGATGCTCGACGCTCCCGAGGTTTCCGACGCGCAGGCAGGCGCGGCGTGATGCCCGAAACCATGCCCGCCCTGCTCAGCCGGGTCGACCGCGCCGCGGTATTCCTGATGCTGCTCGGCGACGAGGAGGCGACCGGCCTGCTTGCCCGCCTCTCGCCGGCCGAGCTCGAGAAGCTCGGTGCGGCGATGATCGCACTGGGCGAAGTGGAAGCCCCACAAATGGCCGAGGCGCTTGCCGATTTCGCAGGTGAGGCGGCGCGCGAAACCCTGCCCCGCCGTGGCCGCGGCGACCGGGTGCGCATCCTGCTCGACAAGGCGCTCGGCCCCACGCGCGCCGAAAGCATGATGCAACGCATCGAACCCGATGCGCCTCCGCGCAGCCTCGCGCTGGCGCAGTGGCTCGCCCCCGGCGTGCTGGTACGGCTGATCCTTGATGAGCACCCGCAGGTGATCGCCGCGCTGTTGCTGCTCATAGACCCGGAACCCGCCGCCGAGGTGCTCGCCATGCTGCCGCTCGAACTGCAATCGCTGGTGGTTGAGCGCGTCGCCAAGAGCGGCACGATCTCCGCGACCGCGATCGCCACCATCGACACGCTGCTCACCCAGCGCATCAGCGCAGCTTACGGCACAGCAGCGCTGATGATCGGGGGGCCGAGGGAGGCGGCGAACCTCATCAACCTTGCCGCCGGCGAGCTGCGCAATACCGTTCTGCCGGCCATCGCCGAGCGCGACGCGCCGCTGGCCGAGAAGATCGAGGAGCAGTTGTTCACCTTCGAGATGCTGTTCGTGCTCGATCCGCAATCGATGGGCCGGCTTTTGCGGGACGTCGACAACGAGAAGCTCATCGATGCGCTCAAAGGCCTCAAGGAGCCCGACCGCACGCCTTTCTTTGCCGCCATGTCGAGCCGCGCCGCGGACGGCGTGCGCGACGAGATCGAGCTGCGCGGACGCCTCGCCAAGAGCGAGGTGCTCGCCGCGCAGAAGGCGATCGTCGAGCTCGCCCGGGGCCTTGCCGATGCAGGCGAGATCGTGATCGGAAGCGGCAGTGGCGAATTCGTCTGAGTGGCTCGGCGCTTTCGCCGCACCTCCTATTGTCGACATGGTACCGTGCGGAGAACCCGACGCGCCGGGCTGGCTCGCGCTGCTCGGCGCGGGTGCCGGACAAGTTGGGGCGTTCCGCGAGGCCATGCCTTTCGGCGAGCCCGAAATCGCCTGCCCGCCGGCGCCGGACGGGCCCGCACCCGATCCTCACGCCGAGGCGCTCGCGCGCGCTTATGCGCAAGGGATGACAGCGGGACGGGCCGCGGCCGAGGCCGATGCGGCACAAGGTGCCGCCCGCCAGCGGGCGCTGCGCCTGACCTTCCGGGCGCTCGATGAAACCGCATTGGGCGTGCTTGCCGATGATCTTGCCGCCACCGTGATGACCCTTGCCGAAGGGGTGCTTGGAGAAGCGGCGGTCGACCGTGAGGGTCTGATGGCGCGCTGCCAGACGGCGGCGCGGCGGATCGGCGGGACGGCCGGGACGCTGGCGCTCCATCTTCACCCCGCCGACGTCGAGCTGATCGGCGCCGAGGCGCTGGCAGGCTGGCGTGTGGTGCCCGATGCGGGCCTTGCACGGGGTGCCTTGCGTATCGAGGGGCCGGACGGCGCGGTCAGCGAGGGACAAGAGGAATGGCGCCGCGCGATCGCCGCTGCGGTGCGCGGATGATTGCCGAATTCCAGCTCGACCTTGCCCGGATGCGTAGCGCGCCGGTCGCCTCCGGCCCGGTGCTGACGGGCCGCGTGGTCGCCTGCGATGGCGGGTTGATCGAGGTCGCGGGGCTGCCGCTGCCGGTCGGCTCGCTCGGCCTGATCGATAATGATGCAGGCGCCGAGTGCCTTGCCGAAGTGATCGGCTTTCGCGCCGGGCATTCGCTGATGATGCTGCTCGGCGATGCCATGCTGCTGCGCCCGCAGGCGCGGGTGCGGGCGCTCGGCCAACCGGGCGAGGTGCGGGTCGGCACGGCACTGCTGGGCCGCGCGGTCGATGCGCTGGGCGAGCCGATCGACGGCGGCCCGGCGCTTGATCTCCCGCTCGCCTGGCCGCTCGTGGGCCGCCGCGAGGGCGCTCTGGAACGTGCCAGCGTGCGCCAGCCTTTCGATTGCGGGGTGCGCGCGATCAACGCGCTCGCCACGATGGGCGTCGGCCAACGGCTCGGGATCATGGCAGGCTCGGGGGTCGGCAAGTCGGTGCTGGTCGATACCATCGCGGGCCACGCGGTTGCCGACGTCACCGTTGTGGCGCTGATCGGCGAGCGGGCGCGCGAGGTCTCGGACTTCGTCAACCGGCACATGGCCGGCGCGCGACGCGGCGGGATCGTGGTGGTCGCGGTCCCTGCCGACCATGCGCCCAACCTGCGCCTGCGCGCGGCGCAATATGCGAGCGCCATCGCCGAATATTTCCGGTCGCAGGGCCGCGAAGTGCTGCTCATCCTCGACAGTCTCACCCGCGTTGCTCACGCTGCGCGCGAACTGGCACTGGTGCTCGGCGAGCCCGGCGCGGCGCGGGGCTATCCGCCATCCGCGCTCGCGGCAGTCACGCGGCTGGTCGAGCGCGCGGGCAATTCCGCGCGCAGCGGCGGGGCTGTGACCGGGATTTACACCGTGCTCGCCGACGGGGACGACACCAACGATCCTGTGGTCGACACCGCGCGCGCCATTCTGGATGGCCATGTCGTCCTGTCGCGCGAGCTGGCCCAGCGCGGGCACTATCCGGCGATCGACGTGCCGGCCTCATTGAGCCGGGTGATGGACGATCTCGTCCCGCCCGCCGTCGTCGCAGCAGCGCGGCGCTTGCGCGCGCTGATCGCGGCGCGCGAGGGCGGGCGCGATCTGGTGATGATGGGTGCCTACCGTGCCGGGGGCGACCCGCTGCTCGACGAGGCGCTGGCGCTGTCGCGGTCGATCGACGCGTTTCTGACGCAAGGGCGCGGTGAGGCCGAGGCGCTGGGGCCGAGCCACGCAGCCCTGCTCGCTCTGTTGCGCGATGCGTGAGGCGCGCCGCCTCGCGCTGCTCGAGCGCCAGCGGCTGATCGCAGACGTATCGCGCAAGCAGGCGCTGCGGGGTCTGGCCGAGGCGCTTGAGAGCGAGGCGCGCAGCCATGCGCTGGCCGAGCGGAGCCAGCGGCTGGTTTCCGTCAGCGCGCCGGGGGCGGGGACGACCACGGGCGCCGCCTTGCAGTCGCGCGCCGCCTTCACCGCGGGCCTCGCCCAGCTCGCCGCCCATGCTGGCGACAGCGCGCGCGATGCGAGCCGCCAGAGCGCATGGGCCACCGAGACGCTGGCAATGGCCGAGACCCGCGCGCGCCGCCTCGCCGAACTGACCACCGAAGCGCGCGCCGCACTCGTCGCGGCAAAGGAGCGACGCGAGCAGGCGCGGGGCCTGCCGCTGGCACGCAAGTTGCAAACCCCGAGATGATGCAAGGCCGTGCCAGCAAGCAGCCCCGCCAGCCGAGGACGTGACGATGATCCCATTCCTGCCCGAAATGCCCTCCCTTTCGTCCGCGAACGCCGGTTCCGGTGGCCTGCCGATCACGGCTGCGGGCGTTAGCGAAGGGGGCGGGATCGGGCTCGATTTCGCTGGGCTGCTCGGCGCCGCGCTGCCGCTGCCCCGACCTTCAGCGCCGCCGCTTACCCCGCCGTTCGGATTGCCGCTCGCCTCACCCCCGACGAACGCTGCCGCGGTGATCGCCGCGCCCGCTGCGCAGACAGCCCCCGGCGAGCCTGCGCCGTGCGCCGCCGAGGTGAGCCTGCCCGGCCCTGTGCTGACCCTCGCGCCAGCCTTTGCGCCAACCCTTCCGCCAACCCTTGCGCCAACCCTTGCGCCAACCCTTGCGCCAGCCCTTGCGACTGCCCCTGAGCCAGTCTCGCCCGAGCCGGGCCCGGCGCTCCAGCCGCGCCGACCGACCGGCAAGAACGTGCCGCTGCCGGGCACCCCTTTGCCGACTTCCCTCGGCTCGACGTCCGTCTCTCTTCCTGCCGAGATCGCGGCGGCGCCGATAAGCCCCGTAAAGCTTGGTGCCGCGGAGCAGGGCGTGCCGGACATGGCTCAAGCACCGGACTTGTCGCCCCGCGCGCCCGCGCCGCTCGCGCTCGCTATACCGCTACCTCCGAGCAGCCAGCCAGCCTATGACGATCCGGCCCTGGCCCCGCTCGAAGCGGATGCCGATGCCGCGCCCGCGCCGGTGGGGGCTTTGCCGCGCGTGCCTGAATTCCTGCCCGCACCCGCACCCGCACCCGCGCTTGCACCCGCACCCGCGCTTGCACCTGCGTCCGAGACGTCGGCTGCTCCGTCAAGCGCACCCGCACCCGCCCCAGCAGCGCAGCCGGTCGCGGCTGTGCCCCGCGCTGCTGCTTCCAATCCGA
>JAIYAL010000122.1 GCA_027489095.1 Erythrobacteraceae bacterium
AGTGGTTTCCGTCCTTGCGGCAGATGGTGAGCATCATCGAAGGGTCCGCACCTGCGCCGTTAAGCTCGGCTGGTTCGGTCATGCGGAAGGCGCGAAGGTCGGGATCGTGATGGCCAAGTCCGAAGATCCGGACAGCAAGGGCGGCGCGTGCATGTTTCTGGTGGACCTGCCCGATCCCGCCATCCAGATCACCGGCGTGCCCAACACCATCGACAGTTCGATGCCCGGCAGCCATGCCGAAATAACCATCTACAACCTGCGGGTTCCGGCCGACCAGATGCTGGGCGATGCAGGCGAGGGGTTCAAATATGCCCAGATCCGCCTTTCCCCTGCGCGCCTGTCACACTGCATGCGCTGGTTGGGCGGATGCATGCGCGCACAGGAAATCGCGACCGACTACGCCAACCGCCGCATGGCCTTTGGCAAGACGCTGATCGACCACGAGGGCGTGGGCTTCATGCTCGCGGAGAACATGATCGACATCAAGCAATGCGAACTGATGATCGACTGGTGCGCGGGCGTACTCGACACCGGATCGCTCGGGACAGTGGAAAGCTCGATGACGAAGGTGGCGGTGTCGGAAGCGCTTATGCGCATCGCCGACAAGTGCGTGCAGGTGATGGGCGGCCTCGGCGTGACCGACAAGACCATCGTCGAGACGATGTTCCGCGAAGTGCGCGCCTTCCGCATCTATGATGGCCCGACCGAGGTCCACAAGTGGAGCCTCGCCAAGAAGCTGCGGCGCGACTGGAAGGCCGGGCAGTAAGCGGCCCGTGGGCGGCAGCCATCAGGCGCGGATTGTTGATCGTCCGGTCTGGCCGATCCGGCCGGCAGCGTTTCCTACGGGGCGGGAGCACCATCGCGACAATCGAGTGCTTGGGCGGCGCCAAGGCTTGACGCCACGGCTTCGGCAATCTTGATCCCATCCACCGCTGCAGACAGGATTCCCCCAGCGTAGCCAGCGCCCTCGCCAGCAGGAAACAGGCCCGCCGTGTTCAGGCTCTGAAAATCCTTGCCGCGGGTGAAGCGGATCGGTGATGATGTGCGGGTTTCGACACCGGTCATCAGCACATCGGGGTGATCGTAGCCCGGAATCTGGCGGCCGAACACGGGCAGGGCCTCGCGCATAGCGGTCACTGCGTAATCGGGCAGGCATTGCGCCAGATCCGTCAGATGCACGCCGGGCTTGTAGGACGGTGTTACCGAACCAAGCGCTTTGGACGGCCGTCCGGCGAGGAAGTCGCCCAACCTTTGTGCCGGGGCCTTGTAGCTCGATCCGCCAGCAACATACGCCAGTGATTCCCAATGGCGTTGCAGCGCGATCCCTGCGAGCGGATCGCCCGGGAAGTCGCGCGCCGGATCGATTGCGACGACCAGGCCGGAATTCGCGTTGCGCTCATTGCGCGAATACTGGCTCATGCCGTTCGTGGCCACGCGGCCTTCTTCTGATGTCGCAGCGACAACGGTGCCGCCGGGGCACATGCAGAAGCTGTAGACCGTCCGATCATTCTTGCAGTGGTGCGAGATGTGATACTCAGCCGCGCCGAGGATCCGGTTGCCAGCTTCGATGCCGAACCGAGACCTGTCGATCCACGATTGGGGGTGTTCGATCCTGACCCCGATCGAAAACGGCTTGGCCTCGACATGGACCCCTGCGGCGTGAAGCATGGCGAATGTGTCGCGCGCACTATGACCAATGGCGAGCACGACATGGTCTGCCTCCAGATACTCGCCGGTGCTGAGATGGACCCCGCGGACGCGGCGGTCGCCTTTGGCATCGGTCGAGATGTCGATGCCATCGACGCGGTTCGAGAAGCGGTATTCGCCGCCCAGCGCCTCGATGCTCTTGCGCATGCTCTCGACCATCGTCACCAGCCGGAATGTTCCGATGTGGGGATGCGCCTCGGTGAGGATCTCGGCCGGTGCCCCGGCCTTGACGAACTCCGTCAGAACCTTGCGGTCGCGATTATTCGGATCCTTGATCCGGCTATAGAGCTTTCCATCGGAAAAGGTGCCGGCGCCGCCCTCGCCGAACTGGGCGTTCGATTCCGGGTTGAGAACCCCCCGTCGCCACAGTCCCCAAGTGTCCTTGGTCCGCTCGCGAACCACTTTTCCCCGATCAAGGATGATCGGGCGGAACCCCATCTGGGCGAGGATAAGGCCAGCAAAAAGCCCGCATGGCCCTGCGCCGATGACGACGGGCCTCTTGGACGTGCCCCCTTGAGGTGCCGTAGCAACAAGATGGTACCGTGGATCTGGGGTCGGCTGGACGCCGCGATCCTTGCGAAAGCGCTGGAGCACCGCCGCCTCGTTCTTCACATTCACGTCGACTGAATAGACCAACAGGATGTTGGCTTTATCGCGCGCATCATGGCCGCGGCGCGCGACGACAAAGCGAACCAGATCGCGCGGGGTGATCCTCAGCCGCTTGCAGATGGCCGCAGGCAATGCCTCGTCCGGATGATGGAGCGGCAGGGTCAGTTCGGTGATGCGGAGCATGGCACAAGCCATAGAGAGAGGCGGCGCGGAATGCTATTCGCGCGTGTGCCGCCGGCTTGGCGCGCTCCGCAGGAATATCGGGCGCAGGGTGGTAAACGGCCACCAGCGCCTCCACCTTTCCAACCAAAGCAGAATGCCGGCCACGATGCAGCGGTCTTCATGAATAAGAGAGAGCATTTCATTGTCGAAGATTGTCAATGGCGCCAGCCTCAAGCCACGATCCGGAGCGCGGCCCAAAAAGATCGTACTGCTACTCCACGGCTTCGGTTCGAGCGGAACCGACATGATCTCGCTCGCGCCCCAATGGCAGGACGCGCTTCCCGATACGCTGTTCCTTGCGCCCCATGCGCCTCAGCGGTGCGGGATAATGGGGGCGGGCTATCAGTGGTGGGGCTTGTCAGGATTTGCGCCGTCGGCTCTGGCGGCAGGGGCAGCATCGGCGGCGCCGGCTATCGATGCGTTTATCGACCGCAAGCTGACCGAATACGGACTGACCGAGGCGGACTTGGCCCTGGTCGGATTCAGCCAAGGCACGATGATGGCGCTGCATGTCGGGCTGCGCCGACCGCGAACGGTAGCCGCCGTGGTAGGCTATTCGGGGATGCTCACCGCAACGACAGGGCTTGCGCACTCTGAACTCCCGAAGCCGCCGGTGTTGCTGGTGCATGGAACGGCTGATCCGGTCGTACCGATCGCAGCGCTGCATATGGCGGAAAGCGAACTCAAGCGGTTGGGTGTCGAGGTCACGACGCACATATCTTACGGTATACCTCACAGCGTTGATCCTGTTGGCTTGCGCCTTGGGAGGGATTTTGTGGCCAACGCTTTGGGACACGCGTCCTGACCGCTCTTCAGGACGCAGTTTCAAAAGAGTGCCGACGACAAGCCGCCCGGTTGCTGACGAAATGTCATGCGCATCGAAGGAATGCCGTTTGTCGGCTTCCACCAAGACCAGATGTTCGACCTGATGCTGGGGAATGGGCGTTTCGCGCCAGAGCCGGCCATCTAGACCGATGGGCGACCATGTCCGCTGTCAGGCGATTGGCAACCGGGCCGTCAGCCGCACATTCCCTCGCCGCGGTTGCTTTGTCGCCAACGCTGGACAACACAGCACGGCATGAGTGTGGTACAACCCCTGCCGTGGCGCATTGCCGTCGATCGTGGCGGTACCTTTACCGATGTCGTCGCAACCACTCCGGATGGGCGGCTGGTCACTGAAAAGCTGCTGTCGGAGAACCCCGGCCACTATGCCGATGCCGCGAGCGAGGCGGTGCGGCGGCTGATGGCGGAGCATGGTGAGGGGCCCATTGCCGAACTCAGGATCGGCACGACGGTTGCCACCAACGCGCTGCTCGAACGGAAGGGCGAGCGGCTGGCGCTGGCAATTACGCGGGGTTTCGCGGACGCGCTCAGGATCGGCACGCAAGCACGGCCCCACATCTTCGCGCGGCATATCATCCTGCCCGAGCAGCTCCCTGCTACGGTGATCGCAATCGACGAGCGCGTCGCGGCTGACGGCACGGTATTGCGCCCGCTGGACGAGGTGGCCGCGCGCGCTGCTTTCGCTAAGCTGCGGGACGAGGGTTTCGATGCGCTGGCTATCGTGCTGATGCACGGCTGGCAGCACCGCGACCACGAGGCGAGGCTGGCGTGCATCGCCCGCGACATCGGCTTCGCGCAGGTCAGCGTCAGCCACGAGGTCGCCCCGCTGATCCGGCTAATCCCGCGCGGCGATACGACGGTCGTGGACGCCTATCTCTCGCCTGTCCTGCGGCGCTACACCGATGCCTTGGCCGCGAGCCTCCCCGCCACCGGAGCCTTGCGCTTCATGCAATCGAACGGCGGGCTCGCCGAGGTCGGTGCGTTTCGCGGCAAGGATGCGATCTTGTCGGGCCCCGCGGGCGGAGTGGTGGGCATGATCGCGGCCTGCGAACCGCTTGGCCACAAGCGGTTGATCGGATTCGACATGGGCGGCACCAGCACCGACGTGGCGCACTACGCCGGCGACTTGGAACTGACCGGGGACAGCGTGGTGGCGGGCGTGCGTATCTCGGCGCCGATGATGCAGATCCACACGGTTGCCGCAGGTGGCGGTTCAGCCTGCCGCTTCGACGGTTCGCGTTTCCGCGTGGGGCCGGAAAGCGCTGGGGCCGATCCGGGGCCGGCCTGCTATCGGAAGGGTGGGCCGCTCACGGTCACCGATTGCAACCTGTTCCTCGGGCGGATCGATCCGGCCTTCTTCCCGGCGGTGTTCGGCCCGGGTGGCGATGAGCCGCTTGACCCGGAAGCGGCGCGTGCGCGGCTGGAGGAGGTCGCCGCCGCGCTGCCTGGGCCGAGGTCGCTCGACGCCATCGCCGAGGGCTTCCTCGCCATCGCGGTCGACAACATGGCGGCGGCGATCCGCAAGATTTCGGTCGCGCGCGGGCATGATGTGACCACCTATGCGCTCGCCTGCTTCGGCGGGGCGGGCGGGCAGCACGCCTGCCGCGTTGCTGATGCGCTGGGGATGGAGACGGTGCTGGTGCATCCGCTTGCGGGGATGTTGTCGGCCTATGGCATCGGCCTTGCCCCCGTAAAGGTGATCCGCGAGATCAGCCTGATGCGCCCATTGGGTGAAAGCTTCGCGGGCGAGCTTGCCGCGCTCGATGCGCAGGCGCGCGATGACCTGCGGGGTCAGGGAATTGCCGAGGATGCGATCCGCATCGAGCCTCGCGCGCGCTTGCGCTTTGCCGGGAGCGACAGTTTGCTGGCGATCCCTTGCGAGGATCCTTCGAGGATGGACACGGCCTTCCGCGCGCTCCATCGCCAGCGTTTCGGCTATTCCGAGGCGCAAGCCGCGATCATCGTCGAAGCGCTGAGCGTTGAGGCGCAGGGGCAGGCTGGCGGACTGCAAGGTGCCGTGTCAGAACCTGTGGCGACGCATGGTGAGGCCTCGGGCCGGTGGCCAACCGTCACTCGCGGAAGGATGCAGCCGAGCGATGTCGTCGCTGGCCCCGCGTTGGTGATCGACCCGGGCTCGACCACGGTGGTCGAAGACGGTTGGCAGGCAAGGCTTGCAGACGAAGGAAGCCTGATCCTCACCCGTATCGTGCCGCTGTCCCGCGAGCGGGCCGCCGGAACCGCGGTCGATCCCGTGCGGCTCGAAATCTTCAACAACCTCTTCATGGCGATTGCGGAGGAGATGGGCGTGGTGCTGCAATCCACTGCGACCTCGGTGAACATCAAGGAACGGCTCGATTTCTCCTGCGCGCTGTTTGACCGCGCGGGCGCGCTGATCGCCAATGCGCCGCACATTCCGGTGCATCTCGGCAGCATGGGCGATGCCATCGCGCGGGTGATCGAAGCCCGTGGGACGAGGCGCGATGGACGGGGGTTCCGCAGGGGTGACGCCTATGTGCTCAACGATCCCTATCGCGGCGGCACACACCTGCCCGACATCACCGTGATCGTGCCGGTCTTCTATGGCGAGATGGGCGACGATCCTGACGCCTTTGTCGCCGCGCGCGGGCATCATGCCGATATCGGCGGGATCGCGCCCGGATCAATGCCACCTGAAAGCCGCACAATCGCCGAAGAGGGCGTGCTGATCGACAATGTGCTGATGGTGAACGAGGGGCGGTTTCTGGAGGCCGACCTGCGCAGCATTTTGTCCGCCGAACCATTTCCCGCGCGCAATCCCGATCGCAACCTCTCCGACCTGCGCGCGCAGCTGGCTGCCTGTACGCGCGGCGCGGAGCTGCTCGTGGGGGCTGCGCGCGAGAACGGCGCCGATGTGCTCGCCGCCTATATGGATCACGTCCTCGCCAATGCCGAGGAAAGCGTGCGCCGGTTGCTGAGCGGTCTGGCGGACGGGGCCTTCGCCTACCCGATGGATAACGGCGCGACTGTGCAGGTCGCGATCCGCATCGATCAGGCAAACCGATCGGCCGTGTTCGACTTCACTGGCACGAGCGACCAGCAGGAAGGCAACTTCAACGCCCCGCGCGCGATCACCCGTGCCGCCGCGCTCTATGTGCTGCGTACGCTGATCGACGATGCGATCCCGATGAACGACGGGTGCCTGCGCCCGGTGACGCTGATCGTGCCCGAAGGCTCGATGTTGAACCCCCGCCCCGGCGCGGCGGTGGTGGCGGGGAATGTCGAGACCAGCCAGGTCGTCACCGACGCGCTGTTCGCCGCCACGGGCCGCCTCGCGCCCTCTCAGGGGACGATGAACAACTTCACCTTCGGCAATGAGCGGCACCAATACTACGAGACGATCTGCGGCGGATCGGGCGCGGGGCCGGATCACGACGGCACCAGCGCAGTGCAGACCCACATGACCAATTCTCGCCTGACCGATCCCGAAATCCTCGAAACCCGCCTGCCGGTGCGGCTGGAGGAATTCGGCATCCGGCGCGGATCGGGCGGGGCCGGGCGGCATCGCGGAGGCGACGGTGTGGTGCGGCGCGTGACCTTCCTTGAACCGATGCGCGCCAACATGCTGGCAAACCGCCGCCGGATCGCACCGCGCGGCATTTGCGGCGGCAGCGATGCGGCCCCGGGGCGCAACTGGGTCGAGCGGGCCGACGGTGCCATCGAAGAAATCTGCGCGACTGGATCGGCCGAGATGCATGCGGGCGACAGTTTCGTGATCCTGACGCCCGGGGGCGGGGGTTTCGGGGAGGGGGATGCATGAATTACTGGCCGCTGGCGGGCATCGCCATCGTCGTTCTGGGCTTTGCCCTGCGCTTCAATCCGCTGCTGGTGGTGGTGAGCGCCGCGCTGGCGACGGGGGTGCTGGCGGGGCTCGCTCCGCTCGCGGTGATCGAAGCGCTGGGCAAGGCTTTCAACGACAACCGCTATATTTCGGTCACCTGGATCATCCTGCCGGTGATCGGCCTGTTGGAGCGTTACGGCCTCCAGCAGCGCGCCCGCGCGGTGATCGAGGGTATGCGCGGGGCGACGATGGGCAAGCTGCTGGTGGCCTATCTCGCCTTCCGCCAGATCGCCTCGGCGCTCGGCATGAAGGACATCGGCGGGCATCCGCAGGCGGTGCGCCCGCTGGTCGCGCCGATGGCCGAGGCGGCGGCGGTCAAGACCCATGGCGATCTGTCCGAGGACGCGCGCGACGAGGTGAAGGCGATGGCGGCCGCGACCGACAATGTCGGACTGTTCTTCGGCGAGGACATCTTCTTCGCGATCGCCTCGATCCTCCTGATCCAGGGCGTACTTGAGGGCGCGGGCTATCCGCTGACCTCGCTGGAATTGTCGCTCTGGGCGATCCCGACCGCGATCTGCGCCTTCGTGATTCACGCAGGGCGAATCCTCGCCTTCGACCGGCGGTTGGGGAGGGCCTCGAAGTGATCACTTATGAATGGCTCTATGTGCTCGCAGGAGCGGCTTTCGCGATCTGGGCGGGGTTGAGCCTCAAGGACGGGCGCTGGGGCAATGCCGCTTTCTGGGGGTTGCTGGCGACGAGTTTCCTGCTCGGCAGTCACCTTTCCGACTTGGCCAATGGCGTGCTGGTGCTGGCGCTGGTGGCGATCGCAGGGTTCGGCGGGCTGACGCGCAGCGATCCGCCGACCACCACGCCTTCGGAGCGGCAGGCCCACGCCGCGCGGCTCGGCAACCGATTGTTCCTCCCCGCGCTGGTCGTGCCGCTGACAGCGGTCGCGGGGACGCTGCTCTACAATTACACGCCGCTGGAGGAGACCGGGCTGTTCGAGGCGCGGCGCGAGACGCTGATCCTGTTCGGCATCGGCGTGCTCGCCGCGCTGACGGGGGCGTGTCTGTGGCTGCGCCCGCCGCTGATGGCCCCGGCTGAGGAGGGGCGGCGGCTGATCGATTCCATCGGCTGGGCCGCGATCCTGCCGCAGATGCTGGCGGCCTTGGGCGCGGTCTTCGCAGCTGCCGGGGTGGGCGAGATCATCGGCGGGGTCGCGCGCGGGGTGATCCCTGAAGGCTCTGTGTTCCTGACCGTCGTCGTCTTCGCCGCCGGGATGGCGCTCTTCACCATGATCATGGGCAACGCCTTCGCCGCCTTCCCGGTGATGGCGACCGCGATCGGCATTCCCCTGCTGATCCAGACCTATGGCGGCAACCCGGCGGTGATCGGCGCGGTCGGGATGCTGGCGGGGTTCTGCGGCACGCTGCTCACCCCGATGGCGGCGAACTTCAACATCGTGCCCGCCGCCTTGCTCGAACTGAAAGATCAGAACGCGGTGATCCGCCAGCAGATCGGCACGGCAGTGCCGCTGTGGGCGTGCAACGTGCTGATCATCTATGTGGGGGCCTTCTGGCTGTGGAACTGACCGAGGATACCGCCCGCCGCTTTGCTGCGCTCGCGCTGGGCCATGTGGCGCGACCCTTCCCATACAAGGACGACCACGTCTTCACCGGGCCAGAGGATCTGCGTCTGCCGCAAGACGCACACCCTGTGTTCTTCGGCAGCTTCGATTGGCACTCCTGCGTGCACGGCTGGTGGACGCTGCTGACCCTGCGGCGGCTCTATCCGGCCACGCCCGAAGCCGCCGAGATCGAGGCCTTGGCCGAGACGACCTTCACCGAAGAGAAACTGGCCGCCGAGCTCGCCTATCTCGAGCGTCCGGCATCGCGCGGTTTCGAGCGGCCCTATGGCTGGGCCTGGCTCCTGTATCTCCACGACGAGGCCGCGCGCCATGATGACAAGGCGTGGGGCAAGCGGATCGAACCACTGGCCCGGGCCCTTGTGCCCCGGCTGCGCGCCTATCTGGGCATCCTCACCTATCCGATCACCGTCGGCACCCACGCCAACACCGCCTTCGCGCTGGTGCTGGCGCGGCGCTGGGCGATCACCCGCGACCCCGACCTGGTCATGCTGATCGACGACTGGGCCGAGCGCGCCTTTGGCCACCGGTGCGATTATGCCGGATGGGAGCCGGGGGGCGACGAATTCCTTTCCCCCGTCCTCACAGCCGCGCTGCTGATGGCCGAAGTCCGCCCCCATCTTGCCTTCGCCCCGTGGTTCGCCGCGCTGGTGGAGGACAACCACTGGCTCACGCGCAAATGCCGTCCGGTCACAGTCTCCGACCGCTCGGACGGCAAGATCGCCCATCTGGACGGCCTCAACCTCAGCCGCGCGTGGTGCCTCAAGGATATCGCAAGCGTGTTGGGCCGCACTGACCCGCAAGACCCGCTGCAATGCCTCGCCGCCGACCACCTCGCCGCCGCGCTCCCGCATGTCGTGGGCGATTACATGGGCGAACACTGGCTCGCGAGCTTCGCCTTGCTGGCGCTAAGGCACCCCTAGCGGAAGGTCTTGACGGAGGCGGCAAGTTGACCGCGCCCCGGCGTCTGTTAGCCTCTCGCGCAACAAAACCCCACAAAGGGGTGCCAACCGGGAGAGAACCTTGCGCCAATTGCAGGGAATGGATGCGTCCTTCGTCGCGCTGGAAACGCGCAATTCGCCGATGCACATCGGTTCGATCCTCGTCTACAACCCGGAGACGGCACCCGGCAGCTTCGTTCGCTTCAAGGACATCCTCCAGTTCATCGGCGCGCGCGCGCAGCTGAGCCGCACGATGCGCCAGCGGCTGGTGCGGGTGCCGTTCGATCTCGATTACCCCTACTGGGTCGAGGATCCGGATTTCGACCTTGAATACCACGTGCGCCACGTCGCCCTGCCGCAGCCCGGTGACTGGCGGCAGCTGTGCATCCAGGCTGCGCGGATATTCGCCCGGCCCTTGGATCTCGAACGTCCGCCGTGGGAGTTCACCGTGGTCGAGGGGCTCGACAATGTCCCCGGCGTCGCCAAGGGCAGCTTTGCGATGGTCACCAAGGTGCACCACGCCGCAATTGACGGGATGAGCGGGATTGATCTGATGGAGGCGCTACACACCCTGCGCCCGGGTGACCCGCCGCCGAACAAGCCCGATACGTGGAAGCCGGAACGCATCCCCAACCCCATCGAACTGCTCGGCAAAAGCTATTTCAACGCGGTCACCAATCCGCTGAAGCAGCTGGAAGTCGCCGCGAAGGCCGCCCCGGGCCTGGCCAAGGCGATCAAGGGCCTGGTGGTCAAGGACTTCAAGGTCAGCGCCGACATGCTCGCCCCCAGATCGCGCTTCAACCGCGCGATCTCTCCGCACCGCGTGGTCGAAGGCCGCAGCTTCAAGCTGGCCGACATCAAGGCGATCCGCGCGCTGGCAGAGGGGGCGAAGGTAAACGACGTGTTCCTCGCCATCATCGGCGGGGCGATGCGCCGATACCTGCTCGCCAAGGACGATCTGCCCAAGAAGACCCTGACGGCAATGGCCCCTATCTCGGTCCGCTCGAGCGGCGAGAAAGGCGATATGGGCAACCAGGTCGCCGCGATGATCGCGCCGCTTGGCACGCATATCGCGGACCCTGCCGAGCGCCTCGCCTTCGTCCTTTCGCAGACCGCCAACAGCAAGGCGATGTCGGACGCGATTGGCGCGCGCAACATGACTGAGATGAGCAAGGTCTCGCCGGCGCTGTTCATGGCGCTTGGCGCGCAGCTGTACACCCGGCTCGGCCTCGCCAATCGCGGGGTCGCGCCGCCGTTCACCACTGTCGTCACCAATGTCCCCGGCCCGCCGGTGTCGATCCACTTCGCCGGGGCCCGGCTTGAAAGCATGATGGGCCTGCTGTGCCTCACCGACGGCCTCGGCCTCGGGCATGTCGTACAAAGTTATGTCGACGAGGCGACCATCGCCTTCACAGCGGACCGCGAGCTGCTGCCCGACCCCGATTTCTACGTAAAGTGCATCGAGGATAGTTTCGCGGAATTGCTAGCTGCTACGCAGAAAGCGGCTGCCGTTCCCACAGCGGAGCCGCCCGCAGGACGCAAGCGCGTCGCAGGCAAGGCCAAGCGTGCATGACAGGCCGCAAAATCGAAACAGTGAAGGATAAAGAGATGGCCGCATCGGCATCGGTGGCAGCACATTTGGAACCCGCAGCGCGTCCGCCAAGCCGATTTTGGACCCTCACCGAGGGGCGCGCATTTTTCGAGCTGGGCGCATTCTACATGACCCGCCCGTTACTGTCTCACCTGGCCAAGGGTGACGGGCATGCTGTGCAGGTTTTGCCCGGCTTCATGGCAACGAATGCCTCGACCGTGCCGATGCGGCGATTGCTCAATGAGCTGGGCTATGACGCGCACGGCTGGGACAGCGGGCGCAACGTCCGGGTCGACAACGCTCTGATCGCGCGGCTGGAGAACCAGCTTAAACGATTGAATGACAAAACCGGGCGCAAGGTCTCGCTCGTCGGGTGGAGCCTTGGCGGGGTCTTGGCGCGCGAACTCGCCAAGCTGCACCCCGATCGCGTGCGGCTGGTCATCAGCCTCGGCAGCCCCATTTGCGATGACCGGAACCACACCAATGCGTCACGGTTGTTCGAGCTGCTGAACGGCAAGGAGCCCGAGCCAATGCGCGGCGGGCGCTTCCGCAGTCTCGGCGAAGCGCCGCCTGTGCCGACGACCTCGATTTTGACCAAGACCGACGGGATCGTGCATTGGCGCGGATCGGTGCAAAAGCCGACTCAAACGCCGAGCGAGAACATTGCGGTCTATGCGAGCCATATCGGACTGGGGGTCAATCCGAGCGTGATGATCGCGGTTGCCGACCGCCTCGCGCAGCCCGAAAACACGTGGGCGCCGTTCGAACCGTCCTTGGCCGTCCAGTGGATGTTTCCAAAGACCATCGTCGACTAGCCTTCCGAGCCGTTTCGGCTTCCTGCATCGCAACGCGGCATTCCGCGGCGGAAGGGCTGCCTCAGGCTGCCTAAGGGCACGGCCAGCTTGATGCGGATGGCTGCTGCGCTGTCGGTTCCTGCGCTAGCACGTTGCCCGCATCGGAGCGCAGATCGGAGAGAACCACTTTCGCGCCCTCGGCAACAAGGCGCAGGGCATGCGAGAAACGCATGCCGCGCGGCGCGCCTGTGATAATTGCGGCGCGGCCGACCCGTGGAGCTGTTTCAGTGCCATGACGACTGGCGAAGTCCTTTCGCTGCGATCAAGCAAGGCGAGACAAGATGGCCGTTCTATCGCTTTCGCTAGGGACCCAAGTGGAGGCCAATAGGCCGGTTGTGCCGAATAGCATCGTGATCGGATTGTCCGTCTGCACTGCCGTCTGCAAGTCCCGCACCATGGGATCATCGACTCGCCCATTCGCTCCGCGCAGATGCTTGATCCAGCAGGCAATCCCTTCGAGAATTGACACCGCTTCGCGACCCTGCCGCTGGTTGGCCGCTAACGTTTCAAGCCAGCGCTGCGGAATCTTCGGGCTGCCATCCATGGCGATCTGGCCAAGGCGGTGCTGGAGTGCCGGATTGGCAAAGCGCTCGATCAGCGCATCGGCGTAAGCGTCCAGATCCTGCCCAGGTGCAGCGGTGATGGTGGGAGCGGCCTCTTCGCGCATGAGTTGCTCGGCCAGCAAACGGATCGCGGGGTCGCCGATGGCCTCGTGGACAAAGGTATGGCCCTGCGAAAGTCCAACATAGGCAAGCAGCGAATGCGCGCCGTTCAGCATCCTGAGCTTGGCGGTTTCATAGGGCCGGACATCGGCGACAAACTGGGCGCCGACCTTGTCCCAAGCCGGACGCCCGTTTGCAAAGCAATCTTCGATCACCCACTGGCTGAACGGTTCGGTCAGGACCGCGGCCTCATCCCGCAACCCGTCAAGCGTCTCGGCAACGGCATCGCGATCGTCTGCGGTCGTGGCGGGGACGATGCGATCGACCATGGTCGAGGGGCAAGTACAAGCCGCCTCGAACCATGCCAGCAGCGCTGGATCGCTGCGCTGCAGGTATTCGCCCATGAGCCTTGCCAGCTGCTTTCCGTTTTCGGCGAGGTTGTCGCAGCTCATCAGCGTCAGACCGGGCAGTCCGGCATCGCGGCGTCGGCGCAGCCCCTGCTGGAGATAGGGGTACACGCTCTCTTCACCCGCCAGCGCAGGATCGAGGCTGCCATCCGCAGCGCGGCAATAGCCCTTTTCGGTGATGGTGAAGCTGACGATGCGCGTGGCGGGCGCAGCAAGCGCGGCGGCCACGGCCTCCGGCTCATAAGGCGCGACCAAGACGTCCAGCACCGCACCGATGATCCGCGTGCTTGCTGCCTCGCTCGCGCGTTCGGTGACGGTGTAGAGCCCCTCCTGCGGATTCATCTGGTGCGCCACTGCGCCTGAACGCAGCGAGACGCCGGTGATGGCCCAGTCGCGATCGCCTGCCGACATGGCGTGATCCGTGTACCAGGCCTGATGCGCGCGGTGGAACGCACCGATGCCGAAGTGGACGATACCTGTTGCCTGCGCCTCCCGGTCATAGGCAAAGCAGGCGGCGCCCTCCGGCGCAAACGTTGCGAGGGTAAAGGGATTCAGGCGCAGGTCGCTCACAGCTTGTAGGCTTGTTTCACGAAGTTGTACGCAAGATCGCGGGCCAGTTCTGCCGCTTCCCAATCCTCGATCCTGTGCTCCATCACCAGTTCGGCAAAAAAGCCGCAATCGATGCGCCGGGCGACATCGTGGCGGGCCGGGATGGAAAGGAAAGCGCGGGTATCATCGTTGAAGCCGACGGTGTTGTAGAAACCGGCCGTCTCGGTGGTCGCACGGCGAAAGCGGCGCATGCCCTCGGGGCTATCGTGAAACCACCACGCCGGCCCGAGTTTGAGGCACGGATAGTGCCCGGCAAGCGGCGCGAGTTCACGCGCATAGGCGCTTTCGTCGAGGGTGAAGACAATGATCGACAGCCCGGGATGGTTGCCGAAGCAGTCGAGCAAGGGCTTCAGAGCGTGGACATAGTCGGTGCGCGTTGGAATGTCCGCGCCCACATCCCGGCCAAACGACTGGAACAGACCTGCATTGTGGTTACGCAAAGCACCCGGATGGATCTGCATCACAAGCCCGTCGTCGATGCTCATCGCGGCCATTTCGGTCAGCATCTGGGCGCGGAACAACTCTGCGTCGAATTCGGTGAACGTGCCTGAGATCACGGTCTGGAACAGGCGTTCGCACTCCCCGCGGGAGAGATTGGCAGTCAGCGCGGTGGGGTGGCCGTGATCGGTGCTTGTCGCGCCCATGGCAGCGAAAACCGCGCGTCGCTGGCGATGGGCGGCGAGGTAGCCGCTCCAGGTGGTGCAATCCTCGCCGGTCAGTTCGGACAGGCGATCTATGTTGCCTCGAAAGCCTCCATTGGGATCGGCGTATTCAGGATCGACCACCGGATCGGGCCGATAGGCAGTGATCACCTTTCCGTTCCATCCGCTCGCCCTTATTGCCTCGTGATGTTCAAGGCTATCGAGCGGGCTCTCGGTTGTTGCGATGACCTCAATGTTGAAGCGTTCGAACAGCGCGCGTGGACGGAAGGCGTCAGCGCCGAGTTGCTCCGTGATCGTGTCAAAATAGAGGTCGCTGGTTTCCGCATCGAGCCGCACCTTCATGCCGAAGGCCTCGGCAAAGACCCAGTCGTGCCACATCCGTGACGGTGTCCCGCGGAAAAGGTGATACCGCTCGGCAAAAAGCCGCCATGCCTGACGGGGATCGGCGGCCGATCCGCCCACACCCAAGGCGTCCAACGGTACGCCTTGCGAATAGAGCATGCGGAACACGTAGTGGTCGGGCTCCAGCAGAAGCTGTGCAGCGTTACCGAAGTTCGCGTTACCCGCGAACCACGCTGGATCGGTGTGCCCGTGCGGGCTGACGATCGGCATGCCGGCAACGTTTGCGTAAAGCTCGCGCGCCAGCGCCCGCGTTGCTGGATCGGCGGGCAGCAGGCGGTCGGGATGCAGTGCCAGGCGGCGGGTCATGAGACAGGCTGTGCATAGCGCTGGCGGCGGGCCTTGGCGGCCAGACGCACCTCCTCGATCGCACGCTCTTCGGTTGCAAAGAGCAAGCTGTCGATCACCTGGCTGAGGTGCGCACGCATGGCGGCTCGCGCCGCAACCGGATCGCGCTTGCGCAGCGCGGCAAGGACAGCCGTGTGCTCGTCGACAACCGGCTTTATGCTTGCGGTGCGCGCTTTTTCATGGAGCAGGGCGGCCTCGGGCGAGGTCGAGCGCAAGTCCCAAAGGTGTTCGATGGCCTGATAGATTGCCGTGTTGCGCGTGACTTTTGCAATGGCGAGGTGAAAATCCCGGTCGGCCAGTTCAGCACCGTTGGCAGCCAGATTTTCCTGCGCGATGGCCGCAACCAGTTTTTCGATCTCGATCAGTTCTTCATCCGTGATCTGGGTGGCCGCCAGCGCCGCCGCTTCGCCTTCGAAGATCAGGCGCGCCTCGGTCAGTTCGAATGCCGTGATGTTGAACCCGGGCACGTCTTCCTTGCCGGGCAGGCGGCGCACATAGGCGCCCGAGCCAACCCTGACCTCAACGAGACCCTGCACTTCCAGCGCGATCATGGCCTCACGCACCGTCGGGCGGCTGACCTTGTACTTGATGGCCAGTTCCCGTTCGGCTGGCAGGCGGGCGCCAACAGGATAGCGGCCCGACGACAGCTCATCCAGCAAGCTGCGGGCGAGGTCTTGATAGAGCCGATCTTGGCTCTTGTCAGGAATGTCATTCATCTCAATCCCCAGTTGGCCTTACCAATTATGTTGACAGGATTAACCAATCTGGTCAAGTAGTGTCTGCTACACGGCTTTCGAATTGGCATGGGGATTCGTATGAAGATCACCTCTGCACGCGTCATCGTCACTTGCCCGGGGCGGAACTTTGTCACGCTCAAGATCGAAACCGATCAGGGGGTCTACGGGATTGGCGATGCGACGCTGAACGGGCGCGAGTTGTCCGTGGTTGCCTATCTTCAAGAGCACGTCGTGCCCTGTCTGATCGGCATGGACCCGCGCCGGATCGAGGATATCTGGCAATACCTTTACAAGGGGGCCTACTGGCGGCGCGGCCCGGTCACCATGCGCGCGATCGCCGCGGCCGACATGGCGCTGTGGGACATCAAGGCGAAGATGGCCGGGATGCCGCTGTACCAATTGCTCGGCGGGCGCAGCCGCGATGGCGTGATGGTCTATGGCCACGCCAACGGCAGCGACATTGCCGAGACGGTCGAAGCCGTGGGGGCCTATATCGACATGGGCTACAAGGCGATCCGCGCGCAGACCGGCGTGCCCGGCGTGAAGGATGCCTACGGTGTCGGGCGCGGCAAGCTCTACTACGAGCCCGCCGATGCCGCGCTGCCCTCGGCCACTGGATGGGACACACGAAAAGCGCTGAACTATGTGCCCAAGCTGTTCAAAAAGCTGCGCGAGACGTATGGCTTCGATCACCACCTGCTCCACGATGGCCACCATCGCTACACCCCGCAGGAAGCGGCCAATCTGGGCAAGATGCTGGAGCCGTACCAGCTGTTCTGGCTCGAGGATTGTACCCCGGCGGAAAATCAGGAAGCCTTCAAGCTGGTGCGCCAGCACACCGTGACGCCTCTGGCTGTTGGCGAGATTTTCAACACGATCTGGGACGCCAAGGACCTGATCCAGAACCAGTTGATCGACTATATTCGTTGCACCGTCGTCGGGGCAGGGGGGCTCACGCACTTGCGCCGGATCGCGGACCTTGCTGCCATGTATCAGATCCGCACCGGCTGCCACGGCGCGACCGACCTTTCGCCCGTGACCATGGGCTGCGCACTGCACTTCGATACCTGGGTGCCGAACTTCGGGATCCAGGAATACATGCGCTACAGCGAAGAAACCGACGCGGTGTTCCCGCACGACTATCATTTCGAGAAAGGTGAGCTGTTCGTGGGCGAAACGCCCGGCCACGGCGTCGACATCGACGAGAAGCTCGCCGTGAAGTACCCGTACAAGCCCGCCTACCTGCCGGTCGCCCGGCTGGAAGACGGCACGATGTGGAGCTGGTAAGATGACGATATGCAAGACACTGCTCGCTGCCACCGCAGCTATCGCACTTGCCGGGAACGGCCCTGCTCCGGTTCCGGCTCAAGGCCTCGGCGGCAAGGGGCTGGCCTGGACCATGACGGGCCAGTCGCTTGATGCCTGCGCCGTGCTGATCAATGACAAGGCGCCCGGGCTTGCGCCAGACGGAACGCCGACTACACTTGACGGATCGCCAGTGGTTGGCAAGGCTGCCATATCCGGCTCAGGAATCGCATTCTACGCGGCCTCCGGTGCTCGCAATCCGGCCTGCCGGTAAGCCATGGCCCGCATCGTCGTCATCGGTGAAGGCATGCTGGAACTCGTGTCGAAGGGTGACGCCTGGCAACTCGGCTTTGGCGGCGACACGCTGAACACCGCGATCCATCTCGCACGTGCCGGTCACGATGTGGCCTACATTACCGCGCTGGGCCGGGACCCGCTGAGCGCGGACCTGAAAGCGAGGTGGGCAGCCGAGGGGCTGGACACCTCGCTAGTTCTCGATCATCCGAGCCGCAGCACCGGGCTCTACGCCATTTCGACCGACGCACATGGTGAGCGCAGCTTCGCCTATTGGCGCGATAGCAGTGCCGCGCGGGACATGTTTGGCGCGCCGGGGATGGCGGAGGCTCTGGCGCGTGCAGAACGCGCTGATCTGCTCTGCTATTCCCTGATCACGTTGGCGATCCTGCCGCCCGGTGACCGCGAGAGAGTTTTTGGGCTTGCGCGCTCCCTTCGCGCGCGCGGCGCTCGCGTTGCGTTCGACGGCAACTATCGGGCGCGGCTGTGGGCCAGCGCCGAAGAAGCGTGTGCGGCACGCGATGCGGCGATCGGCCTAGCCGATATCGGCCTGCCCACGCTGGAGGACGAGAGCCTGCTCTCGGGAGCAGACAGCGCGGACGCCGTGGCGGACCACTGGAACGGGCTGGGCTGCGCAGAAACGATCGTCAAGCTGGGGCCGCTTGGGTGCCGTCTGCCCGAAGGCGCAATCTTGCCGCCGCCTGAGGTCCTTTGGCCGATCGATACCAGCGGTGCAGGCGATGCCTTCAACGGCGGCTATCTGGCTGCGCGGATGCGCGGCGCGAGCACAGTGGATGCAGCAAGTGCCGGACACGCGCTGGCGGGCTGGTGCGTCATGCGCAGCGGCGCAATCCCGCCTGCCGACACCTGAACCGAACGGAAGCCTGCGTCTGAGCAGGAAATCGGCGGCAAACCCTACTGCGTGGTAACGCCCTCGCGTCCCCGCAGCATGGCCACCAGCATGGCCCGCAGCACCAGCGCCCTGATGACATCGAGCGCGCCGAAGGCTGCGAACAGCGGGTTGTAGCCATTGAGGTCGGTGCTCTTACCGATCGGCAATGTGAGTAGCATCCCGAAGATCCATGCCACCGTTCGACGCAACGCGCTTTTGCAAAGTCGGATCACCGGGTCATTTTGTGCGCGGCGTTACATCCATCGCATCGAGCATTCCCGGCACCCATGCCTTCTTTGCACTATCGTACAGCGGGAAGGTGTTGGTGTAAGCCCAAGCGCACATACCGATTCCGGCCGCAGCGAATGCGGCCTGCACGGACTTCTGGTAATGCACCCGCTGGTCGACCGGGATGTTTTCGTTGGCGCCAAACTCGCCCATGAAAGGGGTCTTGCCAGTACGCGTCACATAATCGCGGATCTTCTGAACATTGGCGGACAGCTCGTCGAGATCAGCCTGCGACCCGAAACGGCGCCCCCGCGGCGGCACCGGAGTGACCCACGTGGCCCCCTGATGCGTGAAGGCGAATGGGTCGTAATAATGAAAGGTCGGGATGACGTTGGCGTCGTCGGGCAACTGCAATGTCGCCAGCGAACCGATTCCGCTCCACATCTCGCCGCCATATATCACCGGCCTGACCGGGTTTGTGCTGCGGATCGCCGCAAGCGCCGGGGCGAGCGTCTCGACAAGATTGGCGTTGGTCAGCTTGTCATGCGGCTCGTTCTCGATTTCGAACCACAGATGCGCATCATCCTGATCGGCAAACGTAGCGCCAATCTGCTTCCAGATACCTGCCAGCCGCGCCTGGTTCGCGCCGGGGTCCTTGAACAGATCGTCGAAGTTGTGGTCATTCAGAATGACATTCAGTCCGGCTGCACGGGCGAGCCCGACAACATGCTTCGTCCGCGCCAGAAAGGCTGGATCGATGGTGTAGGGCGCTGTCTTGCTGGCGTGCGCCGACCACCGCACAGGCAGCCTGATCGTCTCGAAGCCCGCCTTGGCGATGATCGTGAAATCATCATCGGCAATCTTGCGCCCCCAGTCACCCTCATTCGGCGCTTCAAGGTGATTGCCCATGTTGATGCAACGGCCAACCGGCAGGCTGTTTGTCGCCGCCTGGGTGGCGGGTGCCATGGCCATCAGCGCGAAGACCGGTAGCGCGCGTTGCAGTCGGCGCCGAAGTTTTGACGTGCCCCTGTTCATCGCCTTCTCCCAATTCTTATGGTCCGAACAATTTTGATGTTCCGGACCCGGTAGCGGTAGCGCTACCAATTTAGGCACTTTGGGAGTGCGCTTTCACCAAGTCAACAGCATGAATGCCGCGCTGTGAAGCACTCGGCCTGCCGATAAGCTACGGGTTTTACGCAGCCTTCGCCTTCCTATCGATCATCTTCGTTTTGCGGTTTGTCCACCAAACGCGAGGCACATAACTTGAAGAAATGATCGGCTGACTCTGTCGAAAAAAGTCGCATAATGGCACCTTTGGAGAAAAGTTCAGGGCTGAACTTTAATAATCCGATGTCAAATGCCGAATCTATAGAGCTCAATATCCCGCTGATTTTGTTAGAGACGTCTGCCATATAGCGGTGCAGGGATATTGAAATATTACGACTTCGTATTCCAAAGCCATGCCATCACTGTCAAAACCTTCACCGCGCTTTGCGACGGGTCAGCATAAGGATAAATGGCGGATTGACGGGTGCCAACACAAAGCGATTGCAAAACCCGATGGTAGCGCTAGCGGCCAATTTGCGCTATGTTCGCGTGATTTTCCGGGCCGTGCTGCAAGCGGCGGCGGATAGCCCGGTTTGATCGCCGGACGTGCGCCTCCGGCTGGGTGCGTTTGAGTTTTATCACTGACCTGGGAACTGCAAATGAGTGCACGATCACCTCGACCCAAGGCAGGTGTCGTGACGATTGCCGATGTGGCGGCGGCATCGGGGTTTTCGCCCATGACGGTTTCGCGCGTTATCAACAACGATACAAAAGTCCGCGAAAGTACGAGGCTCCTGGTGCAGCAGGCGATTGCTGCGCTCAACTATTCGCCAAACCTTGCGGCGCGTTCGCTGGCCGGGGCCGATCAGATGCGCATTGGCTTGCTCTACAGCAACCCCAGTGCCGCCTACCTGAGCCGCTACTTGCTTGGCAGTCTCGAGCAGGCGCGCGCCGCACATGTCGAACTTATCGTCGTCAAATGTGACTCGGGCGAGCAAGGTGAGGAGGAGGCAATCCGCGAGCTTCTGTCGAGCGGTGTTGACGGCGTCATCCTTTCAGAGCCGATGTGCGATTCACCGCGAATTCTCGCGTTGTTTGCCCAGTTCGATACCTTGGTCGTGGCCGTGGGGAACTGGCGGCCTTCAAGCCGGATGTCCGTTGTTCGCATCGACGACCGCGAAGCCGCTGCGGAGATGACTCGCCACATTATCGCGCTGGGCCATCGCCGGATTGGCTTGATCATCGGGAATGCCTTGCACTTGGCGAGCGAGGCGCGCCGGCAGGGCTTTGAAGCTGCGATGGAGGCCGCTGGGCTTGCGGTGCCGCCGGAATACATGGTTCAGGGTCACTTTACCTACCGATCGGGCCTTGAGGCTGCGGAGGCGCTGCTCGATCTACCCGAGCGGCCTACCGCAATTTTTGCGAGCAATGACGATATGGCGGCGGCAACGATTGCGGTTGCGCACCGCCGCAATCTTGATGTGCCGCGCGACCTGACCGTATGCGGGTTCGATGACACCGACTTTGCGCAGTCGATCTGGCCCGAACTGACGACCATTCACCAGCCGATTGCCGAAATGTCGCGCGCTGCAGTCGATATGCTGATCGATCAGATCCGAGCCCGTCGCGCTGGCCGCAACGAAACCGGGCGCGACCAATTGCTCGACTACAAGCTGGTACTGCGTGATTCGGACGCGCCGCCCGGCTGATCCGTCGATTATAGTGTCGAGGCCCAATTCAAGAGTCTCTTGAGCACAGTCCGTTTGCAGACGGTCGACTGCCTTGTCGTGTTTGCTGTCCAGCCGCGCTCGCGTGGGGACGTCACCCGTCCCCAACCCCTTGGAATGACCCCGGTCGACAAACGCCATTGAACGACCATTCGATTATTGATAGCGCTATCATTCAAAGGGAGAATGGTAATGCGGAACCTTTTGGCGACACTGCTGGTGGGCGGTTCGCTGTTGATTGTGACATCAGCAGCCCTAGCGCAGGTCGGTGTCCCCACAGCTGCGAACTGGCCCGCCTTGACGGATCCGGTCGAGGCGGATCCCGCCATCGCCGCGCGCATCGAGGCGATCATGGCGAAGATGTCGCTCGAACAAAAAGTGGGGCAGGTGATTCAGGGCGATCTTGGCAGCGTTTCGCCCGATGATGTCGCGCGCTATCATCTCGGATCGGTGCTTAATGGTGGCAGCAGCGATCCTGCAGGCAAGCGCTTTGGCACCGGGGCGGACTGGCTGCATGAGGCTGATCGCTTCTACGACGCCTCGGTGAGGCCGTCGGGCAATCTGCCCGTCATACCCATTATCTGGGGCAGTGACGCCGTGCACGGCCATAGCAATGTGATTGGCGCAACGCTGTTCCCGCACAACATCGGCCTCGGTGCGATGCGAAATCCCGAACTGATGCGCCAGATCGGCGCGGTAACGGCGCGCGAGATGCGCGTCACCGGGCTCGACTGGACGTTCGCGCCGACCCTTGCCGTGGTGCGCGATGACCGCTGGGGACGGACCTATGAAGGCTATTCCGAAAATCCCGAGATCGTCGCGTCCTATGCCGGGCCGTTCGTTGAAGGGCTGCAAGGCAAGATCGGGGCCGCAGACTGGCTGAACGGGCCACACATTGTGGCTACCGCTAAACACTTCATTGGCGACGGCGGCACGGTCAACGGAAAGGATACGGGCGACAATCTGGCGAGCGAGGCAGAGCTGCGCGACATTCACGGGGCGGGCTATGTGCCGGCGCTGCAAGCCGGTGCCCAGACGGTCATGGCCAGCTTCTCGAGTTGGCAGGGTGCAAAAATGCACGGCAATTCCATGATGCTGACCGATGTTTTGAAGCACCAGATGGGCTTTGGCGGCTTTGTCGTTGGCGACTGGAACGGCCATGGTCAGGTTGTCGGCTGCTCGCCGACACAGTGCCCTCAGTCGATCAATGCCGGCCTCGACATGTTCATGGCACCCGACAGCTGGAAAGAACTGTGGGAGTCGACACTGGCCAACGTCAAAGCGGGCAAGATCCCGATGGCAAGGCTCGATGATGCGGTTGCCCGCATTCTGCGTGTCAAGTTGCGCGCCGGCCTGTTCGAAGCTGGCCGCCCATCGTCGCGGCCGCTGGGCGGCCAATGGAGCGAACTCGGTTCGCCAGCGAACCGCGCGATCGCACGCGAGGCGGTGCGTCAGTCGCTGGTGCTGCTCAAGAACGAGCACGCCGCCCTGCCGATAAAGGCTGGCGCAACGGTGCTGGTTGCGGGCGACGGCGCCAACAACTTCATGAAGCAATCGGGCGGCTGGACCTTGTCGTGGCAAGGAACCGACCTGATGCCAGCCGACTTCCCGGGCGCCACCACTATCGGCCAGGCGCTCGTTGACGCGGCCAGGGCTGGCGGTGGCAGCGCGACGATTTCAGGAGATGGCAGCTTTGCGCACAAACCCGATGTGGCTGTCGTGGTGTTCGGCGAGGACCCCTATGCCGAGTTCATGGGGGACGTCCCGGATCTGCTGTTCCGGGACAAGAAGGACAATCTGGCGCTGCTGCAACGCTATCAGGCCGCAGGCATTCCGACCGTAGCCGTTTTCCTGTCCGGGCGACCGCTTTGGGTCAACCAGCACATCAATGCATCGGATGCATTTGTCGCGGCCTGGTTGCCGGGCTCCGAAGGTGGCGGGATTGCCGATGTGCTTTATGGCAAGGCTGATTTTCGCGGCCGCTTGTCGTTCAGCTGGCCCAAACGCGCGACCCAGTTTGGCCTGAATGTCGGCAGCCCTGACTATGATCCCCTGTTCCCCTATGGCTACGGGCTCAGTTACGCGCACCCGGGGACGGTTGGATTGCTGAGCACGGACAGCGGCATCGCGATCCATTCGGACACACCGTTCGGGACCTGGTTCTCGCGCGGCCGGGTTGGTACGGGGCTGATCCTGGCGACACCTGGATCAGGCCTCCAGATCAGCGCCGTTGACCGCAGTGCGCAAGAAGATTCGCGCCGCGTAGTGTGGAATGGCACCGGCGACGGCGCGCTTGCCGTGACCAGTACGCCCCCGCTCGATCTGGCGCGTGAAAGCAATGGCCAACTGGCGATCGAAATGGATGCGCGCGTCGATGCCATCGATGCCACATCGGTGGACGTGTCGATGGAATGCGGAGACAAATGCGGTGCCACGATCAACATCGCAGCGGCGCTGCGGTCCCATGCCGGAAAGGGCTGGCAAACGCTCTCGATCCCGTTGTCGTGTTTCGCCAAGGCCGGGACCAATATGCAGAACGTCACGGTCCCGCTTCGCCTGACGACACGGGGCACGCTCGACTTGCGGTTCTCGCGCATAGCGCTCGGTACGTCGGGCGTCGGCGTTGTCGACTGTGCACGCTAGTGGATGTCTTGACCCGATCTGCGGCCGGCAATCTGGCGCGGCGCATGCTCTAACGTTGTGGGCACGGCGCGTAGCGGATACGACCATGAGGGCTACCGTGGGTTCGCGAGCACGGCTCCTGTTCGCAAAGCATCGGCCATTGGATGAGGACGCGGCTCTGCGTGAACGATTGGTAGGGTAGAGGGTATGCAGCAGACCCCGATCAAGGTCATCGTGCTAGGCGGCGGTACCGCAGGCTGGATGTCCGCGACGGCGCTCGCCAAACTGCTGCCGGGCATCGTCGAGGTCGAGCTCATCGAGTCGGCCGAAGTTGGTATCGTCGGTGTCGGCGAGGCAACACTGCCGCATATTCGCGCGTTTGTGGAGCGCCTCGGCATCGATGAGGCCGACTTCATGCGTGCCACACAGGCAACGTTCAAGCTGGGCATCGACTTTCGCGATTTTGGCCGAATTGGCGACAGCTATATCCACCCTTTCGGGACGTTCGGCCAACCACTCGCCGGGGTGCCTTTCCACCATTACTGGCTGCAGATGCGCGCAGCTGGCATGGCGCGTGATCTTGGTGACTATTCGGTCGCTGTCGCTGCTGCACGCGCGTCCCGCTTCGCCTTGCCGCATGGCAGTGAGTCCATTCTCAGCTCAAGCTACGGCTATGCCTACCAGTTTGATGCCGCCTTGTTTGGGCCCTATCTGCGGACGGTCGCGCTCGGCCTTGGTGTCAAGCGGACAGAGGCCAATGTTGTCGGGCATCGCCGCAACCCTGAAACGGGCGACGTGGAAGCGTTGATCTTGGCTTCCGGCGAAGCGCGTCACGCCGATTTGTTCATCGATTGCTCGGGATTCCGCAGCCTCCTGCTCGGCGATGCGCTTGGCGAGAGCTGGGAGGATTGGTCGCACTGGCTGCCATGCGACCGCGCGGCGGCCTTGCCGTGTCTGCCGGCAAGCCCGACGCTCGAGCCCTATACGCGCGCCACGGCCATGCCCGCCGGCTGGCGTTGGCGGATCCCGCTGCAGCACCGGGTCGGCAACGGGTATGTCTATGCCAGTGCGTTCCTTGATGATGATGCCGCGTGCAGGGCAATTGTCGCGGCGACCGAGAATGCGCCGCTCGCCGACCCGCGCATCCTGCGCTTCAAGGCTGGTCGTCGTCGCCATAGCTGGGTCCACAATGTGGTCGGCGTGGGATTGGCCAGCGGTTTCCTCGAACCTCTTGAATCGACAAGCATCTACCTCGCGCAGATGGCGATCACGCAACTGATCGAGTTGTTTCCCGTTGCGGGCATAACCCAAGCAGACCGCACCAGCTTCAACCGGCTGGTCGACATGGAGTATGATCGGATTCGGGATTTCCTGATCCTGCATTATCACGCCACAACGCGCGACGACTCGCCATTCTGGGACCACGTCCGCACCATGCAGATCCCCGACACGCTGGCCGCAAAGCTGGAGCTTTGGCGGGCCACAGGACGTGTCGCGCACTATTCGGAAGGCCTGTTTCTCGAGCAGAGCTGGATTGCCGTCTACCTCGGCCAGGGCATCGTGCCGCACGCCTGGGACGCGCGCGCGGCGCTGCCGACGCGCGATAACCTTGCCCAGGCGATGTCGACGATCGCGCGTGAGGTCGGAACCCAGGTGGCGGGAATGCAGGATCATGGTGCTTTCCTGCACGCTCAGACGAAGCGCCTCGCCCGTGTCGGATGATGCGCCCGGCGCGCGCGCGGCGCCGACGTGTATCGGCGTGGTCGGGGACGGGCAGGTTGGCCTGACCGCAGCGATCGTGCTGCGCCGCAGCTACCCGCGCTCGGATGTCGTCCTGATCGCTGCGCCGCCCGATCCCGCTGCGCTCGCCGATGCGGCGATAACATCGTGGCCGAGTTCGCTGGGCTTCCACGACAGCTTCGGGTTTGACGAGGCTGGGCTTATCCTGCGCGCGGGCGCCAGCCACCGTTTGGCGACACGCTATGCCGATTGGTGCGGTGCAGGCCGCGATTGGGTGTTGCCCTATGGCGCTGCGCTTGATCCGGCCATGCGGGTCAATTCCGGCGATGATGGGCCTGCTGGCTCGGCCCATAGCGCATCATTGGGTGCTGCAGGGCCGCAAACCGTGACGCAGGCCTTGGCGGCAAGCGGGCGGTTCGCCATGCCAGTCGACAACCCGGAGTCCCCCTTGTCGGACATCGACTATGCGCTGCGATGGAACGGGCCGGCATATCGTTCCCGTCTTGCGTCTCTGGCCCGCCATATGGGCGTTCGCCACCTGACGGCCGGGCTGAGCCGGCTTGCCCATGCCGGCGATGGTTCGCTGACTGCGGTTACGTGCGAGGATGGATCCCTGATCGCAGCGGACTGGTGGCTCGATTGCAGCGGGCCGGCAGCCCGGCTTCGTGCCGCTGCGAGCGAACCGGCGTTCGAATCATGGGCCGACATGTTGCCCGTCGATCGCTTGCTGGTTGACGACAGGAAAGCATCACCGGCACTCAGTCTCGAAGATCGCATCCTGGCCTGTGAAGACGGCTGGGCCTGGCAAGTTCCTGGCCGCGACGCGGTCCACGCCAGCTTTGGCTATGCATCCGGATTGACTTCGGATGCCGCTGCCACAGCCTCCTTCAAAAGGGCCTGTGGTGCGTCAGCGGTTGGCAAGATCGTTCTGCGGTCGGGGCGCTTGTGTGCTGCATGGGCGGGGAATGTCATTGCCATAGCCGACGCGGCAGCCAGCTTCGAGCCGCTTCACGGGCTCAATCTTCATCTCGCGCATCGGCAATTGGGGCTGCTCCTCGAACTGCTGCCGGCTCGCGATATCGATCCGCGCGAACGGGACGAGTACAACCGCCGCGCCGCGCTGCTGGCTGATGGCGCACGGGACTGGATTGCGGCGCACTATTGCAGCCCGGTGCCCAGAGAAGGGGCGTTTTGGCATTATGCCGGCACCCAGCAACGCTCAGACGCACTGAGCGCCGCCTTGCAGCAGTTCGGGGTGCGGGGCCGCATTCCGCATTTCGAGGACGCGCCAGTGGGACAGGCCGACTGGGCTGCAGTGCTTGCCGGGATCGGCGCCGGCCCTGGGCGAAGCGCGCTGCTGGCCGCCAAAGATCCGGCTCAGCTTAGCGTGCAGCAGGCAGCGCTGGAGCGTCGTTGCAGGGCTGCATTGGCGCTGGCACGCCCTTATCCCCAATGGCTCTCCGCAAGGCTCGCCAATCCGCAATGATCGTGCACCGGCACGACGCTCTAACGCAGTGGACCGAGGTTGCGCTGCAATGTGGCGCGCATGCTGTTCAGAAGCTCGGGCGACAAATCTCCGACGATGCCTTGCGCTTCGACAGGCAAATGTCCGCCAGGATCGCCGTTCGCCGCGAAAGCGTAGTGGCCGACGATGGCGCTCCAGGCGGCACGCTGGTTTTCAGGCAAATGGCGGAAGGCGTAGAGCGCGTGCAACAGCGCATCGTAAGGGTTGCCAAGTCCGGCTCGGGCGTCGTTCCACCAGTAGTTGACGAAGACGTTCACGGCATCGAGCGAATCGACCCCATGCCACCAGAGATACGGAATGTAGATTGCGTCTCCCGGACCCAACTCGGCTGTTGTCGCATTGGCCCAGGCCGCCGAAAATCTGGGAAAGCGGGCAAGATCCGGGTTCGCCAGTTCGACAAGGCTGATGGGCGTACCGGCCGGTGTGAACTCGAACGGGCCGGCATAGAGGTTGGCGATTTCGCCTGGCGGGAAAAGCGTGAAACGGCGATGTCCGGCGACAACGATGCCGATGTTTTCGTAGAGGTCGAAATGCGGCGCAACCCGGACGCGGTTGCCGATCCAGATACGGGGGTTAACGGTCTCGTCGACGAGATGACAGCGGTGGGATGCGGAAAATCCGGGCAAGAGATCCGCCACGACTTCGGACTGGATCGCCAAGGCACGTGGGCGGACCACATCACGTTCACGCAGGAGTTCGGCGAGGAATTGCGATAAAGGGGCCCGGCCATGCGTGAAGTTGAAGCTGGCCAGGCCATCCGCGTAGAAGAATCGTCCATCGATTTCGGGCGCGCCGACCAATACCGTCACCGGCCTGGCTGATGCGGCTTGCGCCAGCCTGGACAGCAGCGCGGTATCGCCGCCTTGCGCAGCGGCAACCGCTGGCCAATCCGAGGCAAACCGTCGCAACACGACAGGTTGGTCCATCGCACGGATCGACCTTTCGAAGGTTTCACGGTCCATATCCCGCGCATCGATTTCGGCGATCGCTGCGGCAGGCGGCAAATTGCTCAAGCGATTGCGCTACCCTGTTGGCGCAGGAACTGCGTCTGTGTCGGCATCGCTTCTGCCGTCTGCGCGATAACACCGCGAATATGGGCCAGGCGTTCCAGTGTTTCCTGGTCATCGATCATGTCGGCAACCGGATGGTAGCCACCGGCCGGAGCATTCTGGCCGACAAGTACCGATAGCCAGCTGGTTTCGGTGAAGAGCTCGTTATGCTCGCGAAACACGCGGCCGTTTGAGGCAAACATGGCGAGCTTTGCGGCCAGGCCTTCGGGCGGTTCCAGGGTCCGGCAATAGTTCCAGAACGCGGTGTCATCGCGTTCGGTCGCTTTGTAGTGCAGCACAAGAAAGTCGCGAATGTCGACGTACTCGCGAACCGTCTGTGTATTGAAGCGCGCCATCTCGGCTTCGTCGAAACGCCGTGTCGGGAAAAAGGTCAGCAGGCGGGCGATCGCGGACTGGATCAGGTGGATGCTGGTGGATTCCAGCGGTTCGAGGAAGCCCCCCGATAGTCCGATTGCGACCACGTTCTTGACCCATGCTGCCTTGCGGTGGCCGGCCGCAAATCGCAGCATGTTGGGCTCGGCCAGTGCGGGCCCGTCAAGATTGGCGCGCAATGTCGCAACCGCCTCATCATCGGAAATATGCGCACTGGAATAGACATAACCATTGCCGGTTCGGTGCTGCAAGGGAATGCGCCATTGCCATCCGGCGCCGTGCGCGGTCGATCGCGTCAACGGTTGGGGCGGGCCTGCGCTTTCGCAGGGAATGGCGACGGCGCGGTCGCAGGGCAGCCATTTGCTCCAGTCCTCGAAACCCGTGCCAAGCGTCTGCGCGATCAGGAGGCCGCGAAATCCCGAACAATCGATAAACAGGTCGCCCGTGATCGTCGCGCCCGAAGCCAGGCTGACCGCCGTGACAAAACCCGTTTCCGGATCTTGCTCGACATGGCGGACTTTGCCTTCGGTGCGCCGGACGCCAGCCGCTTCGGCGCGCCTGCGCAGGAACCGCGCATAGAGCCCGGCGTCGAACTGAAAGGCATAGGCCAGTTGCGACAGCGGCGAATTGGGTTGGTCGGTCTGCGGCCGCAGAAACTTCGCATTGCGCCCGGCGACGACAGATATCGAATAGTCGTCGAGCGGAGTCGTATCGCCCGATTTACGGCCCTTGAGCCAGAAGTGATGAAACTCGATGCCAAGCATATTGACACCGTAGAAGCCGAAAGGATGGACATAGCGATGCCCGAGACGAGTCCAGTCAACGAACTCGATGCCGAGCTTGTAGGTCGCGTTGGTGGCGCGCACGAACTCGTTCTCGTCGATGCCGAGCATGGTGTTGAACAGGCAAATCTGCGGGATGGTCGCCTCGCCGACTCCGACGGTGCCGATATCATCGGACTCGACAAGTTCGATCGAAAGGCCGGGCAACTGGCCGATGACGCGCGACAAGGCCGCAGCGGTCATCCAGCCCGCCGTGCCGCCGCCGACAATCACAACCTTGCGGACCGGCTCGGCAATCATGTCGCAGGTTCCTCGTCCCACGCCCCGCACATCTTCAGGAAGGCCCTATGCTCGGGCAGCGCACTTGCCACTTGCGCGTAGCCGGTCCGCAATTGCTGCATCATTTCCGCAATGCGCTTGTTGTCAAACGAGTCGACGATCGGGTCGTAACCCTGCGGCCATTGGTTCTGCCCGAGCATCACGGCAACCCAGCTGGGCAGGCCGAACAGTTCGGCGTTATCCCTGAAACTGCGTCCCTTGCCGCGAAACAAGGCGAGCTTTTCGGCAAGCGACGCCGGGATTTCCATCGTCCGGCAATAGTTCCAGAACGGCGAGTCATCGCGCTGTGTGGCATGGTAGTGCAGGATGATGAAATCGCGGACATCTTCGAAGATGTCCTGCATGCTGCGATTGAACCATTCCCGTTCAGCCGGATCGAACCGGCGGTCGGGGAACACCGCCAGCAAGCGCGAAATGCCGGCCTGGATGAGATGGATGCTCGTCGATTCGAGCGGCTCCAGAAAGCCACTGGCAAGTCCCAGTGACACGACGTTGTGGCTCCATGTGTTCTTGCGGCGTCCGGTAACGAAGCGGATCTGCCGTGGGGCCGCCAAAGGCTCGGTCTCGAGGTTGGCGAGCAGCTGGGCCTCGGCAGCGGCATCATCGAGAAACGCGCTGGAATAGACAATGCCATTTCCGGTGCGGTGTTGCAGCGGAATGTTCCACTGCCAGCCGGCACCATGCGCGCTCGAGCGGGTGTAGGGTCGCAGCTCTTCAGGATTGGCGGTGGGTACAGCAATGGCGCGGTCACATTTGAGCCAGTGCGTCCAGTCTTCGTAACCGGTCTTGAGCGTCTCTTCGATCAGGAGCCCGCGAAACCCCGAGCAATCGATGAACAGGTCTCCTTCAAGAGTCTGGCCATTCTCGGTCGCCACGCTTTCCACAAAGCCATCCGATGATCGCTGCTTCACGCTTGTGATCTTGCCTTCGACGCGCTGCACGCCGTTATCGGTCGCGAATTTGCGGAGGAAGCGCGCGTAGAGCGAGGCGTCAAAGTGAAACGCATAGAAGAGCTCTGAAATGGCCGATTTCGCGGATTCCGACGGACGCCCGAACGTACCGCGCGCTGCCGCCATGGCGCTCATCGAGTATTGCGCAATGTCGGATTGGTCCCCGAACTGGCGCTGGCTCAGAAACAGCTGGTGGAAATGGACGCCGTGAACATCTCGGCCAAAGTTGCCAAACGGGTGGAAATAGCGCTCGCCGATCCGGCCCCAGTTGGCGAATTCGATCCCGAGCTTGAACGTACCCTTGGTGGCCCGCAGAAACGCGTTCTCGTCGATCTCGAGCATGGTGTTGAAGTTCAAGATCGGCGGAATTGTCGCTTCGCCGACGCCGACGATGCCGATTTCGTCCGACTCGACCAGCGTGATGCGCGTCATCCCGTTCGATTGGAATTTGGACAACGCCGCCGCGGCCATCCAGCCGGCAGTCCCGCCGCCGACAATGACGATGCTGCGAATGCGGTGCTGGTCGTTGGCGAGACTCATTTCGGTCTAAATGCTCCTGAGAACCAAAGCCAAGCACCGCAGTCCCGGTCAAAATCTCGCTGCTGGACCGACGGTAGCGAACACCTTCCACCAAGGCATAACAAAATGTATCCGCGCCCTTATGGTAACGCTATCATAAAATTGCCGCGACCGTGATTTTTTGGTGTTGCAACATCCAAAATCGAGAATTATGGTATCGCTAACATAAGCGGCTAACAAGGGCTGCGGCGTAAATTGACGCCTAAATCCAAGGGGGGGGATTACGATGATTGAGCTGAAGAGCGCTGCGGTTGTCTCGAAGCGCCGACATCCTGGCCAGATGCTCCTGGGCGGCGTGTCCGGCCTGGCGGTTTGCATGATGGCGGTTTCTTCCCCGGTCCGGGCGCAGTCCGCTTCCGACGCCGGTGAGGACGTCACCAGCGAGGCGGGTGCCGAGAGCGAGATCATTGTTACTGGTCTGCGGAGAAGCCTTGAGACTTCGCAGAGCATAAAGAAGAACGCCAACACAATTGTCGATGTCATCACCGCCCAAGATATTGGTGCGCTTCCCGATCGCTCCGTGACCGAGGCCTTGCAGCGCGTTCCGGGCGTTACGATCAGCCGGTTTGCTGCCGCAAACGATCCCGATCACTTCTCGGTCGAGGGTGCTGGCGTTCAGATCCGCGGCCTCAATTTCGTACGGTCGGAATTCAACGGGCGCGATACATTCTCGGCGAACAACGGTCGCAGCCTGTCGTTTGAAGACGTTCCGGCCGAATTGCTCGGTAGCGTCGAGGTCTACAAGAACAACACGGCCGATATGATCGAGGGCGGGCTTGCCGGCACGGTTAACCTCAATACGCGTCGACCACTTGACGAAAAGGGTTTTCACACCGCGTTCTCGGCTGAGGTCAACTATGGTGACTTCGCCAAGAAAGCGAGGCCGGTTGGATCGCTTCTGGTCAGCAACACCTGGGATACCGAAAGCGGCACCTGGGGACTTTTGGGCAACGTCTCTTACTCGCAGCTCAAGAGCCGTGCGGACGGCTTTCAGATTTCGAACTATCAGACGCGCGACGGCGCCACGGTCAACAATCCCAATAACGGTGCCGGGCAGTTCCGGTCGAATTTGCCCGATGACACAGGCGGCCTTTTGCCGCTGGCCTATGCGCCGATCGGTGCTGGTTTCCGTACTCAGGAATTTGACCGGAAGCGGTTCGGTATTGCCGCTGTGGGGCAGTGGCAGAGCAACGACGGTCGCTCCGAAGCGACCTTCCAGTATCTGCGTTCGGAATCCGACGCAAACTGGGGCGAGCGCACGTTCGAAACCGCAGGGGACCTTTCGGACTTCAACACCTTCCCGGTCGGATGCGGCCAAAGCGCGACGGCCGCCTGCACGCCGGGTCAGTTCACCAACTACAAATACGGCGCGAACAACACGTTCGAAAGCGGCTATATCACCTTGCCGGGGACGGGCTGGCGTTCAGCGGATAGTGGTTTCCAGCCTCGCGTGCCAACCGGCGGCACCCAGCAAGTGCTCCAGCGCCGTCAGGTTCAGGACCGGAACGTTGTCAGCGATTTCGGCCTGAATGTGAAGTTCAAGGCCAACGACCGTTGGGCGTTCAGCGGCGACGTCGCTTACGTCAAGGCAACGCATGACGTGCTGGACTTCAGCGTTATGGGTTCGACATTTGCCGATACCGAACTCGACCTGTCTGGCAGGGTGCCTACGGCAACGGTGCACAAGCCCAATAACCTCAATGCCAGTTGGTCGACACCCAATCCGCGCATTGCCGGACAATCGGACGGCGAGTTCTTTGGTGACGTCATGAACACCTTCTGGCGTTCGGCGATGGATCACCAGGAGCAGAGCGATGGTGAGCAATGGTCGGTCCGCGGGGATACAACCTACAGTTTCGACGGAGACGGCTTCCTCAAGGAGCTCAAATTCGGTGCGCGCTATTCGGATCGTGACCAGACAACACGCTTCTCGGTCTATAACTGGGGCGCGTTGAGCGAAGTATGGGCCGGGAGTCCGGTCTGGATGGAGCAGGGGCCTGGTGCGAACTCGGTCGCCAAGCATGAATTTACCAATTTCTTCAAGGGTGCGATCGCCCCCCCACCGGTCGGCCATTATTACACCGGCGACTTGATTGGAAACTACCAGGGCTCGGCCGAACTCTTCAAGTCGATCAACAATTATTGGGGCACGGCCAATGGCGGCCAATCCGGTAGCTGGGTGCCGTTGGCTGAGCGTCCCGATGTTGTCGCGGGAACACCATTCCTGCCTGGAGAAATCCAGACCGTCTCGGAAGCGACGATCGCTGCCTATGCGCAGGTCAGTTTTGGCTCTGAGTTCAAGAATGGGCAGCGACTGGCGGGTAACATTGGCGTTCGCTATGTCTCGACAGATCTCAACGCCAGCGGGTCTATCAGTGTGCCGCCGACGCTTGCCATCGGCAACGGCCAGCCGTTTGGCGTGTTCTGTGCGCCGGTGGTGCCGCCGGGATCGCCGCCGGGAACGCAGCCGGTAGTGCCCCCGGGTATTTGTCGCAATGGTGAGGCTGCCTACAATTCCGCCCAAGCCTTCTCGAACGGTGCGTCAGAAGCTTCGGTGGCAAATGCTGGCTATAGATACTTCCTGCCGTCGTTCAACGTTAAGTGGGCCGTCGAAGATGACCTGATATTCCGCTTTGCGGCGTCAAAGGTATTGGCGCGTCCGGAAATGGGTTACGTTCGCAACTTTGTTCAGGTGAATACGGATACAACCGCTGGGTTCCGTTTCACAGCAAATGCGGGCAATCCATTCATCAAACCGGCCACAGCCTGGACATTCGACCTGACGGCGGAATGGTATTTCTCGAAGGTCGGTTCGCTTACAGCTGACCTGTTTTACAAGAGGATCGACGGTTTCTTCTGGGACAGTGTGGTGCCGCGTGACATCACCAACAATGGTGTGACGCAAACCGTCGACATCATTGGCCCGGCCAACTTTGACGGAACGGGAGAGATCAAGGGTTTCGAAATTGCCTACCAGCAGACCTTTGATTTTCTGCCCGGCCTGTTGAGTGGGCTTGGGGTGATCGCAAACTATACGTATATCGACAGCCAAGGCTTGCCCAACTCGTTCCTGCAGCAGGATACTGTCGGTACCAACCTGCCGGCGCCAGTAACGGGCACTGGAAGCATGCCGCTCGCCGGCTTGTCGAAGCACAACTACAATCTTGCCGGCTTCTACGAAAAAGGCCCCGTGTCATTCCGATTGGCGTGGAGTTGGCGTTCCGAATGGTTGCTGACTGCTCGCGACGTGATTTACCCGTACTATCCGATCTACGCCGCGCCGGCGGGACAGCTCGACGCTTCGTTGTTCGTGCCGATACACAAGAACCTGAGGCTCGGCGTGCAGGCCGTCAACCTGACCAACACGACGACCGAGACTTTGCAGCAGTATACCGCCGATGGGCTCAAGGCGCCCCGGTCCTTCTTTGTCAATGACTCTCGTTACTCGTTCATTCTTCGCGGCCAATTCTAATTGTGGCGATTTGGATGATTGGGTTAACATCTGAATTGGGGTGCCGCTTTAATGAAGCGGCACCCCTTTTTCTATGCGGACACGTGAAGCGCTTCGAGGCGAGACATGCTAGGTAGAAAGCCGTTTCTTCGTGTGGCGTCTGGCGATACTGTTCGCAATGCGACGGCTTCGCAGCCGACGACATCCCGCATGATCTGCCGTAACCCTCGGGTACGTTCCTGCGCGCGCGGCAGGATCCTGCAAGTCTTGCGCCGGAGCAGTTGGCGCAAATGATCTCGCTGGTTATCAATGGAGCCCCACGCAGTCTCGATGTGCCGGAAGATTTTCCGTTGCTCTGGGCGCTGCGGGACATCCTCGGCATGATGGGCACCAAGTTCGGCTGCGGGATCGCGCAATGCGGCGCCTGTACCGTGCATGTCGATGGGGTAGCCGTACGGGCCTGCATCACCGAAGTCGGCAGCGTTGCCGGATCCAAAATCACGACCATTGAAGCCATGGCCGATACCCCTATCGGTACAGCACTGCAGTCCGCATGGCTTGAACTCGATGTTGTGCAGTGCGGCTATTGCCAGGCCGGACAGATCATGTCGGCAGGGGCGCTGCTGGCCGAAAACCCCGCGCCAGACGATGCGGCCATCGACGCCGCGATGGAAGGCAACATCTGCCGTTGTGCAACCTATCAGCGCATTCGTGCGGCAATCAAGCTGGCATCGCGCCAGCCGCAAGCCGACCGTCGGCACCAATGACGACGGTCTCGCGCCGTCTGTTCCTGCAAATTGGCGCTGGCGCGACGGGGGCGTTGGTCGTCGGATTTGCCTGGAGGGCGGCGGCGCCCGCAGACACGCGCCCCTTGCTGCTGGGCAACTATGTCTCCATCGACATCGATGGAACGGTGACGGTGCGCGCTCCGAATCCCGAAATTGGTCAAGGCGTCAAGACCAGCCTGCCGATGCTCATCGCCGAGGAACTCGATGTCGACTGGGACCGGGTACGGGTTGAGATGGCGCCCAATGATCCGACACGCTTTGGACAGCAAGATGCCGGCGGCAGCATGTCCATCCACCGCAACTATACGGCGCTCCGGCAGGTCGGTGCGGCCGCGCGGTGGATGCTCGTCGATGCTGCGGCACGGCGGCTGCAGGCTTCGCATGGTGAATTCAGGACTGCCCACGGGCGCGTGCACCACAGCAGCGGCCAGAGTTTTGATTATGGCGAATTGGCGGCCGCGGCATCTTTGCTGCAACTTCCAGATCCGAAATCGCTGGTGCTCAAGGACCCGGCGAAATTCTCGATCATAGGAACGTCGCGGCGTGGTGTTGATAGCCCCCGGATTGTCCGTGGCGAGCCGATATTCGGCATCGACATGACGCTCCCGGACATGGCCTACGCGGTCTATGTCAAGGCGCCGGTATTCGGTGCACGCCTGCTGCGCTGCGAGCTTGCTGCAGCGCGCGCCGAACGTGGTATCATCGACGTGTTTACCCTGAAAGGGCAGGGCGACAGGCACGGCTTGCAGGATGGCATTGCCATCATTGCATCAAGTTGGTGGTACGCGCAGGCGGCACGCGCCAAGCTTGAGCCACTTTGGGATACAGACATAGGCGTGGGCCATGACAGCACGCGCTACCGCGAAGAGGCGCATTCACTCCTCGCAAAGCCGGGCACGGTGCTTGAAGAAAAGGGCGATGTCGAAGCTGCGCTTGCGCAGGCAGCGCAGCGCCTCACCGCTGATTATGAAGTGCCGTTTCTGGCGCATGCAACGCTCGAGCCGCAGAACTGCACGGCGCGCGTCAAAGGTGACTCTGTCGAGATATGGGCACCGACCCAGACACCCGAGGAAGGGCGGCAGCTGGTCGCGCGAACGCTGGGCGTGGCGCCCGACAGTGTGATCGTCCACATGCGCCGTGCGGGTGGTGGCTTTGGGCGGCGGCTGGAAAATGACTACATGGCGGAGGCCGCTTCAATCGCACGCCATGCCGGTGTTCCGATCAAGCTCGTGTGGTCGCGTGAGGATGACTTTGCGCATGATTTCTACCGTGCCGCCAGCTACCATCGGCTGCGCGCTGGCCTGGACAAGAAGGGCCGAGTCAGCGCGTTTGCCGCGCATGGTGTGACCTTCGCGCATGGCAGTGAAGTTGCTCAGGCTGCGGGTATAGAAGGCAATGGCTTTGAGTCGCGTGTCGTGCCCGCATCGCGCCTCGAGCAATCGCTGATTCCGACCATTGTGCCGACCGGTTACCTGCGCGCGCCGGTGTCCAATGGCTTGGCATTTGTCCGTGAATGCTTCTGGGACGAACTGGCATTGGCGGCAAACATGGACCCCGTAGCGTTTCGCCTTGCAGCTTTGAGCAACGGTAGCAGCAGCGGCGGCAGCTTCGATGCGGCACGGATGCGCGCCGTTCTGGAAGCCGTCGCATTGCGCTCCAATTGGGCAAAGGCCCGGTTGGCCAAGGGCCAGGGCATGGGCGTCGCGTGCTATTTCAGTCATAGTGGGTACTTCGCTGAAGTCGTCCGCGTTCGAGTGGATGCCGATGGTCATTGGCAGGTCCTCAATGTCTGGGTGGCCGGCGACATTGGAAGCCAGATCGTCAACCCGCTTGCGGCACGCGCGCAAGTAGAGGGCGCAGTGATGGACGGTATCGGCTCGATGCGTGCCGAGATCACGGTGGTGAACGGTGCGGCGATCCAGACCAATTTCGACGGATTTCCGCTCCTGCGGATGCCCGAGGCACCCGTGGTCGATGTCGAATTCGTTATGAGTGCCGCAGCGCCGACCGGGTTGGGTGAGCCGGCGCTACCGCCGGTGCTGCCGGCAGTCGCGAATGCCATCCATGCTGCTTGCGGTGCCCGCGTTCGGCAACTGCCATTGACAGCGGAGCGCATACAAGCCGCACGGCGGGGCTGAGCATCTGCGATTACGGCGCCGGGCAGGCAGCGCCCGGCCGTGTTTCGACCAAGCGTATATCATTGATCGAGACATCGAGGCTGCCACCGGTTTCGAGGCGCATGACCGTTGGCGTTGCCGCAAGATCCTGCGCCTTGAAGCAACTCAGCGGCACGGCCAGTGTCGCGAACTTTCCGGTCGGCAGCGCTTTGACGAGCGCGGTTGCCGGCAGCCAAGCCGAGCCGATCCCGAGGCGTACGTCTCCTGTCGGCATCGTATTGAGTTTGATATCGACGGCCAGCATCATCGCGCCATTGGCTTCGCGGGCAATGTCGCTTGGCTTGTCGGCGCCGACTTCAAGCGCCGCAACGCCCTTGCCGTTCCACAGAGCGCGGACCGCGCCGCCATCCTGCGGTTCCAGGGTCAAGGCTTGCGCGCCATACAGCGCCGCGCGGGTGCCGACGTAGTCCATGCGATGATCCTGCGTGTCGGCCAGCATGAGCCGATAGCCGTTCCACACCGTACCCTTGCTGAAATAGACGTTCCGCTCGCCATACCGTACCGTGCCGGCAGCTTCGATGAGCAGAGGTGTCTCCACGGGCTTGGCGTATGTCAGCCCGAAGCCATAGGCGAACTGCGGGTCATAATTGGCGTCGCCGACGTTCAGCGGAGTCTGATCGGGTCGCCGCGGCCAAGAAAAGCTGAGACGTCCCTGAAAGTCGTGTTGGGGTTTGCCGTCGCGATCTGCGATCAGCACATCGGCGATGCCCTGGCCTTCCGAGCCCGGTAGCCAGGCCGCAACGAAGGCATCAGCAGCATTGATATGGGCGTTCACGTAGAGCGGCCGGCCGGACATCATCACTGCGACAACCGGGATGCCTTGGGCTTTGAGCTTCTTGAGCAGCTCGAGGCTTTCGCTATTGCCATAGTGAAGCGCAACGTCAGACTGATCGCCCATGAACTCGGCATAGGGTCGCTCGCCAAACACGACGATCGCGACATCCGGCTTCTGTGCGCTGGTACCATCGGGGCTCAGCCAGGCCTGGCCGCCCCCAGCTTCGATTTGCGCCTTGAGCCCTTCGTAGATCGATGTCGCTCCGTGAAAATCTCCGGGGCCATTGTCGGCGCCTTGCCAGCTCAGCGTCCAGCCACCTGCTTGCATCGCGATGTTATCGGCGCCTTCGCCGGCGATCAGGACACGCGCCGAGGGCCGGATCGGCAATGCCCCGTTGTTTTTCAGAAGCACCATCGATTTGCGGACCGCCTCGCGCGCCACGGCGCGGTGTTCCGGCGTGCCGATCGGCTTGAAGGTGGCCGGACGATTGGCCGGCGAGGGCTCGTCGAACACGCCCATGCGGAATTTGACGCGCAAGATGCGGCGCACCGCGTCGTCAAGCCGGGCTTGCCGAATGACACCGGCTTTGACGTCGCGGACGAGATTGGCATGCAGCAGCTTCCAGTCTTGCGGCTGGTTGTAGATATCGAGGCCGGCATTGAACGCCGTGGCACAGTCCGAGTTCGTGCAACCGGCAATTTGACCATGTGCCAGCCAGTCGCCCATGACGAAGCCGTCAAACCCCATGCGGCGCTTGAGAATGTCGGTCAGCAGCACCTTGTTGGCGTGCGTCTTGATGCCGCCCCACGAATTGAACGACGCCATAATGGACTGTGTGCCGGCGTTGATCGCATCGACGTAGGCCGTGGCATGCAGCCGGATCATCTCGGCTTCCGAGATGGTCGAGTCCCCCTGATCGCGTCCGCCGTCGGTCGATCCATCGCCCAGAAAATGCTTGGCGGTCGAAATGACATGCGTGCTGTCGAGGAAGGTCGAACCTTCGCCCTGTATGCCGTTGACCATCGCTGCGGCATACTTCTTCACGATGCCGGGATCTTCGGAATAGCTTTCGTAGGTGCGCCCCCAGCGATCATCGCGGGCGACCGCGATCGTCGGCGCAAAGGTCCAGTCCATGCCTGTCGCCCGCACTTCGGCTGCGGTTACCTCGCCGATGCGCTTCAGCAGGTCGGGATCGTTGGTGGCTCCTAGGCCGATATTGTGCGGGAACAGCGTGGCGCCATAGACATTGTTGTGACCATGGACCGCGTCGGAGGCCCAGATCAAGGGGATCCGCAGCCGGTTCTGCGGCGCGACAGAGGCCTGATAATAGGGCTCAATCAAGCCAACCCAGTCCGCAACGCTGGCGTGCTTGTTGCCGCCCGGCACAGCGCCGCCGCCGTTTTCAATCGAGCCGATATGAAACTGGATGACCTCGGCGGGCGAAATCGTCTTCCATTCAGGCTGGATGATCTGCCCGACCTTTTCTTCGATGGTCATTTGCCGGATCAAGACGGTGATGCGCGCTTCAATCTTCGGATCAAGCGCGATCACGGACTTGGCTGTTGGCCACAGATCCGGCTTTAGCGGAGCGGTGCCGGCCGCCAAAACTGCGGTACTTGTACCCGACAGAATCGCCAGCGCGATTCGCAATGCCACCCGCTTTTTCTGCCCCGGCGCGCCTGTTCTGGCCATGTCATCCTCCCGAAGAATGCTGCTTGCAATCAATTTATGGTAACGCTACCAATCGGAGCAGTAAGCCAGTATGGTTCCGTTCGCAACTGCAATTGCTTGCGCCGCATTGCTGCCTGCCGGCGGACCGCGCTGGTGTCGGCGCGGCGTGGAATGCTGCTCGGCTGGATGTGTTTTCATGGGAAGCCAGCGCACAAGTTGCTGGTCGGGGAGAGGGCGGTAGATGCAAACGCAAATCGAATTGGGCGAGGCCGAAGCGCGCATCGCCATTGATGTGTGTCGCGCCGAACTGCTGCGTCGCGGCAAAAGTGCGTCGATCGCCGTAGGTGATCGCTATGGCGAGTTGATTGCACTGTGGCGCATGGACGGTGCCGCACTGCCGTCCACGACGATTGCGACAAACAAGGTTTACACAGCATCGCGGCTTGGTCAGCCGAGTGGTGAGGTTGGCCGGGCTGCAGTCGCGGAGCAATGGGACGTGCACTATCACGGCGACTTGCGCTACGTCGGCTGGGACGGCGGTGCACCGGTTGTCTATGAAAAACGCTGCGTGGGCTCGGTCGCGATCAGTGGCCTGAGCGGCGCCGAAGATCTCGAAATTGCCGAAATCGGCGTGGCTGCCATTCTCGCGACGGTTGGATAAGCGGATGCTGCGAAATCTCTTGAACGCGGCCATGGCGGGTCTTGCCGTGGTGGCCATGCCGCCCGTTGCTGCACAGGCTGCACCGGAATCGAGCGTGGCGAAACCGGTGCCCGCGACCTATCGCGAAATCATCACGCTCGCCGAGAGAGTGGCCGACAATCAACTTGCGATGCTCGCCGCGAACGAGGTCCATCCGCGAAACGCGCAGGATTCAATCGATCCAAAGGGCTGGGTCCAAGGCACCTACTTCTTCGCGCTGACGCATCTTGCCGCGCGCAGCGAGCAGCCGCGCTACCGTGACTTCCTGCTGGCGCGGGGCGCTTCGAACAACTGGCAGCTCGGGCGGAGGCTCTATCACGCCGATGACCACCTCGTTGGGCAAAGCTATCTGTGGGCGGCCCGCAATGGCGCCGGCGCTGCAGCCTACGCGCCGATGCGGGAGTCCCTCGACCTGATCGTCGCCAATCCGCCAAGCGCAGACCTCGCATTCGTCGAGCGCCCGGCCGGCGCCGGAGATCCGCTGTGCTTTGATCGCTGGTGCTGGTGCGACGCGCTATTTATGTCGCCTGCTGGATTTTATGGCATGACCGCCGCGACCGGCGACCCACGCTACGCTGCCTACGCCACTCGGGAATTCTGGGCCGCGACCGATTTCCTGTTCGACCCGGTGGAAAAGCTCTACTTCCGCGATAGCCGCTTTTTCGACCGGCGTGGCCCGAATGGCGAGAAGATATTCTGGAGCCGCGGCAACGGCTGGGTTTTCGCAGGTCTTGCGAATATCCTGCAGATACTCCCTGCCAATGATCCCGAGCGGCCACGCTTTGAAGCGCAGTTCCGCACCATGGCATCGCGGCTGATCACGCTGCAACGGCCCGATGGCTATTGGAACCCGAGCCTGCTCGGCGATCCGGCCAAGGCGCTGCCTGAATCGAGCGGTACGGCATTTTTTGTCTATGGTTTGGCCTGGGGCATTCATGCCGGTCTGCTCGACGCCAAGGTGTACACACCAAACGTTCGCCTCGGCTGGCAGGCGCTGGTTCGCGCCGTGCACCCCAATGGCAAGCTCGGCTGGGTCCAGCCCATCAGTGATCGTCCCGAACTCAACAGCTATGAGGACACGCAGATCTACGGCGTCGGCGGGTTCCTGCTTGCGGCCGGAGCCGTCGCCGATCTCGCACCTGGGGCACCACGTGATGCACCGCGCTAGTGCGGCCCTGCTGGCCTTGGTGCTCTCAGCATCGGCCAATGCCGCCTATGCCGGTACAGCGCAGGCGTCGCTGATGGTGCGGTTCGATGGTACGCGTGTTGATGACGTGATGGCTGGCGGCGAAGTGCGCGGTGTCACCAAATTCACGGTTCCCGCCGATCACGTCATCCACGACGGTCTGTTCCCTTCGGAAGGCATTGGCTGGGAGTCCGATCGCGTCGCCTATCGGCTCTACCTCGACGAGCGCAATGCCGTGGACATTTTCGGCAAGCGCTTGCCCGCGCCCATCATGCAAACGGCGGGCATCGGCCCGCATTCCTATCACGACATGGCAGACTGGGGGATGGACATCTTCCATGTCGGGCCATCACTCGGGCTCGGCAGCATTGGGGTGTTGCGCGACGGCAAGGCGCAGCAAATCGGCAAATCGGCCATCACGGTGAATATTGAAGACGCAGGCCCGCGCCGAGCCGCCTTCACCGTGACTTCGGCGGGCTTTGGCGCCGACAGCGCGACGCTGACCACACGCTACACCATTGCTGCCGGCACGTCCGTCACGCGCGTCCATGCCCGTGTCGATGGCAAGTCCCCCGCAATGGTCACCGGCCTCATCAAGAACCCGGATACAGAAGTGTTTCGGGCAGCGGCGAACCCGAAAGCACGCTGGGGCTATATCGCGACCTGGGGCAAACAGAGCCTGGCCGGTGACTTGCTCGGCCTCGCGGTGTTCTATCGGCTTGATGCGGTCCGCATGGCCGACGGTGATGACGGCGCCAGCCACTTTGTCGTCTTCAAGGATGCGCAAGCCATCGACTATGCCTTTGCCGCGCGCTGGCAACAGGAAGCCAATGGCCACGGCGCGATAACCACCCGGGCCGCGTTTGCCGCATGGCTGGAAACACAGCGCCGCATGCTGGAAGCCGATGACGCGCATTGAACGGCGCTGGCTGACGATCATCGTCGGCGCATGTTTGCTCGCAATGAACACGGCAACAGCGGGGGCGCGTGAATTCGTCCACCCGGGGGCGCTGAACAACGCGCACGATCTGGCGTTTGTCCGCGCGCGCCTGGCCAGCGGCGAGCAGCCGTGGGCGGCAGCGTTCGAGCCGGTGCGCGCGCTGGCGACACCAACGACCGCTGCGCCGCGGCAAATCGATTCCACAAAATCGAGCCGCGATTCCGAGGTGGCCCGCGATGCGGCGCAGCGGACTTATGCCAATGCGCTGGCCTGGGCCTATACCGGTGACCTGCTGTATGCGCATCAGGCTGTGGCGGCGCTTGATCATTGGTCGCAGCTTGACGGCTTTGTTGGCGGCACCGATCAGGACAAGCTTGTCGCGGGCTGGATCGGTGTGCCGCTTGCGCAGGCCGCAGAGATCATGCGGGGGTGTGCGTGCTGGGCTCCGGCCGATGTGGCGCGCATGCAGGAGATGTTTCGCCGGGCCTTCTATCCGCAACTGGCGACCGCCAGCCGCTGGAACGGTAACGTGGATCTGACCCAGATATCGGCCTTGATGTCGATCGCGGTGTTCAACGATGACGCTGCGATGTTCGATATCGGTATCGCGCGCCTGCGGGCCCGTGCACCGGCCTATTTCCACCTTGTGACCGACACCGGGGTGCCGCTGCTGGGTGCCGTCCAGAGCGTCGATGAAAGATGGTATCACCCAGCGAAATGGGTCGATGGTCTGACGCAGGAAAGCTGCCGCGACAACAATCATCACGCGCAGTTCGGCATGGCGTCGGCGCTGCAAGCGGCGGAAGTGGCGTGGAACCAGGGCATCGATATCTACGGCGAGAACCGGGCGCGCTATGTGGCGACGATGGAACTGTTGGCCTTGCAGATGCGCAGCAGGAGCATGCAGGGCGTCTGTGCCAGGGACCGGACATCGGCGGAGCTGCTGGATACCTGGAGCATCGGCTACAACCATTACCACGGCCGCATGGGCATGGCGCTGCCACAGACAGCGGCGCTGCTGTCGGGGCCGATGCAGGCACGCGGGCGGTCGGACTGGAACGTTTTCCATGAACGCTTGACCCATGGCGGCATTCGGGCTGCGCATCGTGTTCAAGCTGCGGCCGTCGTGACAATCGAGCCTCGGGACGCAGCGCTTGCCCGGCTGATCGCGCCGGATGCCGCCGCCGAAACGCTTGCCGGCGGCTTCAAATGGTCCGAGGGGCCGGTGTGGATTCCCGATGCCGCGTCCCGTGGCGGCGGCTATCTGCTGTTTTCCGATGTGCCGGCCAACATCGCCTATCGCTGGGATGCCAGCACGGGCGTGACCGCGTTTCTCAACCCTTCGGGCGGCCAGTCGGGCCCCGAACTGCGCGAGCCCGGCACCAACGGCCTGATCCCTGCCACGACCGCCGGTGCGATCATTGCGGCCGATCACGGCCACCGCGCGATCGTGCAGATCGATCTGGCGTCCGGCACGCGCACGACGCTGGCCGACCGCTTTGCCGGGAAACGCCTTTCGAGTCCGAATGACGTGGTGCTGGCCAGATCGGGCGACCTGTACTTCACCGATCCGCCCTATGCTTTCGTCAGGGGGGATGCCTCACCGCTCAAGGAACAGCCGGTCAACGGGGTCTACCGGCGCGCGCCCGGCGGGCAGGTCACCCTGATCGACGGGTCGTTGGCGCGTCCCAACGGGATTGCGCTGTCGCCGGATGAAACCCGGCTCTATGTCGCCAACAGCGATCCGGGGCACGCCGTCTGGATGGTCTATGACCGCGCGGCAGACGGCAGCATTTCAAACGGCCGCATCCTCAAGGACGTCACGGCGCGCGTCGGCGACGCGAACCCCGGTCTGCCTGACGGCCTCAAGCCCGACATCAACGGCAACCTCTTCGCCACCGGCCCGGGCGGTGTCTATGTGCTTGCCGCCGATGGCCGCGAGATCGGCTTGATCCGGGTCGACGGCGCGGTTGCCAATGTCGCTTTTGGCGGACCGGCGCGCGATACGCTTTACCTGACCTCCGGCAGCCGCTTGATCCGGTTGCCGACACTGACACGGGGCCATCAGACCGGACGTTGACAACGCGAGAGGACTGGCTTGCCGGTCACGTGCGGCGCTGCGCCGTTCGAGCGTGGCGAAAGTCCGCGCCAGCCAGAGCGCGAACACCGCTGGATCAGCCCGGCCCGCGCCCCGTCGAGCTGCGGATCACCAGCCGGTGCTGCAGAATTTCAGTCTGGCGGCCGGGCTCGTCCGGGTTGTCGATCGCATCGAGCAAGCGCCGTGCGGCATGGATGCCGATCTCGCGGGCGGGCTGCGCCACTGTCGACAATGGTGGATTGGCTATCGCAGCATAGCGCATGTCATCGAAGCCGAGCACCGATAGCGCGTCCGGTATGGACAGGCCGCGCCGGGCTGCCGCGCTCATGACGCCAAGGGCCATGTCGTCATTGGCGCAGAAGATGGCACTGGGCGGTGCGCCGGCCAGAATGTCGTTCGCGGCGTTGATGCCGCCGTTGACGCTGAGGTCGGCGTAGTGGACATTCGAACCGTCGAGCCCGGCATCGGCCATCGCGGCCACGAAGCCGCGCTCGCGGTCCAGCGTGACATAAGACTGCCGCGGCCCCGATACGAAGGCGATACGACGATGGCCGAGCCCGATCAGATAGGCTGTGGCCTCGCTGGCGGCGGCAAAATTGTCGATGTGGACGCTGGGCAGTTTGCGCAGTTCATCGCTCAGCGGTTCGAGGCCAATGACGATAGGCAAGTTGCGCGCCTTGTTCAGCTCGATGATCTTGCGGCTGAACGGCGGGACCGAACACAACAGGATCACCCCTTCGACCTGCTTGGCGACGAGCATTTCGATGAAGCTGGCCGGTTGGGCGGCATCGGGCCGCGATTCGGTCAGGATTACCGCATAGCGGCCGTCCAATACGCTGCGGATGCCGCCGACAACCTCGGAAAGCAGCCCGCTGCCGATCTCGTGAACGACCACGAGGATGATATTGGTCTTGCCGCGCCGGAAGCTCTGCGCCAGCGCATTGGGACTGAAGTTTATGTCGTCGATCACCTTCCGGACGCGCTGCAGCGTCTTTTTTCCCACCTTGTCGGGGTGGTTGAGGCACCGCGACACTGTCGAGATCGAAACCCCGGCGCGTTTGGCAACTTCGACGATCGTTGGGCTGGCCAAGCGCAAATCTACCTTTGAAGCGAGGGCGGCATTCAGGCCGTGTCGACGCGGGCGAGGCGCGGCGACAGAAGCTGTATGGCCACCAATGCGACAAAATAGGCGCTCGCGCAAATTGCGAACAGGAGCGCGTAACCATGCGTTGTTTCGAGGATATGGCCGGTGAACAGAGCCATGCCCATGCCGCCTATGGCACCGAGTGTGCCGCCAATGCCAACCACCGAGCCCACCGCGTTCTGCGGAAACAGGTCGGACGGCAGGGTCATCAAATTCGCCGAGAACGCCTGATGTCCTGCGGCCGCCAGCCCGATCAGCAAGACCGCACCCCAGAGATTGCTCACATCCTGCGCAAACCAGATCGGTGCCACCATGCCAGCGCTGACCAGCATCGTCAGCTTGCGGGCAAGGTTCACGCTGAGCCCAGCGCGAATCAATCGCGATGACAACCAGCCGCCACCGACGCTGCCAAAGTCTGAAATCAGATAGATCGCGGCAAGCGGCAAGCCGAAGCTCTTGAGGTCCAGCTGGTAGCGTTCAAACAGATAGCCGGGCAGCCAGAACAGGAAAAACCACCAGATCGGATCGGTGAAGAATTTGCCCAGAGCATAGGCCCAGGTTTCGCGCCGGATCAGCACGCTGCCCCATGGCATCTGTGCGGTGCTGTCGGGCGGGTCCTGCCGGATGTAGTCAAGCTCGCGCGCCGACACCGACTTGCTGTCGTCCGGGCTGCGGTAGACCGCCCACCACGCGACCGCCCAGACGATCCCAAAACTGCCGGTCAGGAAGAACGCCATGCGCCAGTCAAACAGCAGGACGATGGCCGGGACGAGCAGCGGCGTGATGATCGCGCCGACATTGGAACCGGCATTGAACAATCCGATGGCGAAAGCGCGTTCGCGCTGCGGGAACCATTCGGTGACCGCCTTGATGCCGGCGGGAAAGCTCCCCGATTCGCCGATGCCGAGCCCGATGCGGGCCAGCGCAAACTGGCCGACCGATCCCGCCAGGCCGTGGGCCATATGCGCCAGCGTCCAGATGACAATCGCCACCAGATAGCCGATCCGCGCGCCGACACGGTCAACCACGCGGCCGAAAGTGACATAGCCGACGGCATAGGCAAACTGGAACCAGAAGACGATGCGCGCGAAATCGGCTTCGCTCCAGCCCATGTCGGCCTGCAACGTCGGCTTGAGAACGCCGAGCATCTGACGATCAATGTAGTTGATTACGGTCGCGGCAAACAGCAGCGCGACAATCACCCATCGATAGCGTCCCGGGCTGGTTTCCCCGGCACCGACCGACCGATCGTGCATGACCAATGCCTCCCCCACCAACACCGGCTATGGCCAGCTTCAATGACACGATATGTGAAAACGTTGCCATTCACAAGGCTGCGTGGTACGACAGCCCGTGCATGCCATGGCGGGCCAATTTACCTTATTAGTATAACACAATAATAATGCGGATTCCGCAGTCTGGATTGTCTGAGAGAGGCAAGCGGCCTGCTGATTTATCTGACCTGGAATGCAACGTTTTCACTGACCGGCGCCGACATCCTGTGCCGGGGGCATGCCGCCGAAGGAGCCTACCATGTTTGCCAAGACCTTCTACGCAACGCATCCCGACATGATGGACGATGCGAGCAATGACGCGTTGCGCGATCGCTACCTAGCCGACGGCCTGTTTGCGCCGGGCGAGATCCGGCTGGTCTATTCGCACGGCGAGCGTTTCATCCTTGGAGGGGCCGTGCCCGATGGGCGCACGCTGGTGTTGCCGTGCCAGACCGAGCCCGAAAGCGCTGCCGGCCATCCGCTGCTGGAACGTCGCGAGCTCGGGGTCGTCAACGTCGGCGCAGCCGGGGTTGTCACGGTCGACGGACAGCGTTTTGACATGGCGCCGCGTGATTGCCTCTATGTGCCGATGGGCAGTTCCGACGTGCGGTTTGAAGGCGCGGCAGCGCGCTTCTATCTCGTTTCATTGCCCGCGCACCGGGCGTTTCCCATCCGCAAGATCACGATTGCCGAAGTCACGCCGATGCAGCGCGGCAGCCTTGAGAACTCCAACGCCCGGTCGATCTATCAGCTGATCATTCCCGGCACTTGCGATTCGGCACAGCTGGTCATGGGGCTGACCATTCTTGAGCCCGGCAGCGTCTGGAACACCATGCCACCCCATGTTCATGAGCGGCGCAGTGAAGTGTATCTCTACACCGGTCTTGGTGCCGAAGATCGGGTGTTCCACTATATGGGGCAGCCCGATGCGATGCGGCACATTCTGGTCGGTAACGACGAAGCCGTGATTTCACCGCCATGGTCGATCCACATGGGCTCGGGAACCAGTGCCTATACGTTCATCTGGGCCATGGGCGGCGAGAATCTCGACTACTCGGACATGAACGTGCTCGATATCTGTCAGCTCAAATGATGTTCGATCTGAGCGGAAGAGTCGCGCTTGTCACCGGCGCCAACAGCGGGATCGGACAAGCCGTGGCGCTCGCGCTCGCAGGGGCGGGCGCCGACATAGCCACACTCGGGCGCAGCGCCGCCGATGCGACCGGTGCGCAAGTGCAGGCGCTCGGGCGGCGCTGGCTCGATGTTCACGCCGACCTGTCGACTATAGCCTCCGTGCCTGGCGCTGTGGCAACAGCGCTTGAGACATTCGGGACCATCGATATTCTCGTCAACAACGCGGGCATCATTCGCCGGGCCGACGCCATCGACATGACCGAAGCCGACTGGGACGCAGTCCAGAACACCAACCTCAAGACGTTGTTCTTTCTGACACAGGCGGCGGCGCGACCGATGCTGGCCCGCGGGTCGGGCAAGATCATCAACATCGCCTCGATGCTGAGCTTTCAAGGCGGCATCCGCGTGCCGGGATATACGGCGGCCAAGTCTGGCGTCGCAGGATTGACCCGTGCGCTGGCCAACGAGTGGGCGGCGCAAGGCGTCAACGTCAATGCCATCGCGCCGGGCTATATCGCCACCGCCAACACCGCCGCGCTTCAAGCGGATCCGATCCGCAGCCGTCAGATTGTCGAGCGCATTCCCGCAGGACGCTGGGGCCGGCCCGCTGATATCGGCGGTGCGGCCGTCTTCCTCGCATCCTCGGCTGCGGACTACATCAACGGACATGTGCTCGCCGTCGATGGCGGCTGGTTGGCGCGATAGCACAAACGGGTCCTCACGGCCGTTGCAGCATTGCTAACTTCGAAACGTTCGACACCACTTTCTGCTTCAGGGGAACATTATGGAAAACACGGGCGCGTTATCGCATTTGACTCCGGCAGGCCCGCGCGCGCTCGGCACGTCCGATGTGATCGTGAGCCCGATCGCCTGGGGCATGTGGCGCTTTCAAGGCGCGCTGCGTCCGGCGATCGCGGCGGTGGAAGCGGCGGTCGATGCAGGTATGACCTTTCTCGACACCGCCGCCATATACGGGATCGACAACGCCGGTTTCGGCGCGTCGGAAGTGCTGTTGGGCCAGGTTTTCCGCGAAGTGCCGGATCTGCGCTCGCAGGTAGTGCTGGCATCAAAGGGCGGCATCATTCCCGGCATCCCCTATGACAGCAGCCCGGCCGCGATGATGGCGTCGCTCGACGAGTCCCTCGTGCGGCTGGGCATCGAGCAGCTTGATCTGTGGCAGGTCCATCGGCCCGATCTGCTCGCGCATCCGGCCGAAGTGGCGGCGACGCTGGATCAGATGGTGTCATCCGGCAAAGTGCGCGCGGTCGGCATCTCCAACCACACGCCCGCACAGACGCGCGCGCTTCTCGAGCATCTCACGGTTCCGCTCGCCAGTACCCAGCCGGAATTTTCGGCGCTCACGCTAGACAGCATGACCGATGGGACGCTCGACCTTGCGTGCGGGGCAGACATCGCCGTCATGGCCTGGTCGCCACTGGGCGGGGGGCGGATTGTCCAGCCCGAAACACCCCGCGAGGTCGCTGTCGCGGCCGCGCTCGATGCTATTGCGCAGGCGCAGAACGTGTCGCGCGCTGCAGCGGCCATCAGTTGGATCATGGTCCATCCAGCACGCCCGATTCCCATTGTCGGATCACAAACACCCGCGCGCATCGCCGATGCCGGTGATGCGATCCGAGTCCGCTGGACACGGTCGGAATGGTATGACGTGCTGGTCGCCAGCCGGGGCGCGCCGATGCCTTGATCGGCGGCGCGATCAGACGCGCATGGTGCACTTCAGGTCGATCATGACATCCGCTGCCTTGCGCATGACGGCCGGGCCGAGCAAAGTGCGCCTAGTCGGGCTGATTACCGAAATGTCCGCACAAGGTATTATCGCGCGTGATCAGGCGCGGACGTGTTGCCGCATCAGGACGATCAGAACCCTTCAAGCGTACCACCGTGCGCCCCAGTGGGGTACGCAGGAGATTGGCAGCAAGCCGGAGCACTAGGGTTTCCCGTGCTTTGCAAGGGAAGTGGCGGAGACGGAGGGATTCGAACCCTCGGTACCCTGATAGAGTACGGTTCCTTAGCAGGGAACTGGTTTCAGCCACTCACCCACGTCTCCGGGCAACATCTCGGGCTGCGAGGGCGGCGCTATAGTCGGCCATTGCGCAAGCGGCAAGGTGGGTCGGACAAAAAAGCCGTGATGCCTCGGGGCCGCCTTGGGCGGGGCGTGCGGTTCGGCGGGCATTCAGCCTCGCCAAGCTAGCACCGCACCGTTCGTCGCAAATCCGATTCGCTCTGGCGACGAGCGGTTGCGTAGCCTGCGGGATGGGATTCTGCTGGACTGTGCGAAAGACCGGGGCTGACCGTTGCTGCGAAAGGCTGCATGATGAACGTGATGACCGCCCGCCTCCCTGATCTTGGCCGCAAGATCGCCGGCGCGATGTTCGGCGCGCTTGCCGCGCTCGCGCTGACCGTCCCGGCTGCCGCGCAGGATCTCGAGACGATCGATCCCGATGCGGCCATGACCGACCAGGGGATCGATGCCGACCTCGCCAATCCGCAGGCGCCTGCGCCTGCTGCTCAGGCGCCTGCCACCGTGGCCTCACCCACCCCGCTGCCAGCCGATCCGACTGCCAATTGGAGCGAATATGCTCCGTCTGCCACAGCCGCTCAGCCGCCCGAAGCCGCCGCAACGCCCACGCTTGTCACCCCGCCCGCGACCTCCGAGACCTATGGCGAGGACGATCTCATCGGTGCGGCTGAAGGCGTGTTCGGCAAAGGCGCCGAAGGGCTTGCCAAGCTGATCGAGGACCTGCTGAAGAAGCAGGGCCGCCCCAATGGCTACATTGTCGGGCGCGAGGCGGGCGGGGCGTTCATCGTCGGCGCGCGCTACGGTTCGGGGACGCTCCACCACAAGGTCGAGGGCGAGCAGAAGGTCTACTGGACCGGGCCGTCGGTGGGCTTCGATGTCGGGGCCAGTGCCGCCAACACCTTTGTGCTGGTCTACAACCTTTACGACACCGAGACGCTCTTCAACCGCTTCCCGGCGGGTGAGGGGCAGGCCTATTTCGTCGGCGGCCTTAATGCCAGCTACCTGCGGCGCGGCGACGTGGTGCTGATCCCGATCCGGGTCGGCGCGGGGCTTAGGCTCGGGGTCAATGCCGGCTACATGAAGTTTTCGAAGGAACAGAAGTGGATGCCGTTCTGATCGGATAAGGTGCCAAAGCCGGTTGCGATGATGCGCCGGGCGGGCCATGGCGCAGCGCATTATGCTTGAACGACTCAGCCCCCAGGCGCCCGACGCGCTGCTCGCCCTGATCCGCCTCCACGCTGCCGATCCGCGTGAGCACAAGATCGACCTCGGCGTCGGCGTCTATCGCACGGAAGACGGCGCGACCCCGGTGTTCGCCGCGATCAAGGCGGCCGAGCAAGTGCTGGTCGATACGCAAGGCAGCAAGTCCTACCTTGGCCCGGAAGGCGACATGGGCTTCGTCAATGCGCTGATGCCCTATATCTTCGGCGCGGCTGACCCGGCGATGGGCGGGCGCATTCAGGGGATGCAGACCCCGGGCGGCACCGGCGCTGTCCGCCTCGCGCTGGCGATGGCGCAGAAGGCCGGCGTCCGCCGCGTCCATATGGGCGTGCCCAGCTGGCCCAACCACGCGCAGATCCTGGCTGATCTCGGCATGGAGCTGGCCCCCTTCGATCACGCCAACCCCGATGGCACGGCGAACCTTGAGGCGGTGCTCGCCGCCATCAACGGCGCTGCGGCGGACGAGGCGGTGCTGCTCCACGCGTGCTGCCACAATCCGACCGGGATCGACTACACGCCCGCGCAATGGGCCGAGATTGCCGCAGCCTTCGCTGCCAGCGGCACCTTCCCGATCATCGATTCGGCCTATCAGGGCCTCGGCCACGGGATGGAAGAGGATGCGGCGGGAATGCGCGCGGTGCTCGCCGCTGTGCCGGAAGCCTTTATCGCCCACAGCTGCGACAAGAACTTCGGCCAGTACCGCGACCGGGTCGGCGCCTTTTACGTCATGGCCGCCGATTCCGATGCGCTCCCCACCGCCTTCTCCAATGCCAATGCGCTGGCCCGCGCGGCATGGTCGATGCCGCCCGATCACGGCGGCGCGGCGGTGCGGATCATCCTCGAAGATGCCGAGCTAACGCGGCTTTGGCTGGAGGAGCTGACTACCATGCGCGCGCGGATGCGGCAGGTGCGCGATGCGCTCGCGGCGGCAGGGACGGCGGGGCGGGTCGATCTCACGCCCTTGGGCACGCAGAACGGCCTGTTCTCGATGCTGCCGATCACCAAGGAAGAGGTCGCCGCGCTTCGCGAGGCGCACGGCATCTACATGGCCGCCTCGGGCCGCATCAATATTGCCGGGCTGACGCAGGCCAATCTGCCCCAGTTCATCGCCGCGCTGGCGGCGGTGGCGCAGTAACGGCGATGCTCGACCGCCAGCCAGTGCTGGAGGGCGAGCATGTCACCTTGCGCCCCTTGCGCGCGGACGACTGGGACGCGCTCTTCGCGGTCGCGTCCGATCCGCTGATCTGGCAGCAGCACCCCGCGCATGACCGCTGGCAAGAGCCGGTGTTCCGCGCTTTCTTCGATGATGCCTTGGCGAACAAGGGCGCGCTGGTCGCGCTCGATGCCAACACTGGCGCGGTAATTGGCTCCTCGCGCTTTCAGGGGCTGGACGAGCCAGATGGCGGCTCGGTCGAGATCGGCTGGACGTTCCTTGCCCGAAGCCATTGGGGCGGCCGCACCAACCACGAGATGAAGCGCCTGATGCTGGCCCATGCGTTGGCGAGTGTCGCCGAGGTGCGCTTTGCGGTGGGCGAAACCAACACCCGCTCACGCCGGGCGCTGGAGCGGATCGGCGCGAGGCTGACCGACCGCCGCGAGGAGCGGGTGATGGCCGGGGGCCTGGTCATCCCGCACCTGACCTACGTGATTACGCGCGCGGACTTCAAAGAAGGGCCGCTGACGAGCTGAGGCAGCGTCGCACAACACGCCGCTATCCCCCGCGATCGCTTTGGCCTAGGCTCCCCCGACTGCCTCGCACCCGGAGCTCACAATCGAAAAACGCCTGATCTATCGCTCGCAGCCCTTCGGCTTTGATCGCTCCATGCTGGCAGGCATCCTGTCGGCGGCGCGGCGCAACAATCCGCAGATGGGCATCACCGGGGCGCTGGTGTGCCGGGCGGATCTCTACCTCCAGCTGATCGAAGGCCCGGTCGATGCGATCGACGCGCTTTATGCGCGCATCTGCGAGGATGATCGCCACGCCAATATCGAACTGCTGCTCACCGAAGGCATGGGCGAGCGCCTGTTCCCCAACTGGGCGATGCTCGATGACGAGGCGCCCTCGCTGTTCTGGTCGGCGGCGGATGTCGCGACGGGCGCGCTGGAGGCGGCGAGCCCGGATGAACTGCTCGCGCCGTTCATCCGGCTGAGCGCGGCCCATCCGGGCGGGTAAACGCTCAGGCGGCGCGCGGTACGCCGCACTTGCAAAAAACGGGCGAGCGCAGCGCCGCACATGCCGCTACATGGCTTTCGTATGACCATCCCGCCTGTCACCCGCCGCGGCTTTGTCCGCACGGCCGGTGCCGCTGCCAGCTTCGCCGCGCTGCCTGCCTGGGCGCAGGGCCATTCCACGCACCGCGGGCCCGGCGGCGCGCCGATCCGCGCCGGCTTTGACGAGGTTTCAGGCGCGGTGATCGACCTTTCCGTGGGCGAGGGCGCGCGCATCGTGGCGGGACGCAAGGGGCACGGCGTGGCGGTCAACGGCAGCGTGCCGGGGCCGCTGGTGCGGCTGAGGGAAGGCACGAGCGTCCGCCTCAACGTCACCAACCATCTGGCCGAGGACACCTCGATCCACTGGCATGGCTTGCTCGTGCCGTTCCAGATGGACGGGGTGCCGGGGATCAGCTTCCCGGGGATCAAGCCGGGCCAGACCTTCGCCTACGAATTTCCGGTGAGGCAATCGGGCACCTACTGGTATCACAGCCATTCGGGGCTTCAGGAGCAGCAGGGGCATTATGGCCCGCTGGTGATCGACCCCGCCGGGGCCGAGCCTGCGCAGTACGACCGCGACTATATCCTGCTGCTCAGCGAGTTCACCCCGCTTGCGTCCCACCGGATCATGGACCGCCTGCGCAAGGGCGAGGGCTATTTCAACTACCAGCAGACCGCCTGGAGCGACGATTACAAGCTTTCTGCGGCCGACCGCCGGATGTGGGCCAAGATGCGGATGCCGACGACCGACATCGCCGATGTGACCGGCTCGACCTACACCTACCTTGCCAATGGGCGCGGGCCGAAGGAGGGCCTCGAATACCTGTTCCGCCCGGGTGAGCGCATCCGCCTGCGGATCATCAACGGATCGGCGATGACGTTCTTCAATGTCCGCATCCCCGGCCTGCCGATGACGGTGATCGCGGCGGACGGCCAGAACGTGCGGCCTGTCGAGGTCGACGAATTCCAGATCGGCACGGCGGAAACCTACGACGTCATCATCGCCCCCACCGCCGAGGCCTATACCATCGTCGCAGAAAGCATGGACCGATCCGGCATGGCGCTGGCCACCCTCGCCACCCGCCCCGGCGCGCGCGCTGCGATCCCGCCGCTGCGCAAGGCCCCGCTGCTCACCATGGGCGACATGGGCATGGACCACGGCCCGGGCCAGCACAGCATGGAGGGCATGAAAATGCGCGACACGCTGTTGCTGCCGCCGGACGTGAAGGTTGGCCCGGGGATCGACATGGTTGCCATGAACCCGGTCGACAAGCTCGGCGATCCCGGGCTGGGCCTGCGCGACGTGGATCACCGCGTGCTCAATTACCGGATGCTCGCCGCGCTGGAGGCGAACCCTGACACGCGCGAGCCGTCACGCCTGCTTGAACTCCACCTCACCGGCAACATGGAACGCTACATGTGGTCGTTCGACGGCGAGATCTATTCCGCCGTCACCGACACACCGATCCGCTTCGCCCAAGGTGAGCGGGTGCGGGTCAAGCTCGTCAACAACACCATGATGGCGCACCCCATCCATCTGCACGGGATGTTCTTCACGCTCGTCAATGGCAAGACCCCCGCGGATCAGCCGAGGAAGAGCGTGGTGATCGTGCAGCCCGGCGCGAGCGCGCAGTTTGACCTCACGGCGGACGCCCCGGGGGACTGGGCGTTCCACTGCCACCTGCTCTATCACATGCACGGCGGGATGATGCAGACGGTGACGGTGATGGGGCCGGGTGGGTGAGGGCCGCGCTCCCCCTGCTCGCGCTTGCCGCCGCCGCGCCGCTCGCCGCGCAAGATCCCCGCGCAGGGCACGCTATGGGTGAGGATGTCGCCCCCGCATCGCCCGGCCCGACAATGGAAACCCCGCCCCCGCCAGAGGCCGGGAGCGGGCCGCCGAGGGCCGCCGACGCAATCTGGGGCGCTGCGGCAATGGCACCCTCACGCGAAGATCTGCGCCGGATGCATGGCGATTTCCCGCTATTGTGGCTCCAGGGCGACCGGATCGAGGCGCAGGTGCGGCAGGGCAAGGACTTCTACCTGTGGGACGTGCAGGGCTATTACGGCACCCCCACCAGCCGCCTGTGGTTCAAGAGCGAGGGCGAGGGCGAATGGGGCGCCGCGCCCGAGGATGCCGAGGTGCAGGCGCTCTACTCCAAGGCGTTCGCGCCGTTCTGGGACGTGCAGGCCGGCGTGCGCCATGACATCGCCGGGCCAGATACCACCCATGCCGTGATCGGCGTGCAGGGCCTTGCGCCCTATCTTTTCGAGATCGACGCCGCGCTGTTCCTCAGCACCCGCGGCGATGTGACCGCGCGGATCGAGACCGAGATCGATCAGCGCATCACCCAGCGCCTGATCCTCCAGCCGCGTATCGAGGCCAATCTGTCTGCGCAGGATATCCCTGAGCTTGGCATCGGCGCCGGGCTCGATCAGATTGAGGTCGGCGCGCGGCTGCGTTATGAAATCGCCCGCGAATTCGCGCCCTATATCGGCATCGAGCAATCATGGCGCACCGGCAAGGGTGCGGACTTCGCGCGCTTGCGCGGCGAAGGCACTTCGGCCACCAGCATCCTCGCCGGCATCCGTTTCTGGTTCTGATCAACGCGAAAGACGAAGACCACCTATGCGCACCACCGCCTTGCTCGCCGCCCTTGCTCTGACGGCGCTCACCCCGACAGCGCTTGCCGCCCATGTCCAGCTCACCGCCTCGACCCCGGCGGCGGGGGCGAGCGCCAAGGCGCCCAAGGCGATAACCCTCACCTTCAGCCAGCCGGTTAACAAGGCCAAGGCTGCGGCGAGCATCGTCATGACCGCGATGCCGGGGATGCCCAACCACGGCGAGATGCTGATCCGCAACTTCACCCCTGTCTGGTCGGCCGATGGCAAGACGCTGACCCTCACCCTTGCCAAGCCCCTCCCGAAGGGCAGCTACGACGTGCGCTGGCAGGCGAGCGCGGCAGATGGCCACGCGGTGAGCGGCAAGGTGAGCTTCACGGTGGGCTAGAGATGTCCCGGCCCCGCGCTCAGCGTGCGGCGAGGCTCTGCATCCGCTTCAGATAGCGCGCCAGCACGTCGATCTCGAGGTTGACGCGGGCCCCTTCCGTGAGATCGCCGAGCGTCGTCACTGCGGCGGTGTGGGGGATAATGTTGAGCAGGAAGTCGCAAGCGCGGTCCTCGCGGTCGCGCACGTCGTTGACGGTCAGTGACACGCCGTTGACCGTGATCGAGCCTTTTTCCGCAATGAAGGGCGACATTTCCGCGCGGGCGCGGATCGCGACCTGCCAGCTATCGCCCTGGCGGCCCACCATCACCACCTCGCCCACCGAATCCACGTGGCCGGTGACAATGTGCCCGCCCAGCTCGTCACCGAGCCGCAGCGACGGCTCAAGATTGAGCCGCGCGCCGCGTTCCCACATCCCGGGCACGGTGCGGCTGACGGTCTCGCCCGAAAGGTCGACATCGAACCAGGCATCGCCCGCCGTCCCGCCGCGCTCGACCACGGTGAGGCACACGCCCGAGCACGCAATCGACGCGCCGATATCAATCCGCGCCGGATCGAGCGGGGCGGTGATGCGCAAGCGCAGGTCGCCGCGCTGATCGGCGGCGGCGATGGTGCCGATGGCGGTGACGATGCCGGTGAACATGCTTGCTGTTCCTCTAGGAGTTTCTGGTCCGCAGATAGGACGCGAAGCTGTCGCTGCCAAGCTGGCGGCGCTCGGTAAGCTGCCAGCGGCCATGCGCATCGGCAAGGTTTGCAAGGCCGAGCGCGCCGAGCGCCCGGCGGCCATCGCCGATCAGGATCGGGGCCGTGTAGAGGTGGAGTTCGTCCACCAGATCGCCCGCGAGGAAGGCGGCGGCGGTCTCGGCCCCGCCTTCGACATAGAGGTATTGGACGCCCGCGAGGCCAGCGATCGCGCCGGGCGCGGGGATCGCGGTGACGCCGTCTGCTGGCGCGGCCCCACGGGTCAGCACCACGCGCCGGGGCGAGCGGTCTTCGAGCCCCGGCAGGCGCACATCGAGCCGGGGGCTGTCCGCGCGCCATGTCCCGCCGCCCACAAGGATCGCGTCGTTCTGCGCGCGCAGGGCGTGGACATGCGCGCGCGCCGCCTCGCCGGTGATCCAGCGGCTCGTCCCGTCAGCCAGCGCAATGCAGCCATCGAGCGACATCGCCAGCTTCAATGTCACCCACGGACGCCCATGCCGCTGGCGGGTGAGGAAGCCTGCAAGGCTCGCCGCCGAGGCCGCGTCTTCGAGCAGGCTGACCGCGATTCCCGATGCTTCAAGCCGGGCGATGCCCTGTCCGGCGGTGCGCGGGTCAGGGTCGATCTGGCCGATAACGACCCTCGCGGGACGGGCGGCCACGATCAGATCAGCGCAGGCCGGGCCGCGCTCAGACTGGTGGGCGCAGGGTTCGAGCGTGACGTAGAGCGTGGCCTCGGCCAGCACTTGCGGATCAAGGCCAGCGAGAGCTTCGGCCTCGGCATGGGGACGCCCGCCCGCCTGCGTCCAGCCGCGCGCGATCACCCGGCCTTCATGCACCACCAGCGCCGCCACCCCGGGATTGGGGCGCGCAAGCGGGCGCGCGCGCAGGGCGAGCCGCGCGGCGGCGGCCAACCAGTCGCGGTCGTCCCGATCGCTTTGGGGGGGGAGCGCTGCTGCGGCTATTGCGCTGGGCTTTCGGTGGAGGGCTGGGCGGCGGAGGGCTGGGCGGCCGCCTGTTCGAGCCGCTTCTTCGCAGCGGCCTCGGCGGCGGCGCGCTCGGCATCGGCCTTGCGCGCGATGGCCTCGACATCCATCCCCGCCGCTGCGCCAAGCGCCTTGTACATCTTGCGCTTTTCGCCTGAGATCCGCGCTTCTTCGGCGGCGCGCAGCTCCTTGATCTCTTGGTTGGCGCGGTTCTCTGCGGCGATTGTCGCATCGCTGCGCCCGTCTTCCAGGGTGGTGATGTAGTCTATCTTCGGCCGCTCGGGCTCGCCGTAGAACTCCTGCTCCAGCGCCCAGCCCATGATCCCGGCAACCGGCAGCATCGACAATGCGAGGATCGGCCAGCGATAGGGTTGAGGCCGCCGGATCTCGTTCCAGAAATCAGCGACACCGGAGGCGGGGTTGAAGCGCGATTGCGCCAGCGACCGGGGGCGCGGGTTGGAGGGCTTCTTGGCGGGTGCGTTTGCGGGCATGGTAGCGAATATAGGCGTATGGGAGCCGAACGCCAGATGCTTGGGATCAACCGAAGGCCGCGTAGAGGGAGCGTCCGTGTTCCTTGAGCCAGCGGTCGGCGGCCTGGATCTGGCCCTCGAAGATCCGCGCCAGAAGCGCGTGGAAGGCGGGTGAGTGGTCGAAATGGACGAGATGCGCGACTTCATGCGCGACCACTGATCTGCGCACGAAATCGGGGGCCTGCACCAGCCGCCAGTTGATGCGGATGCGGCTCTTGTCCGAGCATGAGCCCCAGCGCCGCTGCGCCCGGGTCAGCCCGATCGGCACCGGATCGAGGCCGGCGGCCGCGCAATAGTCGCGCATGTCCGCCTCGGCGAGGCGCAGCGCCTCGGCCTCAAGCCAGCGCTGCAAGCGCGTCTCCAGTCCGGTCTGCGGCCCGCCGATCCGCAGGGCCTCGCCCGCCAGCACCGGTCGGCGGGGCGCGCGCGCGTCCCATTCGAGCTGCAGCGTGCGGCCCCGGTAGCGCACTTCGCCCCCCGGCTCGGGCGCGGCGCGGCGGGGGAGCTTGGCGAGTTGCTCGGCAAGCCAGCCGGCCCGCGCATGGGCAAAGGCGATCGCCTCGCGCCCCTCGGCCCAGGCGGGCAGGGTGATCCGCACCTCCGAACCATCAGGCGCCAGCCGCAGGGTCAGCCGCCGCGCATTGTGCAGGCGCTTGAGCACGATTGGCACCGGCTTGCCGCCGAGGTCGATCTCCGGGCTCTCGACCCGCCGGGCCGAGGCGCCGCGCAGCCAATCGATCATGCGTCCCCCTTGCGCATGGGCACCTCCTGCCAATCGCGGCCCCAATCGCGACGGGGTGAAGGCCACTCGGTAATGTGATGCTCGATCGGCCCGGCGTCCACCTCGCTCACCACCCGGCCCATCACCGAAACGCCCGCGCGCCGCACCGCGTCACGGTCGCCCGAGAGGAGGTAGTGCCAGCCCGGCAGCGGCCGGCCTTCGTTCCGCAAGCGGTAGGCGCAGGTCGAGGGCAGCCAGCTCACCTGCTCCACGATCCGCAAAGTAAGCCGCAGGCAATCGGGGACGAAGGCCTTGCGGTTGCGATAGTCGCTGCACTGCGCGGATGCGGTATCGAGCAACCGGCACGCGATGTTGGTTTCGATCACATCGCCGGTGTCCTCGTCCTCGATCTTGTGCAGGCAGCAGCGTCCGCAGCCGTCGCACAGCGCTTCCCATTCGGGCCGGGTGAGCTCGCCCAGCGGCAGCTCCCAGAAGCGTGCTCTCAGCTCACCCATCGCGCCAGTTCCGCCGCCACCGCGTCCGCACCCTGATCGGCGGGCAGGGTTGCGATCGGCGCGCCGTCGGGGCCGAACAGGTAGACGATGCGCGAATGGTCGACGAGATAACCACCGCCCGGCTGCGCCTCGCCCTTGCCATAGGCGACCGCGAAGGTCTTGGCTGCGGCGGCGACCTGATCGGGCGAGCCGGTCAGCCCCACCATGTCGGGCGAGAACGCCGCGGCAAATTCGCCCACCACCTTGGGGGTGTCACGTTCCGGATCGACCGAGATGAAGATCGGGACGATTTTCGCCGCCTTGGCGGCATCCTGGCCTTTGAACACCTTCAGCCCCTGCGCGATGCGCTGCACGTCGGTCGGGCAGACGTCGGGGCAGAAGGTGTAGCCGAAATAGACGATCCGGTACTTGCCGGCAAAATCGCCCCAGCGCACCATCTGGCCCTTGCTGTTCACCAGCGTGAAGTCCCCGCCGATCTTCGCGCCCGCCAGCGGCGGTTCCTGCTGGGGTGCACCCGCGCCGCATCCAGCCAGCGCGAGCGCGGCCGCAATTGCGACAAGATAAGCGGCGGAAGGCTTGTTGTTGCGGTTCATGCTCTGCTAACTGACTGCTTGCGAAAGGCGGGAAGCTTGCCCCGCGCCCCGCGGCACACCCAATGTGTGACAGGTAATGCGAAAGGATCAAACCTTGGGCTTAGATGTTTTGCGCAAGTTAGGGCTTGGGAGCGCGATTGCCAGTGCGATTGCGCTGGCGTTTGCGGTGCCGGCGGCCGCGCAGTTCCAGTCCGAAGGCTACCAGTTCCTTGAGGCCGTCAAGGAGCGGGAGGGCACCAAGGCCACCGACATGCTCAACAAGCCGGGCACCCAGGTCGTCAACGCCCGCGATATCACCAGCGGCGACACCGGGCTGCACATCGTTGTGGCGCGCGGCGATGCCGTGTGGGTCCGCTTTCTGCTCCAGCGCAAGGCTGATCCCAACATCCGCAACAAGCGGGGCGTCAGCCCGCTCCAGCTCGCCACCTCGCTGGGCTTTGTCGAAGGGGTCGAGGCGCTGATCAAGGGCGGGGCGAACGTCAACATCGCCGACCAGACCGGAGAGACGCCGCTGATCGCCGCAGTCCATGCCAAGAAGGTCGCGCTGGTGCGCACGCTGCTTGCCAATGGCGCGGATCCCGATCGCAGCGACAATTCGGGCCGTTCGGCGCGCGACTACATGAAGCTGATCGCCAGCAACCAGCTCATCGCGCAAGAATTTGACGCCGCCGACAAGAAGCGCGCCGATGCGGGAACCAAGAAAGATTATGGGCCTTCCTTCTGATATGACCGATTTTTCTGACCTGACCCTCGACGAGCTGCGCATCGCGCTCGCCCCTGACATCGCCGCCTCGGCGATCTTCGACGGGTGGAACGACACCGCGCTCACCGCCGCCGCCGAGATGGCGGGGGCCGATGTGGACGTGGTCCGGCTCGCCTTTCCGGGGGCCAAGCCGATGGACATGATCGAAGCGTGGATCGCGAACGTGGACGCCGCGATGGAGGCCGAGTGGCCGGCCGAACGCCTCGCCACCCTCAAGATCCGAGAACGCATCCGCACGCTGGTCGCCTTCCGGCTGGAAGCGGTTGAGAACATCGACGAAGCGGTGCGCCGCGCGCTCGCCGTGATGGCCCAGCCGCAGAATGCGCGCCGCGCGCTGAAGCTCGGCTGGCATTCGGCGGATATCATGTGGCGGCTCGCAGGCGACACCGCGACCGATTACAACCACTACACCAAGCGCGCGATCCTCGCGGGCATCTACAGCGCGACGCTCGCCGTGTTCGTCAACGACGATTCAGAGGGCAAGGCCGATACCCACGCCTTCCTCGAACGGCGTATCGATGGGGTGATGAAGTTCGAGAAGGCAAAAGCGCAGCTGCTGGGCAAAGACCGCGAACTGCC
>JAIYAL010000194.1 GCA_027489095.1 Erythrobacteraceae bacterium
CATTGATCATCGTGGTGTGGCTGTCGGTGCCGACGCAGGTGTCGGGATAGGCCACGGTCGCGCCGCTCGCGTCGGTGCTGGTCCACACCGCCTGCGCGATGTTCTCGAGGTTCACCTGGTGGCAGATGCCGGTGCCCGGGGGCACGGCGGTGAAGTTCTGGAAGCTCTTCGAGCCCCACTTGAGGAAGTCGTAACGCTCGGCATTGCGCTCGTATTCGAGCGCCATGTTGGCTTCCATCGCCTTGGGGTGGCCGAACTCGTCGACCATCACCGAGTGGTCAATCACAAGGTTGACCGGCACCAGCGGGTTGATCTTGGCGGTATCGCCGCCGAGCTTCTTGATCGCGTCGCGCATCGCGGCGAGGTCGACCACGCAGGGCACGCCGGTGAAGTCCTGCAGCAGCACGCGCGCCGGGCGGTACTGGATTTCCTCGCCGGTCGAGGGGTCGTTCTGCCAGTCGACCAGCGCCTGAATGTGCTCAGCGCCCACAGTAAAGCCGCCATCCTCGAAGCGCAGCAGGTTTTCCAGCAGCACCTTCATGGAGATCGGCAGGCGGGAAATATCACCGAGCTGCTCGGCGGCCTTCGCCAGCGAATAATAGGCATATTGCTTGCCGTTAACGTCAAGCATCTGGCGCGTGCCGAGCGAATCCTGGCCGATTGCGGTCATGGGGGGTCCCGTCCTTTTCGATTGAGCCGCCCCCGATCCACCAAGGGCGCGGTTTATGGTCGCGCTCCTGCGCTGCCGCGCGCGCGAGGTCAAGGGGGCTTCCCCTGCGTCAATCGTCCTAAATGGAGGCGATCGGCGCAGGGCGGGCGGGGCGCGCGGCGAGCCAGCAGCCGGCAACGATCAGCGCGGTTCCCGCCAGCGTCGGCCAGGTGACCGGTTCGCGGAAGAACAGCCAGCCGAACAGCGCCGCCCAAACGAAGCCGGAATACTCGGTCGGCACCAGCGCATTCGCCTCGGCGCGGGCATAGGCCCAGGCGATCGACAGCGATCCGGCCACCGTCAGCGCGCCCGCCGCCAGCAGCGGGAGCCATGCGGCGCCGCTCGGGGCGTCCCACAGGAACGGCGCAAGGGTCAGCAACACCAGCCCGCTGATGCCCGAATGGAAGGTCGCGATTTCCATCGGCCCGGCGACCTGCGCCTGCCGCCGGATGACAATGAAGTTGTAGGCATAGAGCAGCGCCGAGACGAACAGCGAGGCGGTGCCGAGCGCGGCGTCGGTGTCGAACGCGCCCCCGCCGATTCGCCCGCCGACGATCACCAGCGTGCCCGCGAAGCCGAGCAGGCTCGCCCCCGTGGCCGCGCGGCTGATCGTTTCGCCCAGCAGCACGCGGGCGAGATACAGCGCCACGAGGGGCGCGATGAAACTCAGGGCAATCGCCTCGGCCAGCGGGAGCTTGGTGATCGCGTAGAAGAAGGTCAGTGCCATGAAGGCCGAGACGACGCCGCGGATCAGATGCAGCTTCATGACCGCGCGGCCCGGCATGGCGGGGCGGCGCGCCAGCCACAGCGGCGCGATCAACCCTGCGCCGATGAAGGCGCGCAGCACAGTCGCGGTATAGGCGCCGATGAGCAGCGCGGCTTCTTTCATGAAGGCGTCCATCAGCGACAGGAACCCCACGCCCATCAGCGCGGCAGCGAAGGGCAGCAGATGGTTGCTACGGTGCGGCATTAGGGGTTCCATGGGCCCGGTTCCATAAGCGCGGCAAATCCCCAGGTCACGCCTGTGCACATTAATGCAGGTGAAAGCGAAGATGGTTGATAGGGGCAGGGCGCAGCGCGTAAGATCGCGGGCGCAGAAGCGGTGTCGCCATTATTGTGCGGCACGGGGCGAGGAAAGCGAATACGAATGATCAGGTTTCCGGGTAAACTCGCAGGCGGTAGCGCCCTGGCGGCGCTGGTCGCGACGGCCGCGTTCGCGCAGGACGGCGCGGGTGCGAAGCGCGTGATGATTACCGGTGCCGAGCAGACCGCTCCGGGCCCGGCCGTGGTGCAGATGCCGACCGCGCTGACCCCAACTCCCGTTCCGGCCCAGCCTTCGCCCGCCTTTACGCAGGCCTTCCCGCCGCCCGTGTCGCCCAGCGTGTCGCAGCCGGTGGTGCAGGCCATGCCCGCCGAAGCACCCACGGTGCAGGCGTGGACGGTTGGTCAGGCTGCGCGTCTCATCGCCCTGATCGAAGGGATTGGCTCCGAAGGCCTCGACCCCAAGGACTATGACGTCGGCCCGCTGAAGATCGCGTTGGCCTCAGGCCCCTCGGCCGAGCTCAACCAGATGGCCTCGCAAAGCTTCGCCTGGCTGGTCGAGGACCTGCGCGACGGGCGCACCCCGATGGACGCGCGCCAGCAGTGGTTCGTGGTCGATCCCGACCGTGACACCTTCCGCACCGGTGACATCCTCGCCGAGGCGCTGAAGACCAATGACATCCCGGGCACGCTCGCCAAGCTCAACCCGACGCACCCCGACTATGCCAAGCTCAAGGCCGAACTCGCCGCCACGTCGGACGGGCAGGCCGCCAAGCGCAAGCTGATCCGCGCCAACATGGACCGCTGGCGCTGGCTGGGGCGCGATCTCGGCTCGCAATACCTGATCACCAACGTGCCCGAGTTCCAGCTGCGCCTGACAGTCAGGAACCGCATCATCAGCACCTACCGCACGATCGTCGGCAAGCCGGGGCGCACCGCGACCCCGCAGCTCGCCGAGACGGTCGAAGGCGTGGTCTTCAACCCGACCTGGACAGTGCCGCAGTCGATCGTCAAGGGCGAGGGGCTGGGTGCCAAGGTCATCGCCAACCCCGCATGGGCCAAGGCCAACGGCTATGTCGGCACCAAGTCAGCGAGCGGCACGATCACTGTCGTGCAGCAGCCGGGGCCGGGCAATTCGCTGGGACTGATGAAGCTCGAGATGCCCAACGAGCACGCGATCTTCTTCCACGACACGCCTTCGCGCCAACTGTTCGCGTCCGATTTCCGCGCGCTCTCACACGGCTGTGTGCGCACCGAGCGGGCGCTGGAGCTTGCGATGACGATGGCGATTCTCGGCAAGGGCGCGACCAAGGACGAGGCCGTGGCGATCGCCAATTCGGGCAAGTATACCAAGGTCGCGCTCGAGAGGAAGTGGTCCGCCTATATCACCTATTTCACGATGGCCTCGGACATCAACGGCCAGATGGCGACCTTCAAGGACATCTACGGCCGCGACACGCCGGTACTCGCCAGCCTCGACAAGCCGCGCGTGCGCAACCGCAGCGCGGTGCCGACCGACGAGGTGATCGTAATCGAGGATGATCTGCGGGATAGCTAAGCGGGGCGCCCCTGCGGGCTTTGCTGCGCTCAGAACGCGCTGGCGACCGGGCCGGGGCCGAAGTCGAGCGGCCGGCGGTCGATCATCGCCAGTTCGGGGAGCGGCTGGATGCTGCCGTCTTCCTCCAGCCCCAAGCTGTCGGCGAACAGCAGGCGCCCGCCGGAAAGGTGCATCAGCGCCTCGCGGAATTCCTCGGTGCCCATCGCGAAGCAGCCGTTCGACCGCCCGAGGCGGCCGTAGCGGGCGAGGTGATCGGGCTCGGCATAGTCGGCGTGGTGCATCACGATATAGCGTTGCAGCGCCTGATCATTGGTTTCGTCCAGCCCACCCAGGCGCACCGAAGTGCCGTAACGGCCCTTGTACCATTCCCACGTCACGTAGGCGCCGCGGCTGGTCGCGTTCGAACCTTCGGTGTTCGAGAACTGTTTGAGCCAGCCATCGTGCTGCGGGTCGGAACCCATGCCGTGGCTGACGAAGTGTGATTGCACCTCACCGCGATCAAGATTGACGAAGTGGAAGCGTGGTTTTGCCGAATGCAGGCCGAAATCGGCGATGCCGACGATGTCGTGCTTCCAGATCGCGTTCCCTGCGCGCATGAGTTCGCGCTTGGCGATATCGAAGAGAATACGGTCGCGCGGGGATCCCGGAGCGACCGATGCTGCGACCGATGCGAAGACGCGCGAGGGCAGCGCGAGTGCCGCCCCGATTGCCAAGGTGCCTTTGAGAAGGTCGCGCCGCTTCATTGTGCTGTAACGTAACCTGTAGCTCTTGGGTTCCCAACCCGGGTTTCGGCATCTTATCGTAGGTTAGTCTCATTTCGTCGCCGATGGCGCGGGAAACGCGGCGTTCTGCGCGGCCATCGTCAACATCGAGGCGGCATGGCGGGCGGCAACGACGCGCGGATCGTCGCCATATCCGCCGCCAAGCGCGCTGGCGATGGCGAGCCCCCGCCGCCGCGCTTCGCCCACCACGAAGCGATCGCGCATTGCCAGCCCCGCGTCAGTCAGGCCCAGCCGCCCCAGCTTGTCATCGACGTGCGGATCGACCCCTGCCTGATAGAGCACGAAGTCGGGGCCGAATTCGGTCATGACCTGCGGCAGATGGCGGGCGAGGGCCGCCATGTAGCCATCGTCATCGGTGCCGTCGGGCAGGGCCACATCGCGGCTGGAGCGCGCCTTCCTCACCGGAAAATTCTTCTCGGCGTGGAGCGAGAGGGTGAAGATGTCCGCGCGGCCCGCAGTGAGGCTCGCCGTGCCGTCGCCCTGATGCACGTCGCAATCCACGATCAGCACCCGCGCGGCATGGCCTTGCGCGACAAGGCGGTTGGCGGTCACCGCGAGATCATTGAACACGCAGTACCCCGCGCCGGTATCGTGGAGCGCATGGTGGCTCCCGGCGGCGGAGTTGGCCGCGTAGCCGTGCACGCGGGCAAGCTGCGCGGCGAGCCATGTGCCGCCGTTGGTGTGGCGCACGCGGCTGGCGATGGCGGGGGTGACGGGAAAGCCGATCCGCCGCTCCTTGGCGCGGGGGACGTCTGCGCGGAACACTTCGTCGACATAGTCGGGGCAATGTACCGCCTCCAGCCATTCGCGGGGCATTGGCTCGGGCGCGTGCTCGGTCATCGGGGCGCCGCTCGCGCGCAGCTCCTCCATCACCAGATAGTACTTGTCGAAACGGAAGCTGCCGCGTTCCGGGCGCGGGGCCATATAGTCGGCGTGGTGGACGACGTGGAGCACGGCCCGCTCAGAGCCAGCCCGAATGCTCGGCGAGGATCTTGCAGCCCAGACCGATGAGGATGATCCCGCCCGCACGCTCAGCCCAAGCGCCGAGGCGATCGCCCGCAATCCGGCCGAGCATCACGCCCGCGCCGCTCATGCCTGCGGTGATGATGCCGATCAGAGCCACGGCGACCAATGGGGCAACGTCAAGCGTGGGCAAGGTGATCCCCGCAGCGAGCGCATCGATGCTGGTGGCGACTCCCGCTAACAGCAAGGCGCGGCCGGTGAGCGCCCGCGCCGCCTCTTCCTCGCCGACATGGCCACCGAGCATCCTGACGCCGAGGAAGGTGAGCAGGCCAAAGGCGATCCAGTGATCGACCGCCTCGACATAGATCAGCGCGACCGCGCCGATCACCCATCCGGCAAGCGGCATCAGCGCCTGAAAGGCTCCGAAGGTCACTGCGATGGCCAGCCCCCCGCGAAGGTCTGGCCGGAACCGCGCGCCCTGGCTGAGCGCAACTGCAAAGGCGTCCATCGCCAGCGCGAGCGCGAGCAGCAGGGCTTCGATCATGGCGCCTCCCGCAGGGCCAGCGCGGCGAGTTCTGCGTGGATCGCGTCTTCGCTGCGGCTCCCGGCATTGCGCCAGCTGGCGGCGGTATCGAGGTTCATGGGCTTGCCATCGGCGGTCAGCACGAGCAGCGCGGGCGTGCCGGGGAGCTCGGCGAGACCGAACCGCTTGGCGATCTCGAGGTTGCGGCCCTCGCCCGTCTGGGGAATGCCGACGTCGACGAACACAACCTCGTAACGCTCAGCGGTCAGCGCGGCAAAGCGTGGTGTCGCGAGCCACCCGGCGAGCGCGCGGCTATCGTGGCACCAGTTGGCGCCCAGCACCAGCAGCACCCGCTTGCCATTGGCGGCGGCGCGAGCGAGGGCGGCGTCCACATCGGCCGATGCATCGGCGCTGGCGGAGTAGGCACGGGCGTCAGGATGAGCCGGAGCGTGAGGCGTCGTCGCACATGCGGCAAGCGCCAGTGCGAGGCCCGCGGCCCACGCGCGGGTGTTCACTCCGCTGCTTCGACGGCTTGCTGCGGCGCGGCGTGAGGATCGAAGGCGGTCGCCTCGCCCGCATCGATCGCGGCGGCCTTTTCCTCGACCAGCCGGACGATGTGATCGAGCATCGCCTCGTCATCGATGGCGTGGGCTTTCATGCCGGAAAGGTAGACCATGTGCTTGCCATTGCCACCGCCGGTGAGGCCGATATCGGTCTCGCGCGCTTCGCCGGGGCCATTGACGACGCAGCCGAGCACCGAAAGGCTCATCGGGGTCTTGATGTGTTCGAGCCGCTTTTCCAGCGTTTCGACCGTGCGGATCACGTCGAACCCCTGCCGCGAGCACGACGGGCAGGACACCACGCGGACCCCGCGCGTGCGCAGGCCGAGCGCCTTGAGCATGTGGTAACCGACCTTGATCTCTTCCTCGGGCTCGGCGGAAAGCGACACGCGGATGGTGTCGCCGATCCCGGCCCACAGCAACGAGCCCATGCCGATCGAGGATTTGACCGTCCCGCCAATCAGCCCGCCCGCTTCGGTGATGCCGAGGTGCAGCGGGCAATCGACCGTTTCGGCCAGCCCATGGTAGGCGGCAACCGCAAGGAATACGTCGGACGCCTTCACGGCCACCTTGAATTCGTGGAAATCGTGATCCTGCAGCAGCTTGATGTGATCCAATGCGCTTTCGATCAGCGCCTCGGGGCAGGGCTCGCCGTATTTTTCGAGCAGGTCCTTCTCGAGGCTCCCGGCGTTGACCCCGATGCGGATCGCGCACCCATTGGCCTTGGCCGCGCGCACCACCTCGGCGACCCGGGCTGACGAGCCGATATTGCCCGGGTTGATGCGCAGGCACGCCGCGCCCGCGTCGGCGGCTTCAAGCGCGCGCTGGTAATGGAAGTGGATGTCGGCAACCACCGGGATGCGTGCGGCGCGGGTGATCTTCTTGAAATCGCGCGTCGATTCCTCGGTCGGGCAGGACACGCGGATGATGTCGGCGCCCACTTCCTCGCAGCGGCGGATCTGGTCGATCGTCGCCTTGATGTCCTCGGTGGGGGTGTTGGTCATGGTCTGCACGGTGATGGGAGCATCACCGCCTACGGGGACATTCCCCACCATGATCTGGCGACATTTGCGCCGTTCGATTGTGCGCCACGGACGAATGGATGACATGCGCGTTCCTATAGTCGGCAAAGACGGGCGGGGCAATGAGAGACGCACCGGCTTGCGCTTGACTTGAGCGGCGGCGGCGGCAGTCTGGCGCGCTCAACCGGAGACAGACCATGCTGACCGACACCTCCATCGAATTGCGCAGCCCTGCGCCAAGCCTGCTGCTGCGGGCGGTGAAGTGGCTGGTGGGGCGCAGGCCGCCGGTCTTCCCGCATGACGAGGCGGGCTTCCACAGCGTCATGGCAGGGCGCACGCTGCCGCTCGACGCAGCCATGCCGGAAAGCTTCCGCCAGCGTTTCGTCGTCGAGGAGCGCGAGGTGCTCGGCTCCAAGGTGGTGACGCTGCATCCGAAAAGCGGTCCGGCCACGTGGCACATGCTCTACTTCCACGGCGGCGGTTTCGTGCGACCGATGTTCAAGGAGCACTGGCCGCTGGTCGCCGAGATGGTGAAGGTGTGCGGCATCAGCGTCACCGTGCCGCTCTATCCGATGGTGCCGGAGGAGCCCTTTGCCGCGCAAGATGCGCTAGCGGATGCGGTCTATGCCGGGCTTGCTGCTTCGCACGATCCGGCGCGGATCATCCTCAACGGCGACAGCGCGGGCGGGCACATGGCGCTGGCGCTGGCACTGCGGCTGGTGAAGGATGGCGGGCCGATGCCGGGCAAGCTCGCGCTGTTTGCGCCGTGGCTCGATCTGGGGCTGGCCGACCCCGCGATTGCTGCGGTTGAACCGCACGACATCATGCTCAAGATCGGCACGCTGCGCGCGTGCGGCGGGTTGGTCGCCGCCGGACGCGCCATTGATGATCCGGCGGTGAGCCCGCTCTATGCGCCAAGCGAGGATCTCGCCCAGCTCCCCCCGACCCGCATCTGGACCGGCCGGCACGACCTCTTCATCGTTGATTCGCGCAGCTTCCTGGGGCGTCTGCGCGCTGCCGGGGTGGACGCCAAGCTCTACGAATACGAAGCCGCGCCGCATGTCTTCATGGCGATCACGCCGACGCGCGAGGCGAAGGACGCGATCGCGTTGGTGCGGGACTTTATCGCGGCTTAGCTCGGGAACTTCGCCCCCGTCAGCTCCTCGCTCAGCTTCCACAACTGGTCGGCAAAGCTGGGGTTGAGCGCGTAGGTGCGCACGCCTCCCGTCGTGGATTCGTCGTCCTGCTGGGCCACGTGGCAGTCCTCGCAATAGACCCCGCCCTTGCCTTCGATCGCCTCGGCGGTCGCGGCCCAGCAGCTGGTCGCTGCGCCTTGCGGGATGGTCTTCCATGCGAAACCCGTGTCGCTCTTGGAGATGCGCGCCATCAGCGCGTCGCGCATGTCTTGCGTCATGTGGCGGCCAAGATTGGTCTCGATCCCGCCGGGATGCACAGCATAGGCATGGATGCCGAGCACTGCGAAGCGCTGCTCAAGGCCCACGGTGAACAACACGTTGGCGGTCTTCGACTGGCCGTAGCTGCTCCAGGGATCATAGGCGCGGTGCTGGTAATTCGGGTCCTCGAAATGGACCGGGCCCATGTGGTGACCCCGGCTCGACAGGTTGACGATACGCTTGGCAGAGCCGCGCTCGATCAGCGGCATCAGTTCCGCCGTCAGTGCGAAGTGGCCGAGGTGGTTGGTGCCGAATTGGCGCTCGAACCCATCGTGGGTGTGCTCGAAGGGGGTGGCCATCACCCCGGCATTGTTGATCAGGATGTCGATCTTGTCGAACTGCTGGCGCGCGCGCGAGGTCGCGGCGCGGATGCTTTCGAGCGAACCCAGATCGAGCGTGATCGTATCAAGCTGCGCTTGCGGCACCGACGCAAGGATCGCGGCGACCGCCTCGTCGAGCTTGGCCTGATCGCGCCCGGCCATCACGATCTGCGCGCCCTTGGCCGCCATCGCGCGGGCAGTCTCCTGCCCCAGCCCCGAATTCGCCCCGGTGATGAACACGGTCATCCCAGACAGGTCCTTGCCCTCCAGCACCTCGTCGGTGGTGCTCGTCCAGCCAAATCCGCTCATGATTGCTCTCCGGTGGTTATAGTTTCAATTCGTAGAGGAATTCGGGGTCGAGCTGGTCGCCGACCTGAAAGGTGATGTCGGCGATCTTGGCAAAGCCGTAACGCTGGTAGAACCGCTGCGCGCCGAAGTTTTCCGAATAGACCGACAACAAGACCGCATCATGTCCGCCGGCCCGCGCAACGCCGAGCGCCCAGTCCATCAGCTGCGCGCCGATCCCGGCGCCGGTGTGGCCGGGCAGGGCGTAAAGCTGGCCGAGCTCGATCGGGTTCGCCGCGCCCGAATGCGCGGTGTAGTGGCTGGGGTAGCGCAGCTTGCAGAAGGCGATAAGCGCGCCCTCGTGCTCGACAAGGCAATGGGTGCAGCTGTCACCCGCGATTTCGCCCGCCACGGCTTCGGGATTGTGCACCTGCGCAAGGAAGGCGGAGAGATCTTCCGCGCTGTAGAGATCGCCGAAAGCGGCAACGAAGGTCTCGGCACCCAGCGCGGCAAGCGCGGGGGCATCGTCGAGGGTGGCGGGGCGCAGGATCATGGGTGTGCCCTAGCGTGGGCGGGGCGCGTTGTTAAGCTGGCGAAAGCCGCAGGGCCGCGTTACACCTTGCGTCCATGAAGAAACTCATCGCGGCTCTCGCCCTCGCCCTCATGACCCAACCTGCCCTTGCCGAAAACGCTGCACCCAAATGGTCGCTCGCCATCCATGGCGGCGCGGGGACGCTCGATCCGGCGCAGATGACCCCCGAAAAGCGCGCGGCCTATGAGGCGGATTTGCAAGCCGCGCTCGATGCGGGGAGCAAGATCCTCGCCGAGGGCGGCGCCGCGATGGATGCGATCAAGGCCGCGATCATCATCATGGAAGATTCGCCCCTGTTCAACGCCGGCAAGGGCGCGGTGTTCACGTGGGACGGGACGAATGAACTCGACGCCTCGATCATGGACGGGCGGGACCGGAGCGCGGGCGCGGTGGCCGGGGTGAAGACGGTGAAGAACCCGATCCTGCTTGCCGACACGGTGCGCACGCAGAGCGAGCACGTGTTCCTCGTCGGCAAGGGCGCGGAGGAGTTCGCGGTGTCCAAGGGCTTTGCCGTCACCCCGCCCGAATATTTCGCCACGCCTGCGCGGCGCGAGGCTTTGGAGCGGCTGAAGGCTGAGAAGCTCTCCGCGCTCGATGCCGGATCGAGGATCCTCAGCGACGGCGGCAGCGCGATGGATGCGATCAAGGCCGCGATCATCATCATGGAGGATTCGCCCCTCTTCAAC
>JAIYAL010000183.1 GCA_027489095.1 Erythrobacteraceae bacterium
GAGGCCGATCAGATGCTCGATCTCGGCTTCATCCACGCGCTGCGCAAGATCCGCGAACTGGCGCCCAAGGATCGCCAGACGCTGTTCTTCAGCGCGACCATGCCCAAGGCGATCAAGGAACTGGTGAGCGGCTTCTGCAACAATCCGGTGCAGGTTTCGGTCACCCCCGAAAGCACCACCGCTGAACGGATCGACCAGTATCTCTTCATGGTCCAGCAGGACGAGAAGCTGAGCTTGCTCGAAATGATCCTCAAGGGCCGCCACACGGTTCCGGGTGCAATCGAGCGCGTGCTGATCTTCACCCGCACCAAGCACGGCGCAGACCGCGTTGTGAAGAAGCTCGAACAGGCGGGCATTCCGGCCAACGCGATCCACGGCAACAAGTCGCAGCCGCAGCGCCAGCGCGCGCTCGAGGATTTCCGCAAGGCCCGCGTGCCGGTGCTGATCGCGACCGATGTGGCCGCGCGCGGGATCGACATTCCCGGCGTCAGCCATGTGATCAATTACGAGCTGCCGAACGTGCCTGAACAATACGTCCACCGCATCGGGCGGACGGCGCGCGCGGGCAAGAGCGGGATCGCGATTGCCTTCTGCGCCGAGGACGAACGTGCCTACCTCAAGGACATCCGCAAGGTGACGGGCGCCGAGCTTGAACGTCTGGCGCTGCCGGACAACTTCCGCGCGGTGGTCGAAGGTGAAGGCCCTGAAGAGCCCGCCGCCCGCACGCCGATGAAGCGCGTGCAGGCGCGTCCGCTCGGCCAGCGCAAGCCTCAGGGTGATCGCCGTCCCGACCACGCTGGCGGCGAGCGTCGCCCCCAGCAGGGCGAACAGCGCCGCGCAGAAGGCGATCGGCGTCCGCAGGGTGATCGCAAGCCGCAGGGCGAGCGTCGTCCCGCCGAAGGTCAAGGCGGTGATCGCCGCGCCTTTGGTGGCGGCAAGCCCGGCGGCAATGGTGGCAACGGCGGCGGTCAGCGCCACTCCGGCAATGGCGGGCGTCCCGCTGGCAATGGCGGCGGTGGCGGTGGGAACCGCGGCCGCGGCCGTCCCGGCGGCGGCGGTGGCGGCGGCGGTGGGGGTCGTCCCCGCGCAGCCAGCGTCTGATCGCTAGATAAAGAGAGGGCGGGAGCGGCAAACTCCCGCCCTTCCTTTGTCTGATATCCTGCAATTCACCCGCGCAAGGTTGCCGCTCCGGCTGTGCGAGGCCATATGCGAGCCCGCGACCACGGGAGCAGCATGATGTCAGGCGATTACGATTACGACCTCTTCACCATTGGCGCAGGCTCGGGCGGGGTGCGCGCGAGCCGTGTCGCCGCCGCCCACGGCGCGCGCGTGGCGGTGGCCGAGGAATACCGCGTCGGCGGCACCTGCGTGATCCGCGGCTGCGTGCCCAAGAAGATGCTCGTCTACGGCGCGCATTTTGCCGAGGACCTCGAAGACGCCAAGGCGTTCGGCTGGACGATCGAAGGCAAGCGCTTCGACTGGGCGGCTTTGCGCGATGCGGTGCAGGCCGATGTGACGCGATTGGAAGGGCTCTACGGCCAGACCCTCGGCAATCACGAGGTGACGATCTTCAAGGAACGCGCAACGATCACCGGCGATCATGAGATTACGCTGGCGAGCGGCAAGACAGTCACCGCAAAGCACATCCTCATCGCCACCGGCGCGCGCCCGCATGTGCCGGAATTTCCGGGCAGCGAGCATGTCATTACCTCGAACGAGGCCTTCCACCTCGATACCCTGCCGCGCCGCGTGCTGATCGCCGGCGGGGGCTACATCGCCAATGAATTTGCCGGCATCTTCAATGAATTCGGCTGCAAGGTGACGATTGCCAACCGCTCGGACACGATCCTGCGCAGCTATGACGCCTCGGTGCGCGACCGGCTGCTCCAGATCTCGATGGTGAAGGGCATCACCTTCCTGTTCAACGCCGAATTCGAAAGCGTCGAAAAGCAGGCGGACGGCACCCTGCTGGTCAAGCTGAGCGGGCAGGAGGCCAGCGAATATGACCTGGTGATGGTGGCGACCGGCCGCGTGCCCAACACGCAAGGGCTGGGGCTTGAGACCGTCGGGGTCGCGCTTGGCAAGAACGGCGAGATCGTGGTCGATGCCTTCAGCTGCACCAATGTCGATCACATCTATGCCGTGGGCGACGTGACCGACCGGGTGCAGCTTACTCCGGTGGCGATCCGCGAAGGTCAGGCCTTTGCCGATTCCGTGTTCGGCCCGGGCGAGGCCTACGCCGTCGACCATTCCTGTGTGCCCAGCGCCGTGTTCAGCCACCCGCCGATCGCTGCGGTGGGCATGACCGAGAGCGAGGCGCGCAATGCACTCGGCAACATCAAGGTCTACCAGTCGGACTTCCGCCCGATGAAGAACGTTGTGGCCGGGCGCAATGAACGCAGCCTCTACAAGATGATCGTCGATGCCGCGAACGACCGGATCGTCGGCATCCACATGATCGGCCCCGAAGCGCCCGAGATCATGCAGGCCGCTGCGATCGCGGTGAAAGCGAAGCTGACCAAGGCCGATTTCGACGCCACGGTCGCGATCCACCCGACGATGGCCGAGGAGCTGGTGCTCTTCAAATAGGTTGCTTGTCGAAACCCAACTGCTAGACTGCGAGGACACGCCGGACGGGGAGGCTACGCATGGCAGGCACGGTTTTGGTCACGGGCGGCAGCGGGTATATTGCCGGAGAACTGATCCGGCAGCTGCTCGAGCGCGGCTGGAAGGTGAAGACCACAATGCGCGATCACCGCAAGGTGGACGCCTTCCGGGCTCGCTACCACGGGCACCTGAGCCGCCTTTCCGTTTGGGACGCGAACCTGACCGATGATGATGGCTGGAAATCGGCGATGGCCGGCTGCACCCATGTCGCGCACGTTGCCTCGCCGATCCCAGCGCAGGCCCCCAAGCACGAGGACGATCTGATCATCCCCGCGCGCGAGGGCACCCTGCGCGCGCTGCGCTTTGCGCGCGATGCGGGCGTCACCCGTTTCGTTCAGACCTCCTCGACCGCGGCGGTGGTCTATGGTGTCGACCGCGGCACCTACACCTTTGACGAGAGCCGCTGGACCAATATCGACCACCCCGACGCCTACCCTTACGTCAAGTCCAAGACCATCGCCGAACGCGCCGCGCGCGAATGGGTGGCGGCCGAAGGCGGCGCCATGGAGTTCGTCTCGGTCAACCCCGGCATGGTGCTCGGCCCGGTCGACAGCGGGGATTTTTCCGCCTCGGTCGAGCTGGTCTCGCAATTGCTTTCGGGCGCGATGCCGATGGCGCCCAATCTCGGCTTCCCGATCGTCGACGTGCGCGACATCGCCGCGCTTCACGTGCTGGCGCTCGAAACGCCGGGGCTGGCGGGCGAACGGTTCCTTGGCGCGGGCAAGTTCCTGACCGCACTGGAAATTGCGGGCGTGCTGCGCGCGCGGCTGGGTGCAAAAGCGCGCAAGGCCCCGACCAGGCCGATGCCCGACTGGGTGGTCAACGTGCTCGCGCTGTTCAACGCCGAGGTGCGCGGGGTCAAGACCGAGATCGGCAAGGTGCGCAATGTTGATGCGAGCCACGCCCAGACGCGGCTGGGCTGGACGATGCGCCCCGTCGAAGACACCATCGCCGACTGCGGGACAAGCCTTATCGCGCATGGGGTGGTGAAAGCCTGATGGATGTGAACGGCAAGACAGTGCTGCTGACTGGCGGCAGCGCAGGCATCGGGCGCGAGATCGCGCGGCAGCTGAAGGCGAAGGGCGCCAACGTTCTGCTCACCGGGCGCGATCCTGCGCGGCTGGAAGCGATGGCGGCTGATGGTTTCGAGGTGCTCGCCGCAGACCTGTCGAACGCCGCCGGGGTCGATGCGCTGGTCGCCGGGATTGGCGAGCGGGCGATTGATATCCTCATCAACAATGCCGGGCTTGGCGTGGCGCATGACGTCCGCAACGCCTTGCCCGATGCGGACGCGGCGGACGGGTGCCTCTATGCCAATCTCTCCGCGCCGATCCGGCTGATCACCGCGCTGCTGCCGCGTTTGCGCGCCCGGACTGTTGCGGCGCCTCAAGCCGCGATCATCAATGTCACCAGCGGCCTCGCCATCGCGCCGAACACCGCAAGTTCGGTCTACTGCGCGAGCAAGGCGGGCCTGCGCAGCTATACCTTGGCCCTGCGTGCGCAGCTTGCGGGCGAGCCCATTCAGGTGATCGAGGCCCTGCCGCCGGTGGTCGACACCCAGATGACCGCCGACCGCAAGACCAGCAAGATGCCGCCGCAGGAATGCGCGCGGCAGATCATCGCGGCGCTCGAAAATGGCCACGACGAGGCCAATGTCGGCATGGTGAAGGTGCTGCGCGCGGTCTATTCCATTTCGCCCGCGCTGGCGCGCAGCGTCATGCGGCGGTTCTAGCCTAAGCGTTGAAGCGCGCGGGCGAGAAGGTTGCGAAGGTCAGGCCCGCCGCCGCCGCATCCTCGGGAAAGGCAAGGCCGAGCGCCGCCGCCGCTGCGATTCCCGAGAGGGCAGGCGCGGTCTGGAACCCCGCGCCGCCTTGCCCAGCGCACCAGATGAAGCCCGGCGCGCCTGCCGCTTCGCCGATCACCGGCAATTCGTCCGGCGCAAAGCTTCTGAGGCCCGCCCAGCTATGGCTGATGCGGCGGATGGCGAGGGTTGTGGCCTGCTCCACCCGGTCAGCGGCGATGGCGATATCGAGCTCCTCGGCGGCGGAATCGCAGGGATCGGACGGGGTCTGATCCATCGACGAGGCGAGCAATTGCCCGCGCCCCTCGGGCAAGAGGTAGAAGCCCTCGCCAACGGTCTTGGTGAAGGGCCAGGCGCGCACGTCCTCTGCCTCGGGCGCGGCGAAGCTGATGACGGTGCGGCGGCGCGGTTCGATCCCGACCGGGGCGACCCCCGCCATGCGCGCGATACCGTCCGCCCAGGCACCGCCGGCGTTGACGAGGATCGGGGCGGTGTAGGTCTGGCCGCTGGCTTCGACCTGCCATGCGGCCCCCCGATGGACAATCGCGCTGACCTGCGCGCCTGTCACCAGTGTCTCGCCGCCCGCGCGCAAGGTGGCCGCATGGGCCTGAAGCATCGCGTTCGTATCCAGCTTGAGCGAGCCGTGATCGACCAGCGCGGCATGGCACGCCTCGGGCTTCAGAACCGGCATCAACGCGCGCGCTTCCTCCGGCCCGATCCGCGACGTGTCGCAGCCAAACTGCCGGTGCACTTGCTCCAGCGCATCAAGCGCCGCGACCTCGTCCGCAGGCGCGATATGCAGCGCGGGATGCAGGCTGCCGTGCGCGGCAAGCTCGGCCATGCTGAGCGCCGTCAACGTGCGCACCGGTTCGTTGCCCAGCCCGTAGTGGGCAAACGCCACAGAGCGGCCCGAGGCGTGGTAGCCGGGCGCGCTCTCGCCTTCGAGCACCACCACCCGGGCGTGCGGCGCCATCCGCGCCGCCACCGAAAGCCCCGCGATGCCGCCGCCAATCACCACCACGTCCGCCGTCTGTATCATGACCCTCTCGCGCCAACCGCCACTTTTGCCACGTTGACGCCTCGAACGCGCTAAGGCAACGCGTTGCGCAAAGAGACCCAGCAGAGAGGACCCCTCGCTTGTCCGCCAACATCGCCGAAATGGAACGCCGCCGCGAAGCTGCCCGCATGGGAGGCGGCGCCAAGCGGATCGAAGCCCAGCACGCCAAGGGCAAGCTCACCGCGCGCGAACGCCTCGACGTGCTGCTCGATGAGGGCAGCTTCGAGGAGGTCGATGCCTATGTCGAACACGACTGCGTCGATTTCGGCATGGAGAGCCAGAAAATCCCGGGTGACGGGGTGGTGACCGGCAGCGGCACGATCAACGGGCGGCTGGTGTTCGTCTTCAGCCAGGATTTCACCGTGTTCGGCGGCTCCCTGTCCAAGCGCCATGCCGAGAAGATCTGCAAGATCATGGACATGGCGATGAAGGTCGGCGCGCCTGTCATCGGCCTCAACGATTCGGGCGGGGCGCGCATTCAGGAGGGCGTGGCGAGCCTTGGCGGCTATGCCGAGGTGTTTCAGCGCAATGTGCTGGCGAGCGGCGTGGTGCCGCA